>NZ_SRIC01000388.1 GCF_004684775.1 Streptomyces sp. MZ04
CCCTCTCCTGGCTCGCCCGCCCGCATCCCGGCACCGGGCGGCGCCGCCCCCGCCAACGGCCCGCAGAGGGCCGCGTGTTCGCCTCGGTTACGACCTCACAGAGAGTGATGACGATTTCAATTCCGAAAGCGTAGCCACTCTGCGTGAGGTCGCTACTGAAGATCGCCCAACTTCGTACGAGTACGAGATCACCGGAGGAACGACCATGACCGACGATCAGCTACACACCGATCCCCTGGGGCTCGCGCTGAGCGTGATCAGTGCCGCGGAGCGCCGCCGCTTCGGCGAGATCACTGACGCGCTGATCGAGGCCGCCGACGCTGCGGCCGGGTCGAGCAGCTGGACGGTGCGCCCCGCCGCCGACTCCTGGCGGATGCTGGCCGAGCATCACCGCGCCCAACGTGATCCGCTGTGGCCCGTGTTCAGCGCCGCCGCCGCGAGGGCGGACGCCATGGGCACCATCGACTGACGGGCCATCAGTCCGGGTAGAATCGGATCACCGAGAGGGGCGGATCTTGCCCCACCTGGTTCGCCCCACGTCGGGCCGCTCCCTCTCGCCGAGCTGGTCACCACCTCGGATGCACGGCCGCATGTCGGCCCTTCCTTCGTCTGTTTCATTTGAAACAGACGCTATCCCGAGGTGAACAATGGATATTCTCGAATCTCTTGACCTGATCAGCGAGTTGACCGCCAAGCACAAGCGAATCCTTTCGGAACTCAAGGGGATCACGGAGAAGCCCAAGGAGGAGTTCACGCCTGGGCTGAAGATCCGCGCCGGAAACCTGACGGTGGCCGCTGCCCGTCTTGAGGAGCAGATAGCCGAAGCCCGTAAGTCGGGTGACGCTATCGAGCCTGCCGCCATCGAGTCCGGCGACGGCACCCGCCCTGACGGCCACAAGGGGGGCGCCTCTACGAAGGGGGCCCTCACAGTTAACGAGGGCGCGCGTCAGTGGGCCCATGCGGCAGCCAGCCAGCTGGTTAAGGCCGCTCGTGATCATGGCGTCAAGGCTGTCGCGGCAGGATCGTTCGATGCGCCCGGAATGATGCGCGTCGGCATGGTTCCGATGCCCGTCAATCCTGCGCGGCTTCTCGATTTGCTGGTCGATCGTCAGCCTATCGCGGGCAATGAGTTCGAATTCTTGCGGCAGACCGTGCGCACAGATGCCGCCGCGGCCGTGGTCGACGGAGATACCAAGCCGACTAGCACGTATACGGTGACGTCCATTCAGGACAGGGCAAGGATCTATGCCCACTTGAGCCAGGCCATTCCGGAGAGGGTCCTTCAGGACCACGCGGATATCGCGGACTTCCTCAATTTCGAGATGTCACGCGGCGTGCTGGACGCCCTTGAAGCGGACGTTGTGTCCGGTGCCGCTGCACAGGAAAACGTCGTCGGCATCGTCAACACGTCGGGGGTGGGCACGACGGCCTTTGCGGTGTCTATCCCGAATACCCTGAGGAAGGCTTACACCGCCTCACAGGTAGCCAAAGAAGCCCCTACCGCTTGGGCTCTGAACCCCGCCGACGCGGAAAACCTTGACCTTCTGCAAACCGCTGATGGGGAATACGTAATTGACGGGGGGGCCTTTCAGAATATCTTCAAGAATTTGCCCGTAGTCGTCAGTACGTCCGTACCGTCAGGTAAGGCACTCCTTGCCGATTGGCGTATGGCCCGCCTGTTTGTCCGGCAGGATCTGGTACTCGACTTCGACAGGAGCGGCACACTATTCACTAAGAACCAGGTGATTGCGCGTGCTGAAGGTCGGTTCGGATTCGCACTGTTGCGCCCGTCCGCATTCCGCGTGATCTCGACCGCATAACCCATAGGCCCCGGTGTCGCGGCCTACTTCCCGGCGCCGGTCTGCTGTACCCCATGGCTGGGCATGGCCGTGGGGTACAGCCCACCCCTCGCGTACGTGGCCATGGGCTAGGCGTGGTGGTGTGGCACCCCCACCCCTACCCCATGGCCTGTGCCTGTGCATCTCACCCTTCGGTGTCATGGCACATGAAGTGAATGTGTTCGATGTCGAGATGAACAACAGCTTCGATGATCGTGTCGACGTCGTCGAGCACGACGGCGATGTGTGCGATGCCGAGGCGCGAGGCCCGCTCACGCGCTCGGCACGCGTCGAGAAGGCAGCTCGGTCGCGCTGCGGCAGCTCCCGCCGGACAGCGACGACACCCAGACGTCCGGTGCCGCTGCTCCACGGCGCCGGACCGCCGCGCCCACGGTCTCGGGGATGACCACGGGCGCGGCACTTTGCTTGAGTGAATGATCTGGCTGCGCGCTAACACCGCGCCATGATCCACGGCCGACAGGGCGAGTGGATCAAGTTGCGGTCGGGGGCGCATCGATCAAGCCCTGACCTGCATCGATGTCGCATCACACCCGCAAACAAGGGGGGGTGGGTCATGCGCGTGATCGTTGATCACGGTGACCCCCAATGCCCTTATGTCCGCCAGAACCCTCTACTGGGACGTGGTGCAAACGACTGCAAATCCGCAGGTCAGGGGCGTGATCGGCGCCCTGGGGGGTGTTGTCCCACCTTGATCGCATCGCCGCAGAGTGATGATCGCCCAGGTGGGATGCCCCGACAAAGATCGAGTTGCGATCTGCAAACGCTCGCCGGTGATCTTGCGCCCCGCTGCGGCACTCGCTCCCCGTAGATCAGGTTCGGCATGTGCCGAGGCGGCGCGATCTTCGCAACGCCCCCCGTTGCGCCCCGTTGCGGCGTGCCGCGAAGAGCACCACGGCGCCTCGGCGTCGGGCGGGTTTCGGAGAGCGCGGCGAGGCGCAACCACCGCCCCTGTGCGGCGGGGGGCGGTGCGGCCCGTTGCTAGGGGCTCAGCTCCTGGTACGCCTCGCGGAGTTCGGGCGCCTCGGGGAGCTTGCGCGCCTCGACCGCCCGGACGATCTCCAGAACACGCCAGTAGTTCGCGGGCAGGAGGCGACCGGACAAGATCGCTTTCTGGGCGGCGTCTGTCGCTTCGTCCAGTCGATCGAGGGAGAGCAGCGTCAGCGCAAGGTCAAGGTGAGCCGTGACGATGCGTCGCGGCCACGTGCCCGGATCGCTTCCGGGAGCAGAGTGTCCGATCACCTCACGCGCGGGCGCCTCGGCTGCGGGATCACCGATCCACGCGAGCGTGGTCGCCGTGTACGACGTCGCCTTGTTCGGGTCGTACTGATAGTGATGTTCCGGCCGCGCCCGCATGACCATGGTCGAGGCGAGTTGCTGCACTCGGTCAATGGCGTTGTACGCCTCGGTCTTCTCTCCGAGCCGTGCACGCGCCCGCCCCTCCTGCGCGGTCGCCTGGATCGCGACAGAGCCGCCGCGCGGGGCAATGGCCTGGGCCGCGCGGGATAGGTCGACGGCCTGCCCGTAGTCGCCTGAGATGAGGGCAGTCCACGCCCGCGTCTCGAAGACCCACCCTTGGATCTCTGGGTGTTCAGCGTGCTGGGCGAGGAGCGCCGCCGTCCTGAGCCTGGACGCGGCTGCGGCGCCTTCCTTGAGATCGACATGAAGAGTGGCGCCGAGCAGCGACAGCCATCCGCCGAGTACGAGCAGACGGCGGTGTTCGCTGAGCGTCTTCCTCTCGTCCAGCAACTTCGCCACATACGAGGAGTGGCGTCGTACGTCGCGCAGGAGAGCGGACGGCTGCGCCCTCTGGTACGCCATGGCCAGCCCATCGAAGGCCTCTTCGAGGCGGTCGAGAGTCTCAGTGCCGACGTCGGACGCCTCGACCCGTCGCGCGAGTTCGAGCGCCTCCAGGTCGTCGTCCGAGCCTGGTCCGGCAGCCCATGGCGGATCTTTCGGGCTGCTCGCCGGCTGGGAATCACGGCTGGCCAGGGCCATGAGCGAGCCCTCGGCACCAACGAGCTGATCTAGGCCTCGTGCCAGCTTCGCGCTCGGCCGTTGTTTCCCGCTCAATACGCGGGAGACGAACGCTCCGTCGTAATTGAGCGCGCGGGCGGCCCCACGTATCGAGATGTTCTTCTCCGCGAGAGCGGCACGGGCACGGGTGGCGAATTCGGTCATGGTCGGACTCCGTAAGGGGCGTTGACCGTTGACTGTCAGCGTAGTCATCGCCCGTCAACTTCTGCCCTGCTCGCGGCCAACGAAGCATCGAAAGATACAGACCCCGGCGAGGTGGTGAGACCTCCCGGGGCGCGGCCAACGCTTACGAGGAGCGCCGACATGGCAGAGCGTACGACCCAAGACCAGAGCGCTGAAGCGGGCACCGGAAGCACCGGCGGAATGACGTTGCGCGTGTACCGAGTCGACCGGTCCGGCACGATCACGGCTGACACGGGTACGCGGCGCGTGGATTGCAAGGGGTTCGAGCTGCCGACGTCATCGGCCTACCCCGTGTGCTCCTGCCCCGACTGCGCCCGGAAGCGGGCCGCGAGGTGATGACCAAGACGAAGGCCCTGCCCGACCCGAGCACCCTGAACGGCGATCAGTTGCGCGGCTGGGCATGCGCGCTGTGCGGTGCGCGGCTGTACGCAGACCGCCCTCTCGGCATCGCCACTCTCGTACGGGAGAAGAGCACCGAGGACGTCGAGTTGTGGGCGTGCGCGCCGTCGTGTCCGTCCCGCCCCTGTGGTCCCGGTGAGCGGGCGCGGTACCACTGAGACCCCCGGTCCGGCGCCGTCGCGGGCCAGCTGGACCGGACGGAAGCGCCCCCGCCTCGTACGACAGAGGCGGGGGCGTTGTGCTGGTCGGGGTCAGTTCTCGCGGGCGTACACGACCAGCGAGACGACGGCGACGGCCGCGAGCACGATCACGAACCAGTGCGCCCACATCAGGCGGATGATCTCGAAGAGGCTCATGCCGCGTCACCTGCCGCAGGGTCGCGCTTCAGGCTCCACGGCATCCACGGGAAGACGCGCCGATAGACGCTGATCGTGAGGATCTGGTCGCGGGTCAGGGGCGGAAGGTCTTTGGCCATCTCGCGGCCCCACTGGTCGCCAGAATCGGGGCTATTGCCGTCCATGGCGACGTCGCTAAAGTCAGTCATTGGGTTCTCGCCTGCTTCCATCAGGTGATGACCAAGGCCCTGTCCGGCGCTCCAACGCCGGGCGGGGCCGTGCTGTTGCTTGGACCGTCCTCCCGGATCGTTCAACTGTCAAGGGCTGCATCTCAGTTGAGTCACAAACCAGCTATCGGGACCGCCATGCCGGTCGCCGCCCGGGAGTTGGACGGGGTGTCGCTCTACGCCTTCGCCTTCTCCGCGTACTTCACCACCAGCCTCTTCGGGATGGTGCTCTCCGGGCAGTGGGCCGACCGGCGTGGGCCGCTCGGGCCGCTTGCCAGTGGGATCGCCGCCTTCGCGGCGGGGTTGCTGCTCGCTGGGACCGCCGGGGCCATGTGGATGTTCATCCTCGGGCGGGCCGTGCAGGGGCTTGGGGGTGGGCTCGTCATCGTCGCGTTGTACGTCGTCGTCAGCCGGGCCTATCCGGAGCATCTGCGGGCATCCATCCTCGCCGCGTTCGCGGCCAGCTGGGTCGTGCCGTCCGTCGTCGGGCCGCTGGTCTCCGGGACCGTCACCGAGCACCTGGGGTGGCGCTGGGTCTTCGTCGGGATCCCCGTCCTCGTCGTCGGGCCGCTCGCCCTCGCGCTGCCCGCCATCCGGCGCACCGCGTCCGGGCCCGTCGACCCCGCCGCCCCCGTCGAGGCCTTCGACCGGCGGCGCATCCGGCTCGCGCTCGGGATCTCGCTGGGGGCCGGGCTCCTCCAGTACGCCGGTCAGGATCTGCGCTGGCTCTCGCTGCTCCCCGCGGCCGTCGGAGCCGCCGTGCTCGTCCCCGCGGTGCTCGGGCTGCTGCCCCGCGGCACCTACCGGGCCGTGCGCGGGCTGCCCTCCGTCGTGCTTCTGCGCGGCATCGCCGCGGGCTCCTTCATCGCCGCCGAGTCCTTCGTGCCGCTGATGCTGGTCACCGAGCGGGGGCTCAGCCCGACCATGGCGGGGCTCTCGCTGGCCGTGGGCGGTGCCACCTGGGCGCTCGGCTCCTACGTACAGTCGCGGCCGCGCATGGAGCCCCACCGGAGCAAGCTGATGGTGGTGGGGATGGTGCTCGTCGCCTCCGCCATCGTCGCCGCGCCCAGCGTGCTGATCCATGCCGTGCCGGTGTGGACCGTCGCCGTCGCCTGGGCCTTCGGCTGCTTCGGCATGGGCATGGTCATCGCATCGACCAGCGTGCTGCTGCTCAGGCTCTCGGCGCCGCAGGACGCGGGCGCGAACTCCGCCGCCCTGCAGATCTCCGACGGCCTCTCGAACTCCCTGCTGCTCGCCGTCGGCGGGGCCGCCTTCGCCGCGCTTGGCGGCGGGATGGTGGGCGCGGGGCACGGCGTGGGCG
>NZ_SRIC01000038.1 GCF_004684775.1 Streptomyces sp. MZ04
CCTCCCCCCACCATCACCCCCCGACCAGCCACGCTTCACAGGTCTTGACCAATGCGGATGAAATCCGGGTCAACTCGTTATTTCCGCAGGCCACATGGGGTTCACCTGCCGTTGACTGACGCAGACTGGCGCTGGTAGACACACACATCAACCAGCTGGCGTTCCTTGATCAACTAGCCATCCCTGCGCGAGCGATGACGCGAGGTCACCGATCCATGGACACACAAGATCAGCACGGCAGAGTACGGTCTCACGGCGCCACCAAGGCGCCACCCCGCAGGCGCGGCAACGGACCCCGCCTCCGCATCCTCCTTGCGGCCGCAGCCGCCGCCTTCACCCTCACCGCAGGCCTCGCGACGCCGCTCAACCCGGCGCCCCAGCAGGCCGAGGCCAAGGCCGACGGCAAGAAGACCCTCACCGTCGCGGTGGCGCAGAGCGTCGACTCGCTCAGCCCCTTCCTCGCCCAGCGGCTGCTCAGCACCAGCATCCACCGCCTCACGTACGAGTACCTGACGAACTACGACGCCAAGAACAACAAGGCGATCGCCGGCTTCGCCACCGCCTGGAAGCCCTCCGCCGACAAGCTGACCTGGACGTACACCATCCGGGACGACTCCAAGTGGTCGGACGGCAAGAAGGCGACCGCCGAGGACGCGGCGTGGACGTTCAACAAGGTGATGTCCAAGGAGGGCACCGCCACCGCGAACTCCAACTTCGTCACCAACTTCAAGAAGGTGACGGCGCCCAGCCCCACCGAGCTGGTCATCGAGCTGAAGAAGCCTCAGGCCACCATGGCCGCCCTGGACGTGCCGATCGTTCCCAAGCATGTGTGGGAGAAGGTCGACGACATCTCGAAGTTCAACAACGACAAGGACTTCCCCGTCGTCGGCAACGGGCCGTTCATCCTGACGGACTACAAGACCGACCAGTACGTGAAGCTGAAAGCCAACAAGGACTTCTGGCGCGGCGCACCCAAGTTCGACGAGCTGGTCTTCAAGACGTACAAGGACCAGGACGCGGCCGTCGCGGCGCTCAAGAAGGGTGAGGTCTCCTTCGTCGCCGGGCAGCCCGCGCTCACCCCGGCGCAGGCCAAGGAACTCAAGGGCACGGAGAACGTCAAGGTCAACGAAGGCCCCGGCCGCCGCTTCTTCGCCCTCGCCACCAACCCGGGCGCCAAGACCCTGGACGGCAAGAAGTTCGGCGACGGCAATCCGGCGCTCCTCGACAAGAAGGTCCGCCAGGCCCTCTTCCTCTCCGTCGACCGCGAGGCGATCGTCGACAAGGTCTTCCAGGGGCAGGCCGTCGAGGGCGCGGGATACATCCCGCCGCGCTTCTCGGAGTACGCCTGGCAGCCCTCCGCCGAGCAGAAGCTGTCGTACGACCCCAAGAAGGCGGCCCAGCTGCTCGACGAGGCGGGCTACAAGAAGAACGGCGACGGCGAGCGCGTAGGCAAGGACGGCAAGCCGCTCAACCTCCGCATCCTGTGCCACGCCACCGACCCGAACGACAAGGCGGTCGGCAAGTATCTGAAGGAGTGGTGGGGGGACTTGGGCATCGGGCTCAAGGTCGACTGCCTCGATGACGTGTCCG
This sequence comes from Streptomyces sp. MZ04, assembly GCF_004684775.1. Classification (GTDB taxonomy): domain Bacteria; phylum Actinomycetota; class Actinomycetes; order Streptomycetales; family Streptomycetaceae; genus Streptomyces. The sequence goes on from NZ_SRIC01000038.1 coordinate 1,591, forward strand.
TGCCCTGGTACGCGGGTGAGTACGACCTCGCGTTCGACGGCTGGTCGGTCAACCCCGACCCGGACTTCGTCCTCGGCATCCACTCCTGCGCCGCGCTGCCCAAGAAGGCCAAGGAGAGCGCCGCGACCGACAACTTCATCTGCGACAAGAAGTACGACGACCTCTACGCGAAGCAGCTGGCCGAGTACGACCCGGCCAAGCGCGCCGAGACCGTCAAGGAGATGCAGTCCTGGCTCTACGACTCCGGGTACATGAACGTTCTCGCGTACCCGAACGCCGTCGAGGCCTACCGCACCGACCAGATCAAGTCCATCACCACCATGCCGACGGCCGCGGGCAACATCTTCGGCCAGGACGGATATTGGAGCTGGTGGTCCGCCGTCCCCGCGGATGGGAAGAGTTCCTCCAAGGATGGAAGCTCGACCGGTGTCATCATCGGTATCGCCGCCGCCGCGGTGGTGCTCGTCGGCGGTGGAGTCCTGTTCGCCCTGCGCCGCCGTTCGACCGCAGAGGACCGCGAGTAACGCATGACCGCTGACAGCAATCCCGCACTGCTCGACACCGAGGGCGCCGCGGCGACCGACGATCCGGCACCCGCCGGGCCGTCGGCCCGCGGCCCCCGGGCCCGTAACACCCGCGCCTATCTCCTGTACGTGGCGGGCAAGCTGGGCGGCGCCGCCGTCTCGCTGTTCGCCGTCCTCGTCACCAGCTTCTTCCTGTTCCGTCTCATCCCGGGCGACCCGGTGAAGCAGATGACGGGCGGCAAGCGTGTATCGGCCGAGCAACTGGCGGCCATGCGCAAGGAGTTCGGCCTCGACCAGCCGGTCATGACACAGTTCTTCGACTACTGCGGCAACGCGTTGACCGGCGACTTCGGCACCTCGTACCAGTTCCACACCCCGGTGCTCGACAAGATCACCGACGCGCTGCCCGCGACGCTCCTGCTCACCGGCACCGCGTTCGTCCTCTACACCCTCATCGGCATCTGGCTCGGCACCCGCACGGCCTGGCGCAACGGCGGGCTCGGGGACCGTGTCCACACCGGCCTGGCGCTCACCCTCTACTCCGTGCCGTCCTTCTGGCTCGGGCTTCTCCTCATCATCACCTTCTCGGTGGGGGTCGGTCCGATTCCCGGGCTCTTCCCGACCGGCGGGCTCGAATCGGGTGGCGAGACGGGCATCGCGTACGTCATCGACGTCGCGCACCACATGGTGCTCCCGGTCATCACGCTCGTGGCGGTCGGATACGCGCAGACGCTGCTCGTCATGCGCTCCTCGCTGCTCGACGAGATGGGCAGCGACTATCTGACGACCGCGCGCGCCAAGGGCCTGCGGGACGATCTCGTACGCCGCAGGCACGCCGTCCCGAACGCGATGCTGCCCACGGTCACGCTGATGTTCGTGAACCTCGGCACGGTCGTGGCGGGCGCGATCCTCGTCGAGACCGTCTTCTCCTGGCCGGGGCTCGGCGGGCTGTTCTACGCCGCGCTCAGCGTGCCCGACCTGCCCCTCGTGCAGGGTCTGTTCTTCGTGTTCGCCGCCGCGGTGATCCTGATGAACACCCTGGCCGACGTGATCTATCCGCTGCTCGACCCGAGGGTGGGCCGATGACGACCGAAACAGCCGAGACCGAGGCCGAGGTCAAGGCCGCGAAGAGCCCTCGGGCGCTCGCCTGGACCCGCAGACGCCACTCCGCCGCCCGCTTCTGGCGCGAGTACCGCACCCACCGCGCCGGGCTCTTCGGCCTGGCCGCACTCGTCGTGTTCGCGCTCATCGCCGTCTTCGCGCCGCTCCTCGTCGGCTCGGACGCGCAGAGCGTGACCGACGCGCCGGGCAAGCCCATGGAGTCGCCGAGCGGCGAATTCCCCCTGGGCACCGACCAGTTCGGGCGCGATCTGCTCGGGCTCCTGGTGTGGGGCGCACGGATCTCGCTCACCGTCGGGCTGCTCGCCGCCGTGCTCTCGGTGGCCATCGGCACGATCGTGGGGATCACGGCGGGGCACTTCAAGGGCTGGTACGCCACCGTGATCATGCGCGTCACGGACTGGTTCCTGGTGATGCCGACGCTGGTGCTCGCCATCGCACTCGCCTCCGTGATGTCCAAGTCCATCTGGACGATCATCCTGGCGATCGGTGTGACGACCTGGCCGACGACCGCGCGGCTCGTCCGCGCCCAGACCCTGGCCGTGGAGTCACGTCCGTACATCGAACGCGCCCAGGCGCTCGGCGGCGGCCACGGCCATGTCATGGGCCGGCACGTCCTGCCCAACGTCATGCCGCTGGTGCTCGCGCAGACCACCCTCGTCATCTCCAACGCGATCCTCACCGAGGCCACGCTGGCCTTCCTCGGCCTCGGCGATCCGACGGTCGTCTCCTGGGGCGGACTGCTCCAGGACGCGCGTGAGGCGGGCGCGGTCAGCGCGGGCGACTGGTGGTATCTCGCCCCGCCCGGCCTCGCCATCGCCGTCGTGGCGCTCGCGTTCACGCTGTGCGGGCGCGCCGTGGAGTCCGTGCTCAACCCCAGGCTGGGGGTCTCCCGTTGAGCGGTCCGAACAAGGTGACGGAGACCGGAGTGACGGAGACCGGTATGACTGAACAGCGCCTCCTCGACGTACGCAATCTCGAAGTGACGTACGCGTCCGGGGCCGCCGCCGTGCGCGGTGTGAACCTCACGGTCGACGCGGGCCAGAAGCTCGGCGTCGCGGGCGAGTCCGGATGCGGCAAGTCCACGCTCGCGCTGGCGCTGCTGAGGCTGCTGCCCGCGGGGACGAAGGTGACCGGCGAGGTCCTGCTGGACGGCGAGGACGTCCTCACCATGAAGTGGGGCCAGGTCCGCGCGGTCCGCTGGGCGGGCGCCTCGATCGTCTTCCAGGGCGCGATGCACTCGCTCAACGCCGTGCACCGCATCGGCGACCAGATCGCCGAGCCGATCCTGCTGCACAAGAAGGCGACGGCGGCGGGCGCGAAGAAGAAGACCGGCGAGCTCCTGGAGCAGGTGGGTCTGCCGGCCTCGCGGGCCGAGGCGTATCCGCACGAGCTGTCCGGCGGGCAGCGCCAGCGCGTCATGATCGCGATGGCGCTCGCCTGCGACCCGCGCCTGATCATCGCCGACGAGCCGACGACGGCCCTCGACGTGATGATCCAGGCCCAGATCCTGCGCCTGATCGAGCAGTTGGTGGCCGAGCAGGACCTCGGCCTGATCATGATCAGCCATGACCTCGCGGTGCTCTCCGACACCTGCGACCGGCTCGCGGTGATGTACGCGGGCCGCGTCGTCGAGGAGGGCCCGGCCTCCGAGGTCTACGAGAACGCCCGGCACCCGTACGGAAAGGCCCTCTCGGCGGCCTTCCCGCGCATCGGCGACACGGCGTCGCGCTTCGCCCCGCGCGGCCTGCCCGGCGACCCGCCGGACCCGTCCCTGCTCCCCACGGGCTGCACGTTCCACCCGCGCTGCACCGTCGCTCTGGACTCCTGCACCACGGAGGACCAGGTGCTGCGGGACGCGGGCCCCCGGCACCGGGCGGCCTGCGTGCACGCGGGTTCCCAGCTCCCGGCGCAGCCGACATCGGCCCCGGCGACGGCGGAGCGCACGCCGTGAGCACCGACAGATCACGCATTGAGGAGCGGCCACGCATGACCACCGATGACCCCCTCCTTTCGGCGGGCGACCTGCACATCACGTTCCCCGGCCGCCGTGGCGCGCCGCCCGCGCGCGCGGTGGACGGCGTGGACCTCGACATCAAGCCCGCCGAGATCGTCGCCCTGGTCGGCGAGTCGGGCTGCGGCAAGACGACCCTGGCCCGCTCGCTGCTCGGCCTGGTGGCGCCGACCTCCGGGAAGGTGACGTTCGGCGGCAAGCCGCTGAACTACTCGGGCCGCGCCCTCAAGGCGTACCGCAAGCGCGTCCAGCTGGTGCTCCAGGATCCCAGCGGCTCCCTGAATCCCCGCCACACCGTGTACGAGGCGGTCGCCGAGGGGCTGCGCATCCACGGGTACGGGGGTGACGAGCAGGCGGCGGTCGCCGACGCGCTCTCGCGGGCCGGACTGCGCCCGCCGGAGCGGTTCTTCCTGCGCTACCCGCACGAGCTGTCGGGCGGCCAGCGCCAGCGCGTGGTCATCGCGGGCGCGCTGGTCCTCGAGCCCGAACTGATCGTCGCGGACGAGCCGGTGGCCTCGCTGGACGCGTCCGTACGCGGCGAGATCCTCGCGCTGCTGCTCCGCCTGCGCGACGAACTCGGGCTCTCCGCACTGGTGGTGACGCACGATCTGGGGCTCGCGTGGAACATCGCGGACCGCGTGGCGGTGATGTACCTGGGCCGGATCGTCGAGACGGGCACGGTGGAGGAGGTCCTGACCTCGCCTCAACACCCGTACACCCAGGCCCTGTTGTCGGTCCTCCCGGAGGCCTCCGGCGACCCGGTGGTCCTGACGGGCGAGCCGCCGGACCCGTCCCGCATTCCGGGCGGCTGCCGCTTCCACGCCCGCTGCCAGGTCCTTGCCTCGGGCGAGGCGCAGCGGGCGGGCGTCGCGGACCGCTGCAGGACTGAGGACTTGCCGGTGCTTTCAGGCGGTGGCCGGACGCAGGTAGCTTGTCACTGGGCCGATGCTCTGGTCGCCGACAGCGCGCCTTAGCGTCGGCCGGGACCGGTTCGGGTGCGACTGCCCGCCGGTGGGGGCTTGTCGCGCAGTTCCCCGCGCCCCTAAAGGGGTGCGGGGCGCCGGAGAACTACTCGCCGTGCGCCTCGATCAGCTCCCGGGACTTCTTCACGTCTTCCGCGATGGCGACCAGCAGCTCGTCGATCGAGTCGAACTTCGCCTGGCCCCGCACGAAGGCCAGGAAGTCCACGGCCACGTGCAGGCCGTACAGGTCGAGCCCGACGCGGTCGATCGCGTACGCCTCGACCGTCCGCTCGGTCCCGTCGAACTGCGGGTTCGTCCCGACGGAGATCGCCGCGGGCATCGCCTCGCCCTGCGCGTGCAGCCACCCGGCGTAGACGCCGTCCGCCGGGATGGCGGTGTGCGGCAGCGTCTCCACGTTGGCGGTGGGGAAGCCCAGTTCGCGGCCGCGCTGCGCGCCGCGCACGACGACGCCCTCGACGCGGTGCGGGCGGCCGAGGATCTCCGCGGCGCCCGCCACGTCGCCCTCGGCGACCAGGCGCCGGGTGAGGGTGGAGGAGAAGGGCTCGCCGCCGCCCGCCTCGCCGCTCACGAACAGATCGATGACATCGACTTCGTAGTCGTACGTCTCGCCGAGCTCGGTCAGGAAGGCGACATTGCCCGCGGCCTTGTGGCCGAAGCGGAAGTTGGGGCCCTCGACGACTACGCGCGCGTGCAGCTTGTCGACGAGCACCTTGACGACGAAGTCGGCGGGCGACAGCTTCGAGAACTCCGTGGTGAACGGCAGGATGAGGAGCGCGTCCACCCCCAGCTCGGCCATGAGTTCGGCGCGCCGGTGGTGCGGGGCGAGCAGCGGCGGGTGGCTGCCCGGACGCACGACCTCGCTGGGGTGCGGGTCGAAGGTGACGACGACGGCGGGGACACCGAGGTCACGCGCGCGCTTCACCGCGCGCCCGATGATCAGCTGGTGCCCGCGGTGTACGCCGTCGTAGGAACCGATGGTGACGACGCTGCGCCCCCAGTCCTGGGGGATGTCCTCCAAGCCACGCCAGCGCTGCACTGTCTTTGCTCCTCGCCGAACCCGTGTACGTGTGTGTACGTCCCATTGCCCATTGCGCAGGTCTAAGACTGCCATGCCCGCGCGATCCGGATCGCATCGGATGGGGTGGCGGACCTCACGCCGGGACAACCGCCCCGGTGACGTTCTCGATCATGCGGCGGGCGCTCGGGCCGACGAGGGCGGCCCACTCCTGCGGGGCGTCGCACATCCACCGGGCGACGAGCGCGGCGAAGCCGGGGACGGAACGGGCCAGCTCGACCAGGCGGCGGTCGAAGCACGTCGCGCCGTCCGGGGTGCGGACAAGGAGCTCGCCCGTGCGCCGCACCAGCTCACGGACCCGGCTCGCGTCACCGCCGACGGCGACCGCGCACAGCACGGCGTCCAGGACTTCGGGCTCCCGCTCCCCGTCGAGCAGTACGTCGAGCAGTTCGGCGCGCAGGGCCCGCGAGGCATCGGTGCCGGGTGCCGCGACGGCGGAGGCGAGCGCGGCGCGCACGGCGGGCGGCCGGCTGTTCAGGAGCCCCACCACGAGCGGCAGGAGGACGGCGCGGACTCCCGGCCCCTGCTCGAGCCGCAGATCGAGGTAGGCCGCCACGTGCCCCGCCAGGTCGGGACGGAGCTCCAGGACATCGCGTACGAGATCGGCCACCCGACGCGCGAGCGCGGGCGCCGTCACGTCGGCCAGGCTGCGCAGGACGTCCCCGGGCGCGGGACCGGGACCGTACAACCGCTTCCGGAAGGCGGCGATGACGGGCTCGGGGTGGGTGTCGAAGGCGGCGACGAGCGCGCTCGGGGGCAGCTGCGGATCCCCGGCGGTGAAGCGCCGCAGGGCGGGCGGCAGATGGCGGGCGCGGGTCTGCGGGTCGCGGACGAGGAGGGCGAGCGCCGCGCCGTGCAGGGTGTCGTCGGCGGGGCGGGCGAGCAGGGCGAACGCCGCGTACCGCAGGAGTTCGCGGTCGGCGTCCGTGGTGGCGTGCGGGGCGGCGCGCAGGCCGTACGCGACGGCGGCGACGCGGCGGCCGGGCCGCTCGTCGTGGACCCAGCGGTCGACGGCCCGGCAGATGGCGGATGGCTCCTCCTCGGCGAGCACCGCGAGGAGTTCGTCGGCGCGGGGGTGCGCGGAGTCGACGAGGGCTTCGGTGAGGTCGTCGATGGCGCGGTGCCGGTGGGTGTGCAGCAGGGCCTGGGCGGCGGAGGCGACGGTGGCCTGCGGGGTCGCCGCGAGCGGGCGTTCGTCGGTGAACCAGCGGGTCAGGTGCGGCTGCACCTTGGCGGGGTTCTGCGCGAGCAGCTCGGCGACCGCGTCGAGGCATCGCCCCTGCGGGGGGCCGGGCGGGGGGTCGTGGATCACCGCGTCCCGCAGGAGGTCGAAGCGGTCGCTCTCCGGGAGGGGGAGGGCGAGCCAGAACTCGGCGGAGTGTCGCCCCTGCTGGGCCAGCTCGGCGAGCAGGGCTCGGTAGGGCCTCGCGTCGGGCACCCGGCAGACCGTCTCCACCAGCAGGTGAGTGGCCCACCACCCTGGTACATCGGTGCCCGGTAGCGGGGGCTGGGCGGACGATGCCGCTTCCGTTGTGGGCAGGCGTTCCGCACGGCGGAACGGGTGGGCACAACGCCCACTGCCGGGCGCCGATGCACCGGGCGGTACGGAGATCTCCCCGAACCGAGCCAACTCCCGCAGCCGAGCCTCCAGTTCGCCAGGCCCCCGCTGCCGCCCCAGCAGCAACAGGGCCTGGATCACCGGCCCGATCCGATGCCGGGGCACCGGCAAGGCAGCCCCCGCCCGCGGCGCAGCCGCCCCGTACCGGTGCACCAACGACCACAACGCCCCGTCCACATCCAGATGCATCCCCTGGATCCAGTCCGCGAGCTCCTCGTGCGCGAAGCGGTATCCGCCCCCCGCAGGAGTCAGCAGCCCCTCCGTGAGGACCGCGGAGGCCCACCCCGTCCCCCACGGGAACACCTCCTCGAACGAGGCCCGGTCCAGCTCCCCCTGCCCCGGCCCCAGACACCGCCGCGCCGCCTCGTGCACCTGCCCGGACACCTGCGCCGCGAGCCGCCGCACGGCCCCGCCCCGCAGCCCCTTCGCCACCGCGAGCCGCACCGCGACCCGCAGGCACAGCAGGTCCAGATAGGCGGCGAAGATCTCCTCGCGGCCCGGCCGCCCCGGCGGTGGCGCGTCCGGCAGCGCGGCGCGCACCTCGGACAGGAGCCGCAGCGCCAGCGGATGGCGGGCGTCGGCGGCGGCGAGCGCGCCCTCCGGGATGCCGTACCGCGCCCGCGCGAGCCGCGCCTGCCGCTCGGGCAGATCCCCGAGGCACACACACTCCTCCAGCAGCTCCGCGGGAAAGTGCTCCCCCGCCTGCTCCCAGTACTCCGCACGGCAGGCCACGACGAGCCGCGCCCCCGTGTCCCGCAGCCACTCGGCCGTGCCGCCGCTCCACTCCGCGAGGCGGTGCGCGAGCACCGGCGGCATCTCCTCGGGCCCGTCGAGCAGCAGCAACAACGGCCGCCCCCGGTCCCGCACGAGCCGCGCGACGCGCCCGGCCGAGATGTCCCCGAGGCCGTCGTCCGCCCCGGAGAGGAGATCATCCGAGGCCTCGACGATGCGCCCCGCCCGCTCGAGCGCCCGCTCCACCGCATCGGCCACGCCCGTGTCCGCGCCCTGCAGGTCCGCACCGCGCAGCCACAGCGTGGGGGCCGGTTCGGCGCCGCGGGCCCGGCGCGCGGCGAGGGCCGCCAGTTCGGTGGTGCGGCCGGTGCCGGGGTCGCCGACCAGGCCGAGCAGCTGCCGGGGGCCGTCGGTGAACTCCGCCAACTCCCGTGCCGTATCCGGGCGTTCGACCGGTTCGAGGACGGCGGGGCACGGCCCGTCGGAGCCCAGTGACGTCGCCGTCAGATGCAGCACGCCGGCCAGGTTGAGATCCCGGCCGTACGCCGGAACGGTCGCCGCGGCCCGCGCGAGGAGCTCGGCGAGCGGTCCGCCGGGGTCGGCCGTCGCAGCGTCCCGCAGCGGCACGGCGAAGCCCGCGGAGCTGTGCTCGCCGTGCAGCGCGGTCCCGAGGACGGCGAGCACGGCTCCGGACGAGGCGTCGACGACCGGGCCGCCCGCGGCCCCGCCGCCGAGCCGCAGCGCGTCCGCGCCGTCGGTGCCGATGGCGAGCTCCAGCGCGGCGTCGACCAGATGGAAGCGGTCCGTGGCGGTGTAGGTCACCACCGCCGGGCCCAGGATGCGCGCCTCGCGCCAGCCGAGCGCGGCGATCCGCACATAGGAGCCGACCGGAACGGCCTCGCGCACGGTGACGGGCAGCGGGCGCAGCCCGAGCCCCTCCGTGCGGACGAGGGCGAGATCGGCTTCAGGAAGGGGCACCACGGCGTCGGCGGTCACCACGCAGACGCGCTCCCCCGCGGCGTGCAGCACGAGGCGCGCAAGGCCGTCGACCGCCTCGTGGCTGGTGATCACCGTGCCCTGGTCGTCGGCGGCGAATCCGGTCCCGCGCGGCCGCCCCGCCAGGTCGCATATCCGCACCAGGGTCCTGTCGAGGGCCGCCGGGTCCCCCTGTCCCGTCATGCCCGAACCTCCCTGCCACGCGCCCCGTCCTTCCGACGGTAGGTCGGCGGTGATCAGCGGGACAGAACGCGCGGCGAACGCGCCCCCTTCCGCTCCCTCGGTTCACTCCGAGCGCCTGCCTGATGGGGTGAATCGGCGAGGCGCGATGGATACACCTTGGGGTGGGGGGAAACGTGGAGCGGCGGGCGACTGCCCGCCGCTCCACGACGAAGGCGCCAAGCCCGAGAGAGCCTCAGACGAAGACGGCCAGGCTCTTGGCCTTGCCCTTCAGCTCCTCGGCCAGGACCAGGAAGCGGCCCTCCGGATCGAACACGGCGACGGGGCCCGCACCGGCGTACTCACCGGGCATCTCGATCCGTACGCCGTTGAGCAGCAGCTTCGACCGCTTCTCGTCCACGTCCCAGCGCGGGAACGCGGCGGCGGCAGCGTCGGCCACCGGCATCACCGTCAGCTCCTCCTGGAGCTGGTCGATGGTCTTCGCCGAGTCGAGCTTGTACGGCCCGACGCGGGTGCGCCGCAGCGCGGTCAGATGGCCGCCGACCCCGAGGTCGGCGCCGAGGTCGCGGGCCAGGGCGCGGATGTACGTCCCGGACGAGCAGACGACCGACACGACCAGGTCGAGTACGGGCGTGCCGTCCTCGGCGACGGCGTCCCTGACGTCGTACACGGTGAACGAGGAGATCTTCACGGGCCTGGCCGGGATCTCGAAGTCCTCGCCCTTGCGGGCGCGCGCGTACGACCGCTTGCCGTCGATCTTGATGGCGCTGACCTTCGACGGCACCTGCATGATGTCGCCGGACAGCTTGGCGATCCCCGCGTCGATGGCGTCCCGCCTGATCCGCGAGGCGTCGGCCGACGAGGTGATCTCGCCCTCGGCGTCGTCCGTGACCGTGTCCTGGCCGAGCCGGATCGTGCCGAGGTACTCCTTCTCCGTCAGCGCGAGATGGCCGAGGAGCTTGGTGGCCCGCTCGACGCCGAGGACCAGGACACCCGTCGCCATCGGGTCGAGGGTGCCCGCGTGGCCCACGCGGCGGGTCTTGGCGATCCCGCGCATCTTGGCGACCACGTCATGCGAAGTGAAGCCGGACGGCTTGTCGACGATGACAAGGCCGTCCGGCGTCTTGTTGCTGGTGCTGCTCATGCGGTGGCGTTGCCGTCCGTTTCTTCGTCGGACTCGTCCTCGGGCTTGCGGTACGGGTCGGCGTCGCCGGCGAACTCGGCGCCCGCGGACACCTCGCGCACCTTCTCGTCCGAGAGCCGCGCCTTGTCGAGGAGGTCCTCGATCGCCCGTGCGTTGTCCGGCAGGGCGTCCGCCACGAAGGCGAGGCTCGGCGTGAACTTCACGCCCGCGGCCGCGCCGACCGCCGAACGGAGGACGCCCTTGGCGCTCTCCAGGCCCGCGGCGGCCGCCGCGCGGTCCTCGTCGTCGCCGTAGACCGTGTAGAAGACGGTCGCCTCCCGCAGGTCACCCGTGACCCGGGTGTCCGTGATGGTCACATGCGTACCGAGCCGCGGGTCCTTGATCCCGCGCTGCAGCTTCTGGGCAACCACCTCTCGGATGAGGTCCGCCAGCCTTTTCGCGCGCGCGTTGTCGGCCACTGCTCCGTCTCCTTCTTCGCCTTGCTGTGCAATCAGTCTTCGTCGCTGTGGAGCCTGCGTCGAACGGAGAGCAGCTCCACCTCCGGACGGGCGGCGACCAGGCGCTCGCACCGGTCCAGTACGTCGGTGAGGTGCCCCGTCTCCCCGGAGACGATCGCCAGGCCGATCTCGGCCCTGCGATGGAGGTCCTGGTTCCCGGTCTCCGCCGCACTCACCGCGTACTTGCGCTGGAGTTCGGCGACGATCGGTCGGACGACGGAGCGTTTCTCCTTCAGCGATCGAACGTCGCCGAGGAGCAGATCGAAGGACAGTGTCCCCACATACATGTATGTCCGGATGTCCCGCCGGTTCGGGTTCGTGCCCCGCCAACCACTTGGCAGGGACACAAGAACCGTACACGGAACGGCCGGGGCCGATCGACGGGATTTACCTCCCCTCGACCGGCCCCGGTTCGAGCTGCGTTGATCAGCCGCGAGGCTTCTCGCGCATCTCGTACGTCGCGATGACGTCGTCGATCTTGATGTCGTTGAAGTTGCCGAGGTTGATACCGCCCTCGAACCCTTCGCGGATCTCGGTGACGTCGTCCTTGAAGCGGCGCAGACCGGAGATGTTGAGGCTCTCCGCGATGACCTTGCCGTCGCGGATGAGGCGCGCCTTGGTGTTGCGCTTGACCTCGCCCGACCGGACAAGAACACCGGCGATGTTGCCCAGCTTGGACGAGCGGAAGACCTCGCGGATCTCCGCCGTGCCGAGCTCGACCTCTTCGTACTCCGGCTTGAGCATGCCCTTGAGGGCCGCTTCGATCTCTTCGATCGCCTGGTAGATGACCGAGTAGTACCGGACGTCCACGCCTTCGCGCTCGGCCATCTGCGCGGCACGACCGGCCGCACGGACGTTGAAGCCGATCACGATCGCGTCGGAGCCGGTCGCCAGGTCGATGTCCGACTCGGTGACCGCACCCACGCCGCGGTGCAGGACGCGGATGTCGACCTCTTCGCCGACGTCGAGCTGGAGCAGCGAGGACTCGAGAGCCTCCACCGAACCGGACGCGTCGCCCTTGATGATGAGGTTGAGTTCCTGCACCAGACCGGCCTTGAGGGCCTCGTCCAGGTTCTCCAGGGAGAACCGCACACCCTTGCGGGCGAAGCGGACGTTGCGCTCACGGGCGGCACGCTTCTCGGCGATCTGACGGGCCGTACGGTCCTCGTCGACGACCAGGAAGTTGTCGCCGGCACCCGGGACGTTGGTGAGACCGAGGACGAGGACCGGGGTCGAGGGACCCGCCTCTTCCACGTTCTCGCCCTTGTCGTCGAGCATCGCGCGGACACGGCCGTACGCGTCGCCGACCACCATGGTGTCGCCGACCCGCAGAGTGCCTCGCTGGACCAGGACGGTCGCGACGGCGCCGCGGCCCTTGTCCAGGTGGGACTCGATCGCAATACCCTGCGCGTCCTGCTCCGGGTTGGCCCGCAGGTCGAGCGAGGCGTCCGCGGTGAGGACCACGGCCTCCAGCAGGCTCTCGATGTTGAGGCCCTGCTTGGCGGAGATGTCGACGAACATCGTGTCGCCGCCGTACTCCTCGGCCACCAGACCGAACTCGGTGAGCTGACCGCGCACCTTGGTCGGGTCGGCACCCTCGACGTCGATCTTGTTGACCGCGACCACGATCGGCACGTCGGCCGCCTTGGCGTGGTTCAGCGCCTCGATCGTCTGCGGCATCACACCGTCGTTCGCCGCGACCACGAGGATCGCGATGTCGGTGGACTTCGCACCACGGGCACGCATGGCGGTGAACGCCTCGTGACCGGGGGTGTCGATGAAGGTGATCTTGCGGTCTTCGCCGTTGACCTCGGCGCCGACCTGGTACGCACCGATGTGCTGCGTGATGCCGCCGGCCTCGCCCGCGATGACGTTCGTCTTGCGGATCGCGTCCAGGAGGCGGGTCTTACCGTGGTCGACGTGACCCATGACGGTCACGACCGGCGGACGCGCGACGAGAGCCTCGTCGCCGCCCTCGTCCTCGCCGAACTCGATGTCGAAGGACTCGAGCAGCTCGCGGTCCTCCTCCTCCGGGCTGACGATCTCGAGGACGAAGTTCATCTCGTCCGCGAGCAGCTTCAGCGTCTCGTCCGGGACGGACTGCGTGGCAGTGACCATCTCGCCGAGGTTCATCATCACGCCGACGAGCGACGCCGGGTTGGCGTTGATCTTCTCGGCGAAGTCGGTCAGCGAGGCACCACGGGACAGGCGGACCGCCTGGCCGTTGCCGCGCGGCAGCATGACGCCGCCGACCGACGGGGCCTGCATCGACTCGTACTCCTGGCGCCTCTGCCGCTTCGACTTGCGACCACGACGCGCGGGACCGCCGGGACGGCCGAAGGCGCCCTGCGTGCCACCACGGCCACCCGGACCACCGGGACGGCCACCGAAGCCGGGACGGCCACCGCCGCCACCGGGACGACCGGCGAAGCCGCCGCCACCGCCGCCGCCACCGGGACCAGCGGGACGACCGGCGAAGCCGCCGCCACCGCCGCCGGGACGACCGGCGAAGCCGCCGCCGCCACCGGGACGACCGCCGCCGCCGCCACCACCGGGACGACCGCCACCACCGGGACCACGGCCACCGCCGGGGCCACCACCGGGACGCGGTCCCGCAGCGGGACGCTGCGGCATCATGCCCGGGTTGGGACGGTTACCACCGGGAGCACCGCCCGGACGGGGAGCGCCGCCCTGCGGGCGAGGCATGCCGCCGGGGCTGGGGCGAGCGCCGCCCTGACCCTGCGGACGAGGAGCACCCTGGCCGCCCTGGCCCTGCGGGCGCGGGGCGCCGCCGGGACCGCCGGGGCCACCCTGGCCACCGGGGCGAGGGGCGCCGCCCGGACGGGGCGCCTGCGGGCGCGCCATGCCGGTGGAGCCACCAGAGGTGAAGGGGTTGTTGCCGGGACGCGGTCCTGCCGGACGGCCACCGGGGCGCGGAGCGCCACCCTGGCCGCCGGGACGCGGAGCGCCACCCTGACGGTCGCCGCGGTCGCCACGACCGCCCTGACCCTGACCACCCTGGCCGGGGGCCGGACGGCCACCGGGCTTCGGGGCACCCGGGCGGGCGCCCGGACGGGGTCCTGCCGGAGCCGAGGAGGCTGCCGGGGCTACCGGAGCGGCCGGCGGAGCGGTGAACTCCGGGGCGGCCGGAGCCGGGGTGACCGGAGCCGGGGTGACCGGCGCGACGGGGGCAGCCGGAGCTGCCGGAGCCGGCTTGGGCGTCGGCGGCTTGGGGCCGGGACGCGGGCCGGGAGCCGCCGGGGAGGCGGCAGGCTTGTCGGCCGCGACGGCGGGCTTGGGCGCCGGCGGCTTGGGCGCGGCCGGACCCGGACGGGCGGCCTGCGCGGGAGAGGGGGCCGACGGCGTCGCCGGCTTGGGGGCGGCCTGCTTGCGCGGCGCTCCCGGCTTGGCGGCGGCGGGCTTGCCGTTGCCACCCTGCTGCAATGCGTCAGTCAATTTGCGTACTACGGGCGCCTCGATCGTCGAGGACGCCGAACGTACGAATTCACCGAGTTCTTGGAGCTTGGCCATGACGACCTTGCTCTCTACGCCGAACTCCTTGGCGAGCTCGTATACCCGGACCTTAGCCACTTCGCTCCTTTTAGGTCCGGGTTACGCCGGACCGTCGCTACTTCATGGGCGTACTCATCGCGTGCTCATCGAGTGCTCATCGCAATCTCGACCTACTTCCAACTCGCGGAATACCAGGGCCGCGCGGGGTTCCGCGCGACCTTCCTTACGGTGTTGCCTGCTGGGCAACTGACTCGACGACTCGGCGCAACTCCGCCGTGTCGAGCGGACCCGGGACTCGGAAGGCCCTCGGGAACGCCCGGCGGCGGACCGCCAGGTCGAGACAGACCGGGACGGGGTGTATATACGCACCCCGGCCGGGCAGCGTACCGCTTGGATCAGGGACGCAGGCGCCCCTTTTCGCCACGATGCGCAGCAGATCGCTCTTGGCCGCTCGCTCCCGGCACCCCACACAGGTGCGCTCAGGGCATGCGCGGGCTTGCGTCCGGCCAGACACGATTAAGTCTACCTCCCCGCACCGGCCTCACCCCTTTGGGGCAAAAATCGAACGGTTGTTGTCTTGATCAGAGCTCGGTCGGTCCTCGATCAGGAGTCGGCCGAGTCCTGGGGCTGCTCGGTGTCCGGGCGGATGTCGATCCGCCAGCCGGTGAGCCGCGCGGCGAGGCGGGCGTTCTGGCCCTCCTTGCCGATGGCGAGGGACAGCTGGTAATCGGGCACCGTCACCCGCGCGGAACGGGCCGCGAGGTCGACGATCTCCACCTTGCTGACCCGCGCCGGGGACAGCGCGTGGGCGACCATCTCGCCGGGGTCGTCCGACCAGTCGACGATGTCGATCTTCTCGCCGTTCAGCTCCGCCATGACGTTGCGCACACGCTGGCCCATCGGACCGATGCAGGCGCCCTTGGCGTTGAGCCCGGACCGGGTGGAGCGCACCGCGATCTTGGTGCGGTGACCGGCCTCGCGGGCGATGGCCGAGATCTCGACGGACCCGTCGGCGATCTCCGGCACCTCGAGCGCGAAGAGCTTCTTGACGAGGCTCGGGTGCGTACGGGACAGCGTCACGGAGGGTCCGCGGACACCCTTGGCCACCCGGACGACGTACGAACGAAGGCGCATCCCGTGCGGGTACTCCTCGCCCGGCACCTGCTCCTGCACCGGCAGGATCGCCTCGAGCTTGCCGATGTCGACCAGGACGTTCTTCGGGTCGCGGCCCTGCTGGACGACGCCCGTGACGATGTCGCCCTCGCGGCCCGCGTACTCACCGAGCGTCGCGTCGTCCTCGGCGTCGCGCAGGCGCTGCAGGATGACCTGCTTGGCGGTCGTCGCGGCGATGCGGCCGAAGTCCGACGGGGTGTCGTCGAACTCCTTGGGCTCCTGGCCCTCTTCGAGATCCGCCGGGTCCTCCGTCGCCCACACCGTCACATGGCCGCTGTCGCGGTCCAGCTTCACGCGGGCGCGACGGAAGCTGCCGTCGGTGCGGTGGTAGGCGATGAGGAGGGCCGACTCGATCGCCTCGACCAGCAGGTCGAAGGAGATCTCCTTCTCCCGGACCAGACCCCGCAGGGCACTCATGTCGATGTCCACGGCTACGCCTCCTCTTCCTTCTTGTCCTTGCGGTTGAACTCGACCTCGACGCGCGCCTTGGCGATCGCGTCGAAGGTGAGCCTGCGGGCGGTGGGCTTGCGCCCCTTCACGCCCGGTACTTCCAGATCCACGCCTTCGTCGTCCACCTCGAGGATGCGCGCGATCAACTCGTCGCCGCCCTCCGTCAGCTGGAACTTCACGAGGCGGCCCACGGCACGCAGATAGTGGCGGTGCTCCGTCAGCGGGCGCTCGGCGCCCGGGGAGCCGACTTCGAGGGTGTACTCCCCCTCGCCCATCGCGTCGCTCTCGTCGAGCTTCTCGGAGAGTTCGCGGCTGACATCGGCGATCTGATCCAGGTCCACGCCGTCGTCGGAGTCGATGACGACGCGCAGCACCCGCTTGCGTCCGACCGAGGCCACTTCGATCTCTTCGAGATCCAGTTCCTTCGAGCTGACGAGCGGTTCCAGCAGTTCTCGCAGCCTCTCGCTCTGGGTGGTGCTCATCCGGGTGACTCCTCGGCCGCGTGTGCTGTTGTGGGATCGTCGCGTGTCAGGTCAAAGGGTATCCGGTCCCGAAGGGTGTTGCCGCCCGCCGGAGGCCGTCGCCGGCCCGTTGTCGTCCGGTTGTCGCACCGTCGTCCGACCGGCACCGAGCCGCTCGCGAGTACGAAGCCGGGCCGAAGGTACGGTGATCACCAGGTTGACGGCGGTCCTTGACCGCCGGCCTCCGTCTGCTGCCTGTTCTGCCTCCACCTGCTGACTGCCCGCCTTGCTGGCCTTCCTTCCGAGGACGTCTGCTGTGCCGTCGTATCCCATCCCCTCGCGCCCCCTGTCAGGGCCGCGCCGGAGGAGTCTGCTGACCGGGGCCGCCGGAGCGGCCGGGGCCGTGCTGCTCTCGGGCTGCTCGGACTCCACCTCTACGGAGGACGCGGACGAGCGTCCCTCCGCCGCCGAACGGCTACGCGCGCGTGCCGCTCGGGACAGCGGTGAGCTTCTGGGGCGGTACGACGCCGTCCTCGCCGCCCATCCCGCACTGGCCGGACGGCTCGATCCGCTGCGGGCGGAGGTGAAGCGGCACCAGGCGGCGTTCGCCGAGGGACAGCCCGCTCCCCCGTCCCCGTCGGCCTCGGCCTCGGCCTCCGCACCGTCGTCGCCGGCCCCTTCCCCCTCCGCACCCGGGGACGAGAAGTCCGCCGTACGCGATCTGGCCAAGGCCGAGCGTGACCTTGCGGGGCAGCGGGCGGGCGCCCTGCTCGACGCGCCGTCCGAGCTCGCCAGGCTCCTGGCGTCGGTGGCGGCGGCCGGCGCGGCACACGCGTATCTGCTGACGGAGGACGCCAAGTGAGCGATTCCAAGGACGAGTTGAAAGCGGTGCAGGCCGCGCTGGGTGCCGAGCACGCGGCCGTGTACGGCTATGGGGTCGTCGGCGGCCGCATCGGCGAGGAGCGCAGGGCTGAGGCGCGCACGGCGTACGACGCTCATCGCGCCCGGCGCGACGAGCTGCAGCGCGCCGTGCGCGACCTGGGCGGCGAGCCCGAGCCGTCGGCGGCCGCCTACAAGCTGCCGTTCGCGGTGCCGGACTCCCCGGCCGCCGTGCGGCTCGCCACGGAGCTGGAGGAGCGGCTCGCGGGCGTCTACTCGGACCTCGTACGCGCCTCCACCGGTGCCCGGCGGGGCAGCGCCGCCGAGGCGCTGCGGGAGGCGGCGGTCCGTGCGGCGCGCTGGCGGGGCGGGAGCGTAACCTTCCCTGGTCTCGCCGAGCGGTCCGCCACGTCCGGCTCTTCGGCACCCCAGGCATGACCGGCTCAGGCATGACCGGCTCAGGAAGGAAACAACTCGCGCATGGCTTTCGAACCGCCGCAGCGTCTGATCACCGCACTCGGTGAGACGGCGCAGGACGGCGACGACTGGCTGGAGAAGCTGCCCCAGGCGGTGGAACAGGCCGTCGCGCTACGCGAGTTGACCGTCGAGCGGGTCCATCTGCCCGGCGGGCGCAGCAGCCTCGTCGTCCTGGTGCGGCGCGCGGACGGCACTCCCGCCGTCCTGAAGCTGGTGCCGCCCCGGTCGCGGCCGCAGAGCGAGCGGGCGGCGCTCGCGCACTGGGCCGGGCTCGGTGCCGTACGGCTCCTTGACCCGTCGGCCACGGACGGCGCGCTGCTCCTCGAACGGCTGCACCGCGACGTGTCGGTACGTTCGCTGCCCGAGGCCAAGGCGCTCCTCGAAGCGGCGGGCACGCTGCGCCGCCTGTGGGTGGAGCCGCCGCCGGACCACCGCTTCGAGACGGTCGCCGAGCGGACCGGGCGGCAGGCCGACGCGATGCGGGCATCGGCGTCCGCCGACGAGGAGGTCGCGCCGCTGGTGGACGCGGCGCTGACGGCCCGGGACGAGCTGCTCGCGGGGTCGCCGGAGGAGGTGCGGCTGCTGCACGGCACGTTCCGGCAGAGCAAGGTGCTTCAGGGTGACCGGGTGCCGTGGCTGGCGGTGGGCCCCGACCCGGTGGTCGGGGAGTGCGCGTTCGACCTGGCCCGTCTGGTGCGGGACCGGGTGGAGGACCTCATCGCCTCGCCCTCGGGCGCTTCGATCACCCGCCGCCGGGTGAAGAAGCTGGCCGAGTCGCTGGATGTGGATCAGGAGCGGCTGCGGGGGTGGACGCTGTTCCGGGCGGTGGAGTCCGGGGTGCGGGCGCGCAGGGTTGGGCGGGAGCAGGATGCGGAGCTGCTGCTGGAGTTCGCGGGGTGGCTGTAGGGGCGGTTTCCTTTCCCCAACCCCGCCCCTTCCCGAAAGTTCCGGCTTCGCCGGCCGTGGCTCGGTCGGTCACCGGCTTCGCCGAGTTCGTCCTCAAACGCCGGACGGGCTGAAATCTTTCAGCCCGTCCGGCGTTTGAGGACCGGGGTCTGGGGCGGTGAACTTTGCCTGTGGTGGGTGGCCGGGTGCACGCTGGGTGACATGGCGAACACCACACGTACCGTCACGGGATCGGGCATAGCCCCTCCCGCCGTACTCACCGGGCGTGAGTATCTCAGGGTCAGCGAGGACGACTCCCGCGAGGCCCGTTCCGTCACCGAGCAGCACGCCGAGAATGGCGAGGCTGCCGAAGGTCACGGCATCACGCTGGGCACGCCGTATGCCGACAACGGGAAGTCGGCCAGCCGCTATGCAACCAAGGTCCGTGACGACTTCCAGCGTCTGGTGAGCGACCTCGAACAAGATCTGTTCGGCGCTGAGGTATTGGTCATCTGGGAGAACTCGCGCGGCTCGCGGAAGGTCAGCGAATGGGCTCTGCTGATCGAACTGTTGGAGGCCAAGGGCGTGCGGGTGCTGGTCACCTGTGACGACCGGCTGTACGACCCAGCCAGGGCCGCCGACCGCAAGGTGTTGCAGTCCGCCGCCATCGACTCCGAGCAGGAGTCGCTCAAGACCTCGCTGCGCAACCGCCGGACCGCCACCGCGCAGGCCAGGATCGGGCGGCCGAACGGACCCTGCCCGCACGGCTACCGCCCGGTGTACGACGAGAAGAGCGGCGACCTGATCAACTGGTTCGAGAACCTCGACGAGTCCATGGTCCCCATCGAACTGTTCCGCCGACTGCGCGCGGGCCACGCTCTCAAACGCATCGCCCGCGACTTCGAGAAGCTGGGCTACCTCAACCGTTCCGGCAGGCCGTTCACGGACACGCATCTGCGGTCCATGGCCATGCGGCCCGCCTATGGCGGCTACCGGGTGCACGCGCCCAAGTCCCGGGGCCGCACCTACCAGGCGCAACAGGTAGAGGCCGAGCTGACCCGCGCCACGTGGGATGCGTTGGTGGATGAGGAAACGTTCTGGGTGGTGCGGCGGATGCTGACTGCACCGGAGCGCCGCACGACGCGCAACGGCCGCGCCAAGCACGTGCTGACGATGACGATGCGCTGCGATGTGTGCTCCGGGCCGATTTCGGCGGTCGGGGGCAACTACACCTGCCGCGATCACTCGTGCCTGAGTATCAGCAAGACCAAGGTGGATGAACTGATCATCGGTGATGCCGGGCATCCGGGCGTGATCCTGGCCTATGTCGCCTCGCAACGGGTGTATGCCGACTTCGCGGCCACGCCGGACAAGACGACCGAGGCCGAGCAGATCCGGGCGGAGCTAGCCCGGCTGCGGGCCGACCGGGACGAGATGGAGGCGGCCGAGGCGCAGACGCTGGCCGAGGTGCGTCTGCTCGCGGCGAACGTGACCAAGCTGGAGCAGAAGATCACCCGGCTTGAGGAGCGGGAGCGGCAGTTGACCATGCCCGCCGTGCTCGCCGATCTCATCAAGCCCGGCACGGACGTGGCCGCCCGCTGGCAGGCCGCCCCGGTCTCCGCACGCCGGGAGGTGGCCCGGCTGCTGCTCGCCCCCGGCGTGCTCGGGCAGGTGCGCATCACTCGCGGACGCGGCCTCTCGGCTGATGAGCGGACCCAGTGGGTGGAGGCGGCATGAGCACCATTCGGAGTCTGCTCGACCCCTTCCAGAACCTCGCACGGGCGCTGCAACGGGGGCAGAGTGCGGCTCGCCAAGGAGCCGATTACGAGCGTCAGTTGAGGGCGCTCACCGGCGGCGACTACCCGCGCGGAGCCCCGGTCCTGCACCTGCGGTGCAGGCGGTGTGGTCAGCGCATCGCGACGGTGGAATACGACGCCAACGGCAGCATTCAGACGCTGGTCAAGGGGCGCCGCCGCTATCCCGGGGTTCCTCTTGCCTATTCCTGCCCTGCGGACGGGAATCTCTCCATCAGCAAGGGGAAGTTGGCGGCGAAGATCCGGGACGCGCGCAAAGCGGGAGCGACGCAAACCGTCAAGCTGTGACGTAGGCTTGGCTCCAAGCCTGACGGGATGCTACTGGCTCCCCCGCCACAACACGCAAGAGGGCGCTTGCGACAACTCCGATTTCCGGAGGCTTGTCGAGGTGCCCTTTTCCGTGCCCGAAGAACCGACGCCCGTCCCCGATCTCCAGCTACTCAAGCGACGCCTTGGCGGCTATGTCGCCCAGGGCAATCACGAAGCCGCCGCACGCGTACGCCGCGAACTTGAAGCGGCAAAGCTCGAAATGCGAGTCCGCGAGATCGTGGACGCCGCGCCCCCGCCCAGCCCCGAACTGCTCGACCGCCTCCGCACCCTTCTGGCGCCTGCTGCGGACGGCGGTGCCGCCGATGCCGCATAACGACGCAGCCCCCGAATCGAAGGACTCGGGGGCCGATATCAACAACCGGGGCACGGCGTCGACTTATGCCAGCGTACGGCGGAGTCCCTACAACGGCCACGGGGGCGACGAATGAGCCGCCGTGGCGGCGTAGGCCGCAACCGCCGTCAGAAGCCCGTCAGCGCCGCGCAGCGCCTTGCGAAGTCGTATCGCTGCGGGAGTTGCCGCAGTGAGGTTCGCGGAATCCACCGCGACGCGCACGGGATCGAACACCTTGACGTACGGCACGACGGCGGATGCCCCGTGCTTTCGGGCGCCGTTGCCGATACCGGCGACGTGTTCCGCGCCGCGAGTCGCGCCGGGCTGTCCATGCTGGCCGTGCGGATTGAGGACGGGGGCGCGGAATGAGCGACCCTTGGCGCCCGGCGCCTAACACTTACGACGCCCAGGTTGTCGACGCCGTGCAGCAGCGCCTTTCCGAAATCGGCCCGCATGTCGCTCGCGGCCTGCTGTTCGAGCCGACGGATACCACGCCTCCCGAAGAGCGCGCGTCGGCCGCCGAGAAGATTGAAGCCCTTTGCCAGGAAGAGGCGGACCGTAAGGCGTACAGGCGCGCCAAGGGTGCCGAGAACGCCAAGCGCCGCATAGCGGAGGAGAAGGCCGCAGACCTTCCCCGCGCGTGGGCCCACGAGGATCTGGCCGAGGCATGGGAAGAGGCGGAAACCGAGACGCGGACGGACGTAGGCGCTCTGCGCGACGTTGCGGGGGAATGCCTCTACGGCCTGTTCTACTCCTCGAAGGTCAACGGGGTGCACGCCGGGCCCGAAGCCGGTAAGTCCTGGCTGCTCTGCCTGGCCGGAGTCCAGGAAATTTCCAAGGGGCGTCACGTCGCCTATATCGATTTCGAGGACGACAAGAAGTCCATCGTCCAGCGGCTGCGGCTGCTCGGAGCGAGCCGCGAAGCAGTACTGACCTACTTCCGCTACCACCAACCCGTGGGGCCGCTCACCGAGGCCGACATGGAGGATTTCGCGGCCCTGGTCGCGATGCGCGGCAGCCTCGCAGTGTTCGACGGAATGACGGAGGCGATGGCATTGGAGGGCTTGGACGACAAGACCGGCACGGACGTAGCGACATGGCACGCGAAGTACACGAAGCCTTTCGCCGCCGCCGGCTGGGCCGCCGTCGTTGCAGACCATATCCCCCTTACCGAGAAGCGTGTCATCGGCAGCCAGCACAAGAAGTCGATTATCTCCGGGGTCTCGTACCTGCTCGATCCGGTCGCACCGATCGGCAAGGGCCTGCGGGGCGTGTCCCGCCTCAAAGTCGAGAAGGACCGCTGCGGCTGGATCAGAAAGAACGCCCGACCGGGCCGCACGCCGCAGTACTTCGCCAGTCTGGTCGTCGACTTCGGCGTGTTCGCCGCGAGGCCCGAGGCGAATGTCTGGGTTGCCGACCCGGCGCCTCAGACGGAGGACAGCGGATACGACGCCCCGTCCGAGAAGCTGTGCCGCACGGTCCTGGCCTACGTCACCGAGCATCCCGAGTCGTCCACCAAGACGGACATCCGCAGCGCCGTGAAGGGCAACAGCGGAGCGATCGGCCGCTGTGTCGACTGGCTCGTGTTCCGGCGGCACCTGACGCCGGAACCGAAGGACCGCCGGACGCTTCACGTTCCGGGGCCGGAGTCCTTCGACAAGCCCGACGGCGAGGCCGCCGGTTCCTCCTGGCCCGAAGCGGCTGAAACCCTCTTCGACCAGGTGGAATAGCTGGCACGGATATCGCCCGTTCCCCGTTCCGGAGTCGTTCCTATCCCGTTCCGGAACGGGGTTCCTAGTACTTCGTCGTCTCGTTCCACTCGTTTCCAGCCCTTTAGGGCTGGAACGGGAACGGAACGGCTAGGACGCGGCAGAGCAGAGCTAGAAGCAGCAAGGCAGCTGGGCAGTACTGGGAAGCAACTGGCCAGACAGAGAGGGCGCTGGACGACCAGCATGCAGCCCGTCGCCCCGTCCGCTGGACGCCCCCTCAGGCGCCGACCGACCGCGTCCCGGCACGGGGCGGCGCCGCCCCCGCCAACAGCCCTCTGCGGGCCGCACATCCATGAACACAAAGGAGACGACCATGGACAACGACAACCCTCTGATCACCGACGCGATCGACGCGGTGATGAAGACGATCTGCGCGCGCTTCGATCTCGTCTTCGCGCGGCCCGACGCTGCCGAGATCGTCCAGGGCTTCATCGCGGGAGAGATCGCATTCCAGATCTTCGGCGACCACATCGCGATAGCCAGGCTCGAAGATGTCGAGGCGCCCGACGAAGTCCCCGCCGAATGGCTGGACGGCGATACCCCGTGACGGCGCGTCAGTGCCGTATCGTGGGACTTGCTAGCTCGGCATCCAGTGGGCGCCGGACCTCACAGGGTGAGGTAACCCGGACACCTGGTCACCATGCAGCGGATTCCCTTTCCGCATGCCCGCATAGGTGGACACCTTGAGCGCTATTCACTTCCGTCAGGCCCTGGTCCGCTCGGACGGCACCGGACGCATCGTGTTCGGAACAGCCGTGCCGTACGGCCAGACTGTCGATATCGAGGAGTTCGGCCGCAGCTACCGCGAGCAGTTCGCGCCCGGCGCTTTCGCCCGGTCGATCCGTGAGCGCGGCAGCAAGGTCAAGCTCTGTGTCAATCACGAGTCGCGCAAGTTGCCGATCGGCAGGGCGACCGAACTCCGTGAGGCGGCAGACGGCCTTCACGCGGCCTTTCACGTCTCCGCGACCCGTGACGGCGACGAAGCGCTGCAACTCGTCAGAGACGGGGTCGTCGACTCTTTCAGCGTGGGTTTCCGTCCCGTCCGGGACCGACAGGAAAGCGGCGTCACGGTACGCGTGGAAGCGGCCCTGATGGAAGTCAGTCTCGTCAGTTGGCCCGCCTATGAGGGGGCGGGGGTCACGGGAGTCCGCACCGCACGTCCGGCTATTTCCGTCGACGTCGCAAGGCGACGGCTCGAACTCATCCTGAAGACCTGGTGACTTATGCCTATCCAATTCCCTGCCCTTGAGGCGGTCCACGCCGAGCGCGACCAGCTGGCCACCGAAGCACGGACGCTGCTCACCCGCTCGTCCGAGACCCTTTCCGACGAAGACACCGCACGCTTCACCGAAATCGAGACGCGGCTCACCGAACTGAAGACCCAGGAAGACAAGCTGCTTCCGCTCGCCCGGCTCATCGAATCCGGGAACTACGCCACCGAGAACGGCACTCCCCGCTCGGACGGCGGCGACCGTGGCGGCAGCCTGAAGGACTCCGTCATGCGAGTCCTGGACGCCGATATCAAGCGCCGGATACTCCCCGAGTACGCAGCCGAACGCGTCGAGAAGCTGATGACCATCGGCACCGAGCAGAGCCAGACACTTTCCCAGCGCTGGGCGGCTGCGGCCGGTGACCCGGAATACCTCAATGCCTTCGCCAAGCAGATGGCCGACCCCGTCAGGGGACACCTGCTCTGGACAGAGCGCGAGGCGCACGCTTACCGGAACGTCGCCGAAGTGCGGACGGCGCTGGGTCTCGGATCGGGGGGCGGGGCAACAATGGTCCCCCTCACGCTGGACCCGGCGATCATGCTCACGAATGACGGCTCGATCAATCCGCTGCGCCGTATCTCGCGCGTCGTCCAGACAGCGAGCAATACATGGCAGGGGGTTACGAGCGCGGGCGCCTCAGCCGAGTGGAAAGCCGAGGGCGCGCAGGCTGCGGACGGCACTCCCGCTCTCGCCGGACCGGAAATTCCGGTGCATTTGGGTGATGTGGATGTCATCTACTCCTACGAAGTGGGGATGGATGCTCTGAATTTCGCCCAGGAAATGCAGGGGGTCATGATGGACGCGGCGGACAATCTCGCTGTGGCGGCCTATACGACGGGCAGCGGGTCCGGGCAGCCGAAGGGTATTGTCACCGCCCTTGCCGGTACGGCCAGTGAGCTGAACAGTGGTGGCAGTGAGGCCCTGATAGCGGCCGATGCATTCACCGTGCAGAACGCCCTTCCTGCCCGTTTCTCAGCCAACGCGCAGTGGTGCGCACACATCGCCACTATCAACACGCTGCGGCAGTTCGAGACCACCAATGGCTCACTCAAGTTCCCTGAGCTGGCAGGCAACCCGCCCTATCTGCTGACCAAGACCATGAATGAGCTGAGCAATATGGATGGCTCGGTCAATGCAGCAGCAACAGCTAACAACTACCTGTTGCTTTATGGTGACTTCAATCAATTCGTTATCGTTGATCGCATTGGTGCGACCGTCGAGATCTTGCCCGGTTACGGCGCCAATCAGCGTCCGACGGCGCAGCGCCACGCGTTTTTGACCTTCCGAACTGGATCAGACGTGGTGGTGCCGCAGGCCTTCCGACTCTTGGACGTGCCGACGACCGCATGATCCCCGGCGCCGCTGCTCCACGGCGCCGGACCGCCGCGCCCGTGGATCGGGCATGACCACGGGCGCGGCACTTTGCCTAGGTGAATGATCCGCGCGATCGCTAACCGTCGCACCATGGTCCACTGTCGGCGCGGCGGCTCGATCATGTTGCAGTCGGCGGCGAGTCGATCAAGCCCTGACCTGCATCGATGCCGCATCACACCTGCAAACAAGGGGGTGGGTCATGTGCGTGATCCATGATCACGGAGACCCCCAAATCCCCTGTGTCCGGCAGAACCCTCTACTGAGACTTGGTGCAAACACTGCAAACCGGCAGGTCAGGGGCGTGATCGGCGACCTGGAGGGTGTGCTGTGACCCCTTGATCGCATCGCCGCAGGGTGGTGATCGCCCAGCTGGGACGGCCTGCGAGAGATCAATTTTACAAAGCAAACGTTTCCGGGCGCGTTGCTCTCAGTTGATGTACGGGACCTCGGCGGTCAGCCCGTGATCGATGCGCGCCCGAAGTGCTGGGTGAATCGAGTAGTCGTCAAGGTCGTCCGGGTGTACCCATCGGACCTCGGAAGCCTCGGACGGCTCTGGCGAGATGTCCCCGCCCACCACGTGAGCACGCAGGCAGATATTGATCGGCTGACGCACTTCGTCTAGCCGCTCGCCATGCATGTAGGCGATCACGTGCTCAGGAGTGGAGAATACCCCGACCAGACCGGTGATTTCGACGTCTAGCCCTGTCTCTTCACGGCACTCCCGGACGGCTGCCTGGCCAACCGTCTCGCCCTTCTTTACCCCGCCGGTCGGAATGGTCCACAAGTCGTTGTCCACCCGGTGCAGTAGGAGTAGTTTCCCTTGTCCGTCGCGTACGAATACCGACGCTGATGTCTTGCGGCTGGTCGGCTTGGGCGCGTTCGGGTCTTTCCAGTAGTCAATTCTGCGGGTTGCCTTGCTCACGGTGACTCCGTCTCTACGTCGAAAGGCCGCGCCGATCCCCATACCCGCTCAAAGGATTCGACATACGTATTGAAGAAAGCGCCATCTATCCGCCGAATATGCATCGTCGGGGTGTGTGCGGCGAGTAACCCGTAGACGTGACCATTGACGAGCATCTCGTCATCGAACCGATAGATCGAATTATAAAGCGGAGTGTCGTGCAGGCGGATCTGTACCGCGTCGGGCATGTGCTCTTTGTAGTAGGCGAGCACTGCGGATACACGCCCGGCGACTCCGCCCCCGATCTGGTATTCGGTGTCTCGGGAAGCAAGCTGGGCACCTGCGGGGTCACCGAGAAGCAACCGGACCCGCACCCCCTCTTGCGCCTTGGCGGCCATCGTGGGGAGCCATTCTGAGTGCTCTTCGGTGAGGAAGAGCCCCGCGAACGCGAGGAGACCGACGTCCCGTTCGGAGCCACGCAAGAGGTCCGTCCACAGGTGCCGGGGGACGTCGCTGCGTCGCGGGTAGATCGCTACCAGCTCTGCGCCCGCTAGCGACGAACCGTCGACCGCGTCAGGCCATAAGTAGCTCTCGCTCTCATGGAGCAGTGCGGCGACCTTGAATCTCGTGCGCGGGTAGGGAGTGCCGCCCGCTAGCCAGCGTTCGACCGACTTGGTGGAGACCTCGGCAGCTGCGGCCAAGGACGCGATGTCATGCCCTGATCGATGTACCGAGCGGCGGAGTCTCTCGTTCACCCCGCCAGCCTTGCACCGACCGACACGTTGGGACAGGGGCTTGTCCTGAAGATGTCGGTAGATGTCTAGCCGTGTCGATGTGCTGCCGGATACCTCCCCCGAGCATGGCCAGTTGAGACCCCCGCAACGCGGTCAGGCGTCCGGGGGCGTGGCCGATCTAGGAGCAGACCGACATGAGCGACAGTAGCCGCGGGCAGGCCCCGCACGGAACGGCGCCGCCGGACGCTGCGGAGGCCAAGGTCGACGATCTCGGCGTCGGCGCGCTGGTCGTTGACGAGAGCAGGCAGAGGCTCGGGCGGATCATGGGGTGCTACCTGTCGCGCGTGCACCTCCGACCCCCGCAAGGCGGGACCGAGTGGCAGGTCAGTCCGGAGTACGTACGCCCGGCGCGGCCCGAAGAGATCGTGTCGGTGCCCTCGCAGACGCGGGGGCGTACGTCATGAAGATCGCAGTTACGCCGGTGCTCCCTGACCCGGCAACCCTCAGCGGCCGTCAGCTCACAGAGCAGGCATGCGCCCTGTGCGGTGCGCGGCTCTACCGTGACCGGCTGCTTGGCACCGTGACGTACCGGGACCACTACGGCCGCAAGGTCACCGCCGAACTGTGGGCGTGCGCGCCGGTGTGCCCGTCGCTGCCCACCCCCTAGACCGGGCGGCGGCGAGTCGATCCCCGAGGTCCCCGCCGCCCGTGACAGCGCCCCCGGTCCCTGGGGAGGGAACGGGGGCGTTGTGGTGGTCGATCTGATCACGTCTTGGGCAGCGAGCGGACGGCCTGCGCGTACGAGGACCCGTGAGGTAGGTCCAGGTCGTCACAGCAGCTGCCGGGCAGGATGTCGGACACGTTCCAGAGATGTCCCCACCCGTCGCGCTTGAGCGTCTGACCGGCGCTGATTCCAGCCTCTGCGACCGCGTCCGTGAAAGCGGCGCGCACGTGTCCGGGCGCGTGTCCGCTGATGACCTTCATGTGTATGGCTCCTAGAGATCGTCGCTCGAATTCGATCCCTGCCATGCCACGCCTAGAGATACGACTGTACTCGTGATTGCGCCCCCGCCCCCTGTCGTACGAGGGGCGGGGGCGCCGTGCGTCGGCACGGTCTCGCCGAGGACACGGTTCGGGTGTCAATACGCCGTGCATCGCGGGCAGATGGGGCGCCTAGGATGCCGGTATCCCCAGCTCAGCCCCTACCCACTACTGGCAAGATGCACGGGGCGGAGCCCCACTCAGGCCGTCAGACGCGCAACCGCCTCAGCCACCGTCAGCTCCTCGCGCTCCCCGGTACGACGGTCCTTCAGCTCCACGACGCCCTCGGCGGAGCGGCGGCCCGCGACGAGGATCGTCGGGACGCCGATCAGCTCGGCGTCCGTGAACTTCACGCCGGGCGAGACGCCGGCCCGGTCGTCGACCAGGACGCGGACGCCCGCGGCGTTCAGCTGTTCGGAGACGTCCAGCGCCAGCTCCGTCTGGAGCGCCTTGCCCGCGGCCACCACGTGGACGTCGGCGGGGGCGATCTCCCGGGGCCAGCACAGGCCCTTGTCGTCCGCCGTCTGCTCGGCGAGCGCCGCCACCGCGCGGGAGACGCCGATGCCGTACGAACCCATCGTCACGCGCACCGGCTTGCCCTGCTGGCCGAGCACGTCCAGCTGGAAGGCGTCGGCGAACTTGCGGCCCAGCTGGAAGATGTGGCCGATCTCGATGGCGCGGTCCAGCTTCAGGCCGGTGCCGCACTTGGGGCAGGGGTCGCCCTCCTGGACGACCACGACGTCCAGGTAGTCGTCGACCTCGAAGTCACGGCCCGCGACGACGTTCTTCGCGTGCGTGTTGATCTTGTTGGCGCCGGTGATCCAGGCCGTGCCGGCCGCCACCCGCGGGTCGGCGATGTAGCGGACCTTCTCCAGGCCCTGCGGGCCGACGTAGCCGCGTACGAGATCGTCGCGGCCCACGAAGTCCTCGGCCGTCACGAGCTCCACGACGGCGGGCGACAGGTGCTCGCCGAGCTTGTCGAGGTCGACCTCGCGGTCGCCGGGGACACCCACGGCGACGATCTCGCCGTCGACCTTGACCAGGAGGTTCTTCAGGGTCGCGGAGGCCGGGACACCGAGGTGCGCGGCGAGCGTCTCGATCGTCGGGGTGTCGGGGGTGTCCAGGTCCTCGACGGGTCCGTGCGCCGAGGCGTCGACGGTCTCGGTGGCGACGAAGGACACCGCCTCCGTGTTGGCCGCGTAGTCGCACGCGGGGCAGTCCACGAACGTGTCCTCACCGGCCGGCGCGGGCGCCAGGAACTCCTCGGAGGCCGAGCCGCCCATCGCGCCGGAGACGGCGGAGACGATGCGGTGGTCGAGGCCGAGGCGCTCGAAGATCTTGATGTACGCGGCGCGGTGCAGCGCGTACGACTCGGCGAGGCCCTCGTCCGTGGTGTCGAAGGAGTACGAGTCCTTCATCTGGAACTCGCGGCCGCGCAGCACACCGGCGCGGGGGCGGGCCTCGTCGCGGTACTTCGTCTGGATCTGATACAGGATCACCGGCAGGTCCTTGTAGGACGAGCACTGGTCCTTGACGATCTGGGTGAAGATCTCCTCGTGTGTGGGACCGAGGAGGTAGTCCGCGCCCTTGCGGTCCTTGAGGCGGAAGAGCAGGTCGCCGTACTCGTCGTAGCGGCCCGTGGCGTCGTACGACTCCTTGGGCAGGAGCGCCGGCAGGAGGACTTCCTGGGCGCCGATGGCGTCCATCTCCTCGCGCACGACGTGCGTGATGTTCTCCAGGACCTTCTTGCCGAGCGGCAGCCAGGACCAGATGCCGGCGGCGGTGCGGCGGACGTATCCGGCCCGGACGAGCAGCTTGTGGTTGAGCGTCTCGGCGTCCGCCGGGTCGTCGCGCAGTGTCTTGATCATCAATCGGGACATGCGCTGGACCTGGGCCATGGTGATCTCCTGCGTGGAAAGAGTGATGAGCAGGAGGTTAGCCGGGGCCCCGGCGCGTGCGGAAATCGGTTAAGCGCCGACCCGCCTCAGCGGCAGGGGCGCGCCCATCACGGCGTACGGCTTCGGGGCGCTGGGGAACAGGACGTTGCGGGCCAGGTCCGTGTACCCGAGGGAGCGGTAGAGGCCGCGCGCCGGGCTCTCGATGTCGATCGCGGAGAGGATCGAGCGGGGCTGTGCGGCGCTGTCGGTGATGGTGGTGATCAGCGTGCGGCCGACGCCGCGGTTCTGGTGGCCGGGCTGCACATGGAGCTCGGTGATCACGAAGGAGTCGTCGAGCCAGTCGTCCAGGTCCCGGGCCCGCAGATACGGCTCGACGACCGTGGACCACCAGTGGGCGCGGTCATTGGGCATCCCGTAGACGAAGCCGACGAGCCGCCCCTCGGGGGTGCGGGCGCCGAGCGCGCGGGCGCCGGGGTAGGTGATGTGCCGCAGCACGATCTGCCGGCGCACGGCCACCTCGTCGTCGCTGAGCCCGAACGCGTGGGCCTGCACGCGCAGCGCGTCGTCCACGTGCGTGGCGAGGTCCAGCGGCCCGATCACGACGTCGTCAGTCATGCGCCGAACTTTAACTCGCGGACGGGGGTGCGTGAGGGGCGCGCTTCGAGACGTCGGGGAGCTAGAACAGGACGCTCATGAACGCCCCGACCTCATGGAACCCCACGCGCCGGTACGCCGCCCTGGCAGCGGTGTTGAAGTCGTTGACGTAGAGGCTGACGACCGGGGCCACGTCCGCGAGGGCGTAGCGCAGGACGGCCGCCATGCCGGGGGCGGCCAGGCCCTTGCCCCGGTACTCGGGGGCGACCCAGACGCCCTGCACCTGGCAGGCCTGTGCCGTGGCGGCGCCGATCTCGGCCTTGAAGACGACCTTGCCGTCGCCGTCGAGGCGGGCGAACGAGCGCCCCGCGCCGACCAGTTCGGCGACCCTCGCCTGGTAGAGCAGGCCGCCGTCACCGGCGAGCGGCGAGATGCCGACCTCCTCGGTGAACATCGCCACGCACGCCGGCATGATCGTCTCCATCTCGTCCTTGCGGACGCGACGGACGTACGGGTCGGGGGTGATGTCCTGCGGGAGCCGGTCGGTGACCATCAGCGGCTGCTGGGTGCGGACCTCGCGGGCGGGGCCCCAGGACGGTTCGAGCAGCCGCCACAGCTGGGCCGTGGGCTCGGCGGGGCCGACGATGGAGGAGCAGCGGCGGCCGGCCCTGCGGGCGCGGTCGGCGAAGGCGCGTACGGCGCGGGGGGTGGCGCAGATCGGGACGAGGTTGGCGCCCGCGTAGCAGAGCGACTCCAGCATGCCGTCCTCGTACCAGCCCCACATCTCGCCGCCGAGCCGCCACGGGTCGAGGCCGGCGACGCGGACCCTCGAGGTCACGAAGGCGTTGGCCACCGGCTCGCGGTCGAGCACGGCGAGCGCGGCGTCCAGGTCACTCGGTTCGAGGACCCGGGAGGTGGTCTGAGTCAACACGTGCGGGGGGCCTCACGGGGGCGGGCTGCTGATCTCCGCACTGTACCTGGCGGGGGCGCCTTGTGCCGTGGGGTGGCTTGGAGGGGCCTTTGTCGCCTCTCCTGCCGAAGTCGCGGCCACGCGCGCGAAGGCCCCGCCACCACCCGGTGACAGGGCCCACGCAACGGTCAAAGCGCGCAGCGGCTAGGGCCTGTCCGATGGGTCAGGCCGGCCTTCGCGCCGGGCGCCGGTTCACCGGGGCCGAGCGGGCCCTGGTGCGTGCGGCAGCAACGCGGAGCGTTGGCAACCGACGACAACGCAGGAGGGGGCACCTCCCTGCTCGAGCGAAGCCGAGAGCTTGGGGGAGTGCGTGCCAGGGGCCGCGACCCCGGCAGGACCCATCGGACAGGCCCTAGCCCGCCACCGCCACCGTCGGCTCGCCCGATGCCACGCCGTCCTTCTCCATCTGCTCGGCGATCTTCAGGGCTTCCTCGATGAGGGTCTCCACGATCTTCGACTCAGGGACGGTCTTGATGACCTCGCCCTTCACGAAGATCTGGCCCTTGCCGTTGCCGGAGGCGACGCCGAGGTCGGCCTCGCGGGCCTCGCCGGGGCCGTTCACGACGCAGCCCATGACGGCGACGCGGAGCGGGACCTCCATGCCGTCGAGGCCGGCGGTGACCTCCTCGGCCAGCTTGTAGACGTCGACCTGGGCGCGGCCGCAGGAGGGGCAGGAGACGATCTCCAGGCGGCGCTGCTTGAGGTTCAGCGACTCCAGGATCTGCATGCCGACCTTGACCTCCTCCGCCGGAGGGGCGGAGAGGGAGACGCGGATCGTGTCGCCGATGCCTTCGGAGAGCAGTGCGCCGAAGGCGACCGCCGACTTGATCGTGCCCTGGAAGGCGGGGCCCGCCTCCGTCACGCCGAGGTGCAGGGGGTAGTCGCAGGCCGCGGCCAGCTGGCGGTAGGCGTTGACCATCACGACCGGGTCGTTGTGCTTGACGGAGATCTTGATGTCCCGGAAGCCGTGCTCCTCGAAGAGGGACGCCTCCCAGAGGGCCGACTCGACCAGGGCCTCCGGAGTCGCCTTGCCGTACTTCTTAAGAAGGCGCGCGTCCAGCGAGCCCGCGTTGACGCCGATGCGGATCGGGGTGCCGGAGTCGTTCGCGGCGCGCGCGATCTCCTTGACCTTGTCGTCGAACTGCTTGATGTTGCCGGGATTCACGCGGACCGCCGCACACCCGGCGTCGATCGCCGCGAACACGTACTTCGGCTGGAAGTGGATGTCCGCGATCACCGGGATCTGCGACTTGCGCGCGATCGTGGCGAGCGCGTCCGCATCGTCCTGCGTCGGGCAGGCCACGCGGACGATCTGGCAGCCGGACGCCGTCAGCTCGGCGATCTGCTGCAGCGTCGCCCCGATGTCGGACGTACGCGTCGTCGTCATCGACTGCACCGACACGGGCGCGTCGCCGCCGACGGCGACCGTTCCGACCTGGATCTTCCGGCTGACCCTGCGGTCGGCGAGCTTGGTCGGAACGGACGGGATTCCGAGAGAAACGGCAGTCATCTGGCGAGCATCCCCAAGAGTGTGGATCACAGTGTGGATCAAGGTCCCGAGATCGGCGGGCTCCAGGCTTCGAGATTACGGCACCCCACAGGGCGCGGGCACATCACGTCCCGGAGTCCACCCAATAGTGGGCGGCCGGACACATACAGTGCCCGGCCGCCGCAAACTTCTCGTAACCGGGACGTTCTCAGGAAATTCTGACCGGATTCACCACATCGGCGATCAGCACCAGAATCGTGAAGCAGATGAAGATTCCCGCCACTACGTAGGCGACGGGCATCAGCTTCGCGACGTCGAAGGGGCCCGGGTCGGGCCGCTTCAGGAGCTTGGCCGCCTTCCGCCGCACCGACTCCCACAGGGCGCCCGCGATGTGGCCGCCGTCCAGCGGGAGCAGCGGCAGCATGTTGAAGAGGAACAGCGACAGGTTGAACCCCGCCACCAGGAACAGCATCATCGCGATCTGGTTCTCCGGCGGGATGTCCAGGGTGAAGACCTCGCCGCCCACGCGGGCCGCGCCCACGACGCCCATCGGGGAGTCCTGCTTGCGGTCGCCGTCCCCGAAGGCGGCGTCCCACAGGTCGGGGATCTTGGAGGGCAGGGCGATGAGCGACTCGACGCCGTTCTCCATCATGTCGCCCATACGGTCCACGGAGTCGCCGAAGCCCTGCTGGACGATGCCGGTGGCGGGGGTGAAGCCGAGGAAGCCGGCGTAGACGTACTTCCCTTCCACGTAGCCGCCGTCGCCGTCCGTCTTGCTGACCTGGTTCTTGATCAGGGTGGCGTGCAGGTCCACCCGCTTGCCGTCGCGCTCGACCGTGATGGTGGCCGGGCCGATGGTCTCGCGGATCTTGGACTGGAGCGTGGACCAGTCCTCGACGGGCTGCCCCTGGAAGCCGACGATCTTGTCGCCCAGCTTCAGTCCGGCGGCCTTGGCGGGTGAGGGCTTGTCGCCCTTCTCGCAGGTCGAGCGGTTCTCGCTCTGCTGGATGACGCAGTCCGAGACCTTGCCGACCTGGTTCGTCTGGGTGCTGATGCCGAACGTCATCATCACGCCGAGGAAGATCGCCACGGCGAGGATCAGGTTCATGAAGGGGCCCGCGAACATCACGATCACGCGCTTCCACGGCTTGCGCGTGTAGAAGAGCCGCGTCTCGTCGCCGGGCTGCAGCTCCTCGAAGGCGGCGGACCGCGCGTCCTCGATCATGCCGCGCCAGGGCGACGTCGAGCGGGCCTCGATCTTGCCGTCGGGGCCCGGCGGGAACATGCCGATCATGCGGATGTAGCCGCCCAGGGGGATGGCCTTGACGCCGTACTCGGTGTCGCCCTTCTTGCGCGAGAAGATCGTCGGGCCGAAGCCGACCATGTACTGCGGCACGCGGATGCCGAACAGTTTGGCGGTCGACAGGTGACCCAGCTCGTGCCAGGCGATCGAGAACAGCAGCCCGACCGCGAAGACGACTATGCCGAGGACCGTCATCAAGATGGTCATGCGCGGGCCTCCGCTGTCGCCTTCGCCGTCAGTTCACGGGCCCGGGCACGCGCCCAGGTCTCCGCTTCGAGGACGTCCGCGACGGTCAGGGAAGTTCCCGACACCCCCATACCGGGGTCGCCGTGTTCGGCGACGACCTTCGTGACGGTCTCCATGATCCCGTTGAAGGGCAGGGCGCCGTTCAAGAACGCGTCCACGCACTCCTCGTTGGCGGCATTGAACACCGCCGGGGCCGTGCCCGCGAGCTTCCCCACATGCCGGGCGAGCCCGACCGAAGGGAAGGCGTCGTTGTCGAGCGGGAAGAACTCCCAGCTCGACGCCTTCGTCCAGTCGAACGCGGGGGCCGCGTCCGGCACCCGCTCGGGCCAGCCGATGCCGATGGCGATGGGGCCGCGCATGTCGGGCGGCGTGGCCTGGGCCAGCGTCGAGCCGTCCGTGAACTCGACCATGGAGTGCACGTAGGACTGCGGGTGGACCACGACCTCGATGCGCTCGAACGGGATGTCGTAGAGGAGGTGCGCCTCGATGACCTCGAGGCCCTTGTTGACGAGCGTCGCCGAGTTGACGGTGATGACCGGGCCCATGGCCCAGGTGGGGTGCGCGAGCGCGTCGTCCGGGGTGACGTCGGCCAGCTCGGCCTTCGTCCGCCCGCGGAAGGGGCCGCCGGATGCGGTGACGACCAGTTTGCGTACGTCGGCGCGGGTGCCGGAGGCGAGCGCCTGGAAGAGGGCGGCGTGCTCGGAGTCGACGGGGATGATCTGCCCCGGCTTGGCGAGGGCCTTCACCAGGGGGCCGCCGACGATCAGCGATTCCTTGTTGGCGAGCGCGAGCGTGCGGCCCGCTTCGAGGGCGGCGAGGGTGGGCGCGAGCCCGATGGAGCCGGTGATGCCGTTCAGGACCGTGTGGCAGGCGGACGCGGCGAGCTCGGTGGCCGCGTCGGGCCCGGCGAGGATCTCGGGGATCGGCTCACCGCCGTACTGCCCCTCCAGCGCCTCGCGCAGCGCCGGTACGACGTCCTCGCGGGCCACGGCGACGGTCCGCACCCGCAGCTGCCGCGCCTGCTCGGCGAGCAGCCCGACACGGCCGCCGGCGGCGGAGAGCGCGGTGACGCGGAAGCGGCCGGGGTTGCGCCGGACGAGGTCGATGGCCTGGGTGCCGATCGACCCCGTCGAGCCGAGGATGACGATGTCCCGCGGGCCGTCCGTGACCACGGGGTCGAAGACGAGATGCGGGTCCGCGAGGGGGGCAGGGCTGTCGCTCATGCCCCCATTCTTGCCTAGCCGACTGTGTGCGCGGGCGCTGCGCCCCGATCCGGTCTCTCGGAGTCGTGGCCGGGGCGGGAACTTCGACCGAAGCTCCAGCACCCCGGCCTCCGTTCAGCGAATCGGACGGTGGACGTTGTCCCGTTTCGAGGGGCCCGGAGTCGCGGCCGCGATCCAGGGTCCCTCGCCGCTGGGGTCGACGACGCCGGACTCCAGCCAGGTGTACGTACCGGAGAGGACGCCCTTGACGAGCTTGCGGTCGATGTCGTCGGTGTTGGTCCACAGGCGGTCGAAGAGCTCGTCGACGCGGATGCGGGACTGGCGGCAGAAGGTGTCGGCCAGCTGGTAGGCCTCGCGGCCGTGGTCCTCCGTGGTCCGAAGCAGCTCGGCGCGCACGCAGGCCGCGCTCATCGCGAAGAGTTCGGCGCCGATGTCGACCACGCGGCCCAGGAAGCCCTGCTTGGTCTCCATCTTTCCCTGCCAGCGGGACATCGCGTAGAAGATCGAGCGGGCCAGCTTGCGGGCGCCCCGTTCCACGTAGCGCAGGTGCGGGGAGAGATCCGGGTGCCCGCTGGGGTGGAACTCCGCGTACGAGCGCGGCAGTTGGCCGGGACCCGTCACCAGTTTCGGCAGCCAGCGTGCGTAGAAGCCGCCCGCCTTCGCGCCCGCCTTCGCCTTGTCGGACAGGGACTTGTCCGGGTCGATCAGGTCGCCCGCCACCTTCAGGTGCGCGTCCACGGCCTCGCGGGCGATCAGCAGGTGCATGATCTCCGTCGAGCCCTCGAAGATGCGGTTGATGCGCAGGTCGCGCAGGACCTGTTCGGCCGGGACCGCGCGTTCACCGCGGGCGGCCAGGGACTCGGCCGTCTCGAAGCCGCGGCCACCGCGGATCTGGACGAGCTCGTCCGCCATCAGACAGCCCATCTCCGAGCCGAACAGCTTGGCGAGGGCGGCCTCGATGCGGATGTCGTTGCGGTCCTCGTCGGCCATCTGGGAGGACAGGTCGAGTACGGCTTCCAGGGCGAAGGTCGTCGCCGCGATGAAGGAGATCTTCGCGCCGACCGCTTCGTGGAACGCGACCGGCTTGCCCCACTGCTCGCGGGCGCCCGACCACTCGCGGGCGATCTTCAGACACCACTTGCCCGCGCCGACGCACATCGCGGGCAGGGAGAGGCGTCCGGTGTTGAGGGTCGTCAGGGCGATCTTCAGGCCCGCGCCCTCCGGGCCGATGCGGTGCGCCGCGGGGACCCTGACCTGATGGAAGCGGGTCACGCCGTTCTCCAGGCCGCGCAGGCCCATGAAGGCGTTGCGGTTCTCGACCGTGATGCCGTCCGACCCGGCCTCGACGACGAAGGCGGTGATGCCGCCCTTGTGCCCTTCGGACTTGGGCACCCGCGCCATGACCACCAGGAGGTCGGCGACGACTCCGTTGGTGGTCCAGAGCTTCACGCCGTCCAGGACGTATGCGTCACCGTCCGGCACGGCCGCCATCGCCATGCGCGCCGGGTCCGAGCCGACGTCCGGCTCGGTCAGCAGGAACGCGCTGATGTCCGTGCGGGCGCAGCGCGGCAGGAACTCGTCCTTCTGCTCCTGGGTGCCGAACTGCTTCAGCGGCTGCGGTACGCCGATCGACTGGTGGGCGGAGAGCAGCGCGCCGATCGAGGGGTTCGCGGAGCCGACGAGGGCCAGGGCCTTGTTGTAGTAGACCTGCGTGAGGCCGAGCCCGCCGTACTTGGTGTCGATCTTCATGCCGAGCGCGCCGAGCTCCTTGAGCCCGTTGATCACCTCGTCGGGGATCTTCGACTCGCGCTCGATGCGGGCCGAGTCGATCTTCGTCTCGCAGAAGTCGCGGAGCTTGGCCAGGAACTCCTCGCCGCGCTCGGTGTCCTCGGCCGCGGGCAGCGGGTGCGGGTGGATCAGGTCGAGCCGGAAGCGGCCCAGGAAGAGTTCCTTGGCGAAGCTGGGCTTGCGCCAGTCCTGTTCGCGGGCGGCCTCGGCGACCTGCCGGGCCTCGCGCTCGCTGACGGACGGTTTGGGGGTTGGTGCGGACATGAGGAGCTCACCTCGCCGCGGAGTGGGGCCCGTCGGTGCCGATGGGACCGATCGTGACCCGGTCGGTTACTGACTGGTGCTACTCGATCGTATGGATCGTATGTACCCGATTCGCCCGAACCCCACCAGCCCTCGCGCAGCGTTTGGCCGCACCGCGTCCGGCCCGCGCCTGCCCCGCCGGGCCCGAACACGAGAACGGCCGGAGCCCCCGCACAGTGGGCTCCGACCGTTCGGTTCGTGAGGTGCCTTACAGGGCGAGGCCCGTCATGACCATGACTCGCTCGTACGTGTAGTCGGCCATCGCGAACGCCACGCCCTCGCGGCCCACGCCGGACTGCTTGACGCCGCCGTACGGCATCTGGTCGGCGCGGTAGGACGGGGCGTCGCCGATGACCACGCCGCCGACCTCGAGGTCGCGGTGGGCACGGAAGGCGGTCTGCAGGTCGTGCGTGAAGACGCCCGCCTGGAGGCCGTACTTGGACTCGTTGACGGCGGCGTACGCCTCCGCCTCGCCGTCCACCTTCTTGAGCGTGAGGACCGGTCCGAAGACCTCCTCGCAGGCGATGGTCACATCGGCCGGTACGTCGGCGAGCACGGTCGGCGCGTACGCGGCGCCGTCCCGCTTGCCGCCCGCGAGCAGCTTCGCGCCCGCGTTGACGGCCTCGTCGACCCAGGACTCCACGCGCTTGGCGGCGTCCTCGTTGACCAGCGGGCCGACCTCGGTCGCCGGGTCCGACGGGTCGCCGGTGACCTGGGCCTCGACGGCCTTGACGATGCGCGGCACGAGCCGGTCGTACACGGTCGCGTCGGCGATGACCCGCTGCACCGAGATGCAGGACTGGCCGCCCTGGTAGTTGGAGAAGGTCGCGATGCGCGAGGCGGCCCAGTCCAGGTCCTCCTCGGAGGAGAAGTCGTCCAGGACGACGGCCGCGCCGTTGCCGCCGAGCTCCAGGGTGCAGTGCTTGCGCGGCACCGAGTCCATGATCGCGTAGCCGACCTTGTCGGAGCCGGTGAAGGAGATGACCGGCATGCGCTCGTCCTGGACCAGGGCGGGCATCTTGTCGTTGGCGACGGGGAGCACGGACCAGGAACCGGCCGGGAGCTCCGTCTCGGCGAGGAGCTCGCCGATGATGAGGCCGGACAGGGGGGTCGCGGGCGCCGGCTTCAGGATGATCGGCGCGCCGACGGCGATGGCCGGGGCGATCTTGTGGGCGCAGAGGTTCAGCGGGAAGTTGAACGGCGCGATGCCGAGGACGACGCCCTTGGGGAAGCGGCGGGTCAGGGCGAGGCGACCCTGGCCGCCGGCGTCGGTGTC
This sequence comes from Streptomyces sp. MZ04, assembly GCF_004684775.1. Lineage (GTDB taxonomy): Bacteria > Actinomycetota > Actinomycetes > Streptomycetales > Streptomycetaceae > Streptomyces. Next base: position 40,966 of record NZ_SRIC01000038.1, read on the forward strand.
CAGGCGCTGGGCCTCGCCGCCGTTGAACCGGCGGGCTTCCTCGGCGGCGAACCGGAACACGGAGACCGCGCGGCCGACCTCGCCACGGGCCCACTTGATCGGCTTGCCGTTCTCCGCGGAGATCAGCTGGGCGATCTCTTCCGTGCGCTCGACCAGGCGGTTCGACACGTGGGAGAGGGCCGCGGCGCGCACGTGGGCCGGGGTCGCGGCGAACTCGTCGCGCACGGCGTACGCGGCGGCGACGGCCTCCTCGACCTGGGCGTCGGTCGGGACGGCCGCCTTGCCGACGAGCCGCCCGTCCCAGGGCGAGGTGACGTCGAGAGTGGTCTCACCGGTGGTCTGGCGACCGGCGAGCCAGAAGGCGTGGATGGAAGTCATGTCGATTCCCGGCCCTTCCGCGAAGGTGTGTCTTGGGGGGTACGTTCCCCACCGTAGGGGCGGTAAGGGTGCGGGGCGTTTGTCCGACGCGGAGCGTTGGCCACCGGGTCTGCACCTCTTTGGCAGGGGCCGGGGACTTGCGCACCGCCGATGGCCCGGCGGCGCCTACTCCGTGCCGCTCGACGTCGTCTTCAGGGCCAGCCACAGCTCCATGCGGACGTCCGGGTCGTCCAGGCTCCGGCCGAGGATCTCCTCGACCCTCCGCATCCGGTAGCGCAGCGTGTGCCGGTGGACGCCGAGGTCCGCCGCCGCCGCGTCCCACTGGCCGTGCCGGGACAGCCAGGCCCGCAGCGAGGCGATCAGGTCGCCACGGCCGGTGGCGTCGTGCTCGTACAGCGCACGCAGGAGCCCGTCGGCGAACGCCCGCACCGCGTCGTCGGCGAGGAGCGGAAGGACGGAACCCGCCGCCAGCTCCTCGTGCTCGACCAGCGTGCGACCGCGCCGCCGGGCGACGGACAGCGCCTGGTCGGCCTGCTTGTACGCGGTGGCGGCGGCGATCGGCCCGGCGGGCGCGGAGAGGCCCATGAGCAGGGCGGCGTCGTCGCCGTTGCCCTGCTCCCGCACCGCCTCGGTCCGCCCGGTCTCCAGCGACTCCGCGTGCGCGACGCAGGCGGCCGCTCCCGCTCCGCCGTCCACGACGAGCAGCACGAGCCGCTCGCCGTAGGGCACGACGAGGAGCGCCTCGCCGGCCCGCGCGGCGGCCGATTCGACGGCGTCGGTGAGCCCGGCCAGCGGGTCACCGCCCTCGGGGGCGGAGGCCGGCACCTCTGCCACCACGAGGCGGAACGGGGCGTCGAGGAGGCTCCCGTACAGCTCGCCCGCCACGGTCCGCGCGTGATCCGGCTCCCCGGCGAGCAGCATCCGCAGGACCGCCTCTCCGATCCGTGCCTCGGCGGCGTGCAGCGAGCGGTTCCGCTCCGTGGTGAGGGTCAGGAGCGCTATGGCGGAGTGCAGGGCGTACCGCTCGGCCGTGCCGAGGGTGGACGCCGTGCCGACGGCGAGCGCGGCGCGCGGCCGCCGTCCGGTGCCGATCGAGTGCAGCTCCACGCGGTCCTCGGCGCCGGCGACGACCGCGCTCGCGGGGGCCGTCCGGTCCCGCAGCCGCTCGACGTCGGAGGTGAGCCGGGCGGCCCTGCGGGACGCCCACTCGGGTGCCGTGGCGACGACGGCGCCGGACGCGTCGTACAGCGCGGCCCAGCCGTCGACCTGGCCGGCCAGCGCGGCGAGCAGCCCTTCGGGGCCGTCGCTCAGCGCCTGCTTGGTCAGCTCGCGCTGGGCGGCGAAGCCCGCCGTCACCGCGCGGTACTGATCGGCGGCGATCGCGGCCGACACGGCCTTGCTGATGGCGAGGAACGGCGTGCGCCGGGGCACTTCGAGGAGCGGAAGACCCTCGCCCTCCGCGGCCTCGACCAGCGCCTGCGGAATGTCGTCGTAGTGCACGCCGACCGCGAAACCCAGCCCGACGACGCCGGCCGCCGCGAGCCGCTTCACATAGCGCCGCATCGCGTCCGGATCCTCGGCGTCCAGCTTGAGCGCGGTGATCAGGAGGAGCTCGCCGCCCTCCATGTAGGGCACGGGGTCGGTGAGCTCACTGGCATGCGCCCAGCGCACAGGCGCGTCCAGATGCTCCTCACCGGCACGCACGGTGAGCTTGAGCGCGGAGTGGTGGACGAGGGAGGCGAGCGTGGGCGGCATGGGACCTTCAGGTCGGGTCAGTGGCAGGTCTGGGGTCGGCGTCGGGTGAGGGTGAGGGTGAGGCTGCACCCGCCCGGCGGTCCGTACATGGAATCCCGGACGAGTTGTGGATCTTTTGGCCGGTACGTATGAACGACCTGTGTCGATTCTGCCTCACCGTACGGTACGTACGAGACCGATTACCCCGTACGTACATCCCTGCCTATGCCCGACCGGCTAACCCCGCAGGTCCACGAGGAGCGGCGGCGCGTGCTCCCCGCGCACGTCGGTGAGCGAGAGTACGGCGTGGCCGGGGGGCAGGGCGTGGGCGAGGTCGGAGGCGGACCAGCGTTCGCGTTCGACCTTGCGCACGGTGACGGCGTCGGTCGTGACCGCCTTGCCGGTGACGAGCTTGCGCAGCGAGTGCAGCGCCCGCGTCATCGGCTGATCGGCGAAGACCGTGTGCTGTGCGACTTCCTTGGTCTCGATCCACTCGGTGCCCCACGCCTCCGTGAACCGGCGCCCGTCCCAGGTCGTCACGCCGGAGAAGGCCATCCGGCAGCCGACCGCCGCGTAGAGCGGCCCCTGGAGCGGTTCCGGCACCTCGCCGATGGTGCGCAGACCGAGGACGACGCCCGCGTTCAGCGACCGCAGCCGCTGGATGGCGCGCACGCTCTCGGTGGTGAGGGTGCGCGCGGCGTCGTCGAGGATCAGGCAGGCGAAGTGCGGTCGCCGGGCACGGCCGCGGACGACGTACGTGAACTGGGCGAGCAGCAGTCGGGCCAGCAGCCTCGACGCGTCCTCGTGTCCGTGCTCGGGCAGATCCACTCTGACCCGGAGCGGGTGGTGGGCGACGGCGCGCATGGAGAAGGGGCGCCCCTCGCCGCCTGGGTCGAAGAAGTCGGCGAAGGCGGGCCGGTCGAGCAGGGCGAGCCGGTCGGCCAGGGCGGGGCCCGGGTCGTTGGGAGAGCCGGACTGGCGGACACGGGCGTCGAGCTCGCGGCGCATGGCGGTGTGCTCGCCCGTGGCGAGGCCCGCCCCGAGGTCGGCGAGGCCGGCGGGATCCCCTTCGAGCAGTTCGCGCAGCACGGGGACGGAGGGGAAGCGTCCGTGGAGGGCGCGGTAGGGGCCGAGCAGCTGGGCGAGGGTGGTGACGGCGCGCCGCGTCTCGACGGCTTCGAGGTCGCCGACCAGCGCCTCGGCGAGGAAGGCAGCGGCCTCGTCCGCGTCGGCGCAGTCCGCGTACAGGTCGATGTCGTGGACCGACCCCGGATCGCCCGGCTTGACCACGACGTCGTACGCGTCGTCGGCACCGAGCGCCGTGCCGGCCGCGCCCACGGCGACGACGGCGCACTGCCCGGTGAGAGCGCCCAGGGCGAGCGACTCGGCCACCGGACGCATGAGCCGTCCGGTCTTGCCCGCGCCGGACGGGCCCACGGCGAGCAGCGAGGTGCCGAGCACGGCGGGATCGAGCGCGGCGGCGGCGTTGCGGACGGCGTAGGGGTTGCGCTCGTCCTTCGCGTAGCGGCCGATCCTGACCTGGCCGGTGAGCAGGTCGTGGACGGCGCTGCGAGCGGGCAGGTCACGCCGGCCGGAGGGGTGGGTCCAGGCGGCGCGGCCGTGCCGGGCGACCGTGTCCACAAAGGTGGCGAGCGCCCCCGGGTCGGGGGCGGCCGTGCGCCAGGCGTGGGCCACGCGGGCGCAGTCGACGTCGTTCATGCGTCCGCCGACCAGTTCGGCGGAGAGCAGGTCCGCTGCCTTGTCGTATCCCGCCGCGCGCAGTTCGGGCCAGTGGGCGCGCGCCGGGCCGTCGGCAGGGCGCGGCGGCGTGACGGGCAGCCGCTCCTTCACGGCCTTGGCGTCGCGGATCGCCTGCCACCACCCGCCGATCCGCACGAAGGGCCACAGCACGGCGAGGGTGATCAGGACGTACAGGACCTCGGTGACCAGGCGCGATTCGAAGACTTCGTACCCACCCGCGACGAGCGCGATCAGTGAGAAGACGGGGCGGACCACGGGCAGCGGCCGCACGTCGAGCCCGAGGTCGCTCGGCCAGACGGAAGCCAGGACACCGACCGCCGCGACGGAGGCGAGCACGGCACGGGCCGGCTGGGGGCGCCGCACCACGAAGTGCTGGATCGCGTCCGGCCAGGCGCCGAGCCGTCCGACGGTGTACAGCACCGCGCCGAAGACCACCCCGTCGTAGACGATCCGGGCGTCCCCGCCCTGCAACCCCTTGGGCCGGACGCTGCCGGCCCACCACCAGTCGCCCGGCGTGAACAGCTTCAGCGGGGCCCACTGATAGGGGATGCTGCCCTGCCGCCACAGCGACCAGAACAGCAGACCGAGCAGGGCGGAGATCACCATGCCGACGATCAGCCGCCGATCGGTGCCTTCGCCGTCGGCCTCGGGCGCGGGAGGCCGGTAGGCGTAGCGCCAGAGACCCGGAGCCACCTCGGGGCGCGGCGCGGCGAACCATTCGGCGACGGAAGTGGCGCTGTCGGCGCCGGGCGCCTGCCGGGGCATCGGCGGCGCGGCGGGCACCCGTGACGGAGGCCCCGCGGCACCGGACGGTGGCACCGCCGGCCGCGGCACCGGTGTGGCGTGCGTGCCGCGTGCGTCGTAAGTGCCGTCGGAGTCCATGCCCCTTGCCCCCTGACCTGCCGCTCTGCTGTTCCGCGGGTCAATCTAGTGCCCCCGCAGGGGGAGTTCACCGGATACGCGGCCGGGCCTGCGGGAATGGGGCGGTGCGGGACGCGGCGATCGCCCCCCTGCACGTCCCCGGCCTTCGCGCACCCCCGCTATATCCACCACGGACAACCGCCACGCCCAACAACTCCCCCGTGGAGCATGACCACCC
>NZ_SRIC01000389.1 GCF_004684775.1 Streptomyces sp. MZ04
GACCATGACGGCCGAGACGGGGTTGTCAATCTGGCGTTGACTTTTGGCACGCTGTTGAGTTCTCAAGGAACGGACGCTTCCTTTGTACTCACCCTCTCGGGCTTTCCTCCGGGCGCTTCCCTTCGGTGTTTCTTTTGTTCTTGCGTTTCCGACTCTATCAGACTCTTTCGTGTCCGATTTCCTCGGTGCCTTTCAGGTTTCCGCTCCAGCCTCTCGGCCTTTCGCGTTTCCCTTTCCGGCGGTTGCAAACACTAGCAGGTCTTTCTCGACTCCCTGACCACTCGTCTGCGAGCACGCAGCAGCTGACCCAGGGATTAGGATCCGACTTGATAGGTGCTGCCGAGTCCGGACGCTTGACCGCGTCGCTTGCCTCAGGCAGGAGTCCGACTGTACATGGGGCGTTGGTCGGGCGCAAATCGTTTGTGCAGTGCCCCTACTCAGTCATCCGGGACCTCTGGCGCGGAACCGGGACTTTTTATGACTTAGTCTTCTGAACAGTGCGCCGTCCGGGACAGGCAGTGACGGCGGCTACGAATCTCCGCCCCCTGGGAGGCATGCCATGACCAGCGTGACGTCACCGCTTGCAGGACGCGCCATCGGGCTCGCCGCGGTACCGGACCCCGTGTTCTCCGGTGCGATGGTCGGCCCCGGTACGGCGATCGACCCCGTGCGTGAGCCCTCGGCAGCTGTCGCCCCCGTCGATGGCATCGTCGTCTCGCTTCACCCCCATGCCTTTGTCGTCGTGGACGACCAGGGGCACGGCGTGCTGACGCACCTGGGCATCGACACCGTACAGCTCAATGGTGAGGGCTTCGAGCTGCTCGTCAATAAGGGTGACACCGTGCAGCGCGGCCAGGAGATCGTGCGCTGGGACCCGGCGAGCGTCGAGGCGGCCGGCAAGTCTCCCATCTGCCCGATCGTGGCACTCGAGGCCACTGCCGAGTCCCTCGGCGGACTCGTCGAGGATGGTGACGTCAAGGCCGGGGACGCTCTCTTCAGCTGGAAGTGACGTCATCGCCGTCCCTGACGGCAGGTAGGACATCCACCGCGGCGGCTGGGCCCGTCGCTCTATTGGAGACGGGTGAAATGGAGACAACGCTGCGAGGCGTCGGCGTGAGCCACGGTGTGGCGATCGGCGAAGTTCGGCACATGGGGACGGCGGTGCTCGAGCCGCCGGCCAAGCAGATTCCCGCGGAAGAGGCGGAGCGCGAACAGGGGCGCGCCCGGCAGGCCGTGGAGGCTGTCGCGGCCGATCTGATCGCGCGCGGCAATCTGGCCGGTGGGGAGGCGCAGCACGTACTCGAGGCACAGGCGATGATCGCCCAGGACCCCGAGCTCATGTCCGACGTCGACCGTCGCATCACGGTCGGCAGCACGGCGGAGCGCGGTATCTACGACGCGTTCTCCCACTACCGCGAACTGCTGGCCGGTGCCGGTGAGTACATGGCCGGTCGTGTCGCTGACCTCGATGACGTACGGAATCGCATCGTCGCGCGGCTGCTCGGCGTTCCGATGCCGGGTGTTCCGGACAGCGATGAGCCCTATGTCCTGATCGCGCGCGACCTCGCGCCCGCGGACACGGCGCTGCTTGACCCCGCGCTGGTGCTCGGCTTCGTCACCGAGGAGGGCGGGCCGACCAGTCACAGTGCCATTCTCGCGCGGGCGCTGGGTGTGCCCGCCGTTGTCGCTCTGCCGGGTGCGGGTGAACTCGCCGAGGGCACCGTTGTGGCTGTCGACGGCAGCACCGGTGAGATCTTTGTCGACCCGAGTGCGGAGAAGCGGAGCCAGATGGAGGCCGCGGCCGCCGAGCGGAAGGCCGCGCTCGCCGCGTCGACCGGTCCGGGTGCGACGTCCGACGGTCACAAGGTGCCGCTGCTCGCCAATGTCGGCGGGCCCGCCGATGTGCCGGCGGCGGTGGAGGCCGGGGCCGAGGGTGTCGGTCTCTTCCGTACCGAGTTCCTCTTCCTCGACGACAGCACCAAGGCGCCGTCGGAGGAGAAGCAGGTCGAGGCGTACCGCAAGGTGCTCGAGGCGTTCCCCGAGGGCCGGGTCGTGGTGCGTGTGCTCGACGCGGGCGCCGACAAGCCGCTCGACTTCCTGACGCCCGCCGATGAGCCGAACCCGGCGCTCGGTGTGCGGGGGCTTCGGTCGCTGCTCGACCACCCCGATGTGCTGCGTACGCAGCTGACCGCGCTGGCCAAGGCCTCCGAGGGGCTGCCTGTCTACCTCGAGGTCATGGCTCCGATGGTCGCGGACCGTATTGACGCCAAGGCGTTCGCGGACGCGTGTCGCGAGGCGGGGCTGCAGGCCAAGTTCGGCGCCATGGTGGAGATTCCGTCGGCCGCGCTGCGGGCGCGCTCGATCCTGCAGGAGGTCGAGTTCCTCTCGCTGGGCACCAACGACCTGGCCCAGTACGCGTTCGCGGCCGACCGTCAGGTGGGCGCGGTGTCGCGGCTGCAGGACCCGTGGCAGCCCGCGCTGCTCGACCTGGTCGCGCTGTCCGCCGACGCGGCCAAGGCCGAGGGCAAGAGCTGTGGTGTCTGTGGCGAGGCGGCGTCCGACCCGCTGCTCGCGTGTGTGCTGACCGGTCTCGGTGTCACCTCCCTTTCCATGGGTGCTGCGTCCATTCCCTACGTGCGGGCGACGCTCGGCAAGTACACGCTGGCCCAGTGCGAGCGTGCTGCGGCCGCGGCGCGTGCCGCGGACAGTGCCGAGGACGCGCGGAAGGCCGCTCAGGCGGTTCTGTCCGGCGAGTAGCAGGTGCGTGCGGGCCGCTCGGTCCGCCGAATGATGTGCGAGGGGCGTTCCATCCGATGCGGGTGGGGCGCCCCTCGGGCGTTCAGTGCCGGTGTCCCCCTTCGGGTTCGTCGTCTCCGATGGGCGGGGCCGCGCAGTAGTCGACGCCGGATTCCGGGGCGACGAGGTCGCCCGAGATCGCGTCCGTGCAGTAGGCGTCGAAGACCTCGGCCGCGGTGAGGGGCAGCAGGTGCTCGCCGTGCAGGCGCCAGCCTTGGACGCGGTCCGGCATGCCGTCGGCGGTCGTGCGCATCACCAGGCCCGCGGCGCCGTGGGTGGCGATGCCGACGGCTAGGACCGTGGTGAACTCCAGGGCTTCGGTTTCGTCGAGCCGTGTGGTGCCCTCGGCGTCCTGTTCGACGTGCAGTGTGGCGAGGAGCGTCTCCTGGGCGGCGGGCAGGCTGCAGACCAGGTGCCGGGTGGCAGGTCCTGCGGTGTCGAGGAGTCGGACGACCAGGTCCGATGCCCGGTCGAAGGCGGCCCTGCCGATGTCCTCGCCGCAGACCGCGCATGCGCCGAGGCCGGCCAGGAGCATCGTGGCGTACTCCCAGGTGGCCTGGCGGACCGCCTCGTCGACGAGGTCGGGCAGGAGGTCCGAGAGCGGCTGGCCGTCATAGGGGACGGTGGGCCCGGTGGAGGCCAGCTCGGCGGTGAAGCGGGTGCGGCTGGCCGGGGCGTCCGGTTCCAGGCCTGTGTCTGCGCAGTACTCCTCGTATTCCTCGGGGTCGAAGAGCGCGATGGTGGTGTGCCGGCCGTCGGAGGCGAGAGACCGGAGCACGCCTTCGGCCTGGCGCAGGTACGTGGTGTGGTCGTCGAACGTGAAGGTGCGGTAGCGGCGCATCGCCGCGAAGTCCTCCTCGTCGGCCAACAGGCCGATGGTTCCGGCGACTTCGCGGCGCAGTGCGCGTCGCATGGTGCTGTGCTGCGTACGACCCATGATTCCCCCTGCGATCTGTTGATCAATGCTCACTCACAGTAACGTGAGGCACTGACAACGACCGCGGGACGGGAGTTGATCACGAGCGTCGGCGGCCCAGTTCCTCGTAGAACCGGAGCAGTTCGAGGTTGTCCACCGATCCCGCGTTGACCGCCTTGTCCAGTGCGGCGCCTTGGAGCAGCCGCTTGACCGGGACCTCGATGCGCTTGCCGGTGAGGGTGTGCGGGATGCCGGGCACCTCGATGATCTCGTCGGGCACATGGCGCGGGGAGAGCTGGGTGCGGATCGACTGCTTGATGCGGTCACGCAGAGCGTCGTCGAGGGTGGCGTCCGGGGCGAGGTGGATGAAGAGGGGCATCCAGTAGCCGCCTTCGGGTTCTTCGACGCCGATGACGAGGGATTCGCGGATCTCCGGGAGGCGTTCGACGACCTCATAGATGTCGGCCGAACCCATGCGTACGCCTTGGCGGTTGAGCGTGGAGTCGGAGCGGCCGTGGATCACGACCGAGCCGCGTGAGGTCAGGGTGATCCAGTCGCCGTGGCGCCAGACTCCGGGGTAGGTGTCGAAGTAGCTGTCGTGGTAGCGGCTGCCGTCGGGGTCGTTCCAGAAGTGGATCGGCATGGACGGCATCGGGTTGGTGACCACGAGTTCGCCGACCTCGTCGACGAGGGGCTTGCCCTGGGGGTCCCAGGACTGGAGGTCCGTGCCGAGGCCGGGGGCCTGGAGTTCGCCGATGTGGACGGGCAGGGTCGGCACGGCGCCGGCGAAGCAGGAGCACACGTCCGTGCCGCCGCTGACGGAGGCCATCCACAGGCCGCCCGGCCTGTCCGCGAACTCGTCGTGCAGCCAGCGGAATCCGTCGGGCGGCAGCGGTGAGCCGGTGGTGGCTACGCACTGCACGCGCGAGAGGTCGAAGTCGCGGGCCGGCCGCACGCCCGCCTTGCGGCAGGCCATGACGTACGCGGCGGAGGTGCCGAAGAGGGTGGCCCCCGTGCGTTCGGCGATGCGCCACTGGGCGCCGGTGTCGGGATGGCCGGGGCTGCCGTCGTAGAGGACGATCGTGGTGCCCGTCAGCAGGCCGGAAACGAGGAAGTTCCACATCATCCAGCCGGTGGACGTGTACCAGAAGAAGCGGTCCTCGGGACCGAGGTCGCAGTGCAGGCCGAGCTGCTTGAGGTGTTCGACGAGGATGCCGCCCTGGGACTGCACGATGGCCTTGGGCAGGCCTGTCGTGCCGGACGAGTAGAGCACCCACAGGGGGTGGTCGAAGGGGACCGGTTCGAAGACGGGGCCGGTGTCCGAGGCGGTGAGGGCGGACCATTCCAGGGTGCCTTCGGGGGCGTCGGTGCCAAGGAGCGGGATGTGGACGACGGCGCGCAGGGTGGGCAGTTCGCGGCGCAGCTCGGCGACGGCGTCGCGGCGGTCGTGTTCCTTGCCGCCATAGCGGTAGCCGTCGACGGTGAACAGGACGACCGGTTCGACCTGCTGGAAGCGGTCAAGGACGCTGCGGGCGCCGAAGTCCGGGGCGCAGGAGGTCCAGACGGCGCCGACGGCCGCGGTGGCCAGGAAGGCGACGACGGCTTGCGGGATGTTGGGGACGTAGCCGCTGACGCGGTCACCCGGGCGTACGCCGAGTGCGCGCAGTTCCGCCGCCAGGGAGCCGACCTGGCGGCGCAGCTCGGCCCAGGTCACGGGGACCGGCTCGTGGGTCTCGTCAACATGGAGGAGGGCGGGGTCGCCCCCGCGCGTGGGATCTTCCGCGGCGCGCAGGGCGTGTTCGGCGTAATTGAGCGTGGCTCCGGGGAACCATTCGGCGCCCGGCATCGAGCGGTCGCCGAGCACGCGCGCGTAGGGCGTCGAGAACCGTACGTCGAACCAGTCGGTCACGGCCTTCCAGAACGTGTCCAGTTCTGCCACCGACCAGCGGTGCAGTGCCGCGTAGCCTCCGTCGGCGGGCGCTCCGTAGTGCTCGGCGGCCCACTCCTGGAAGCGTGTGATCCGAGCACCGGCGATCCGTTCCTGGTCGGGCTGCCAGAGCGCTGAAGGGTTCGCTGAGGACATGGGGCGGCTCCCGGGCTGTACGCGTCGTATGCGTGTGTGGTGCGCGCGTGCTGGTGTGCGCGCGACACGGCTGAATAGGACGATGCCATGTGATCGATTTCCACACCAGGGTGGGCCTCACACAGTCGGCGTGGCGACTGTGTGCCGTCACCCCAAGTGAACGGCAGTTGAACGATCCACACACGCGGCTTCTTCGGTGGCAGGGTGAGCAGCATGAACGGTCGTGACCTGGTGCGTTCGATGAAGGCGGTCGGTTTGGTCGGTACGGCGCAGGGGTTGCGTACGGTGCGGTCCTCCTGGCGGATGAAGCGGGCGGACGCGTCCGGGCTCGCCCCCCGGGGTGTCGAGCGCGCGCGGGCGCCCGGTCCGGTGACGGGCGTCGAGCCGGGGCCCGGGGGCGGCGTCGTGCGGTTCGCCCGTTCCGAGCTGCGGGTGCGGGTCACGACGGGCGGGGCCATCTTCTGGGGG
>NZ_SRIC01000390.1 GCF_004684775.1 Streptomyces sp. MZ04
GGGTTCCTCCGCCCCGGGAGACACCGCGTCCAGAACGATCCGCAGCGCCGCCCGCTGCCCCAACTCCGTCTCCGGAGTCCGCTCACTGCGCCCCGCCGTGGCCACCAGATGCACCCCCAGCCGCTCCCCGTCCCGCGCCACAGCCTCAAGCGCCCGCACGACCGACCCCGCGGCAGGCCGCCCCGGCGACCCGAGCGCGGGCGAGAGCAGCGCGTCGAAGTCGTCGACGAGCACGACGAGCCGAGGCAGCGGCGGCCCCGGCTCGGCCCCCTTCCGCGCGGCGGCCGGCCGCAGCCGCATCGTGGAACTCGGCGGCGGATCAAGATCCCCGTCACCGGAGGCGGCCGCGGTCGCCCCCGCGCGCTGCGAGACCAGCCGCCCAGAGACCTCCCGCTGCGTGTGCCATTCGGCGAATCCAAGGCGCCCGAGCAACTCCGCCCGCCGCTTCAGCTCGGCCGTCAGTGACTGCGCGAACTCCCGCATCCGGACCGGGTCGTTGGCGGCGAGATGCGTGGTGACGTGCGGCAGATCGGTGCAGGAGGAAAGACCTTCACCGAGCCGTACGTTCCCCCCGCTCGTCCCACTGCTCCCGCTCCCCGTGCTGTCCCGCCCGTCGATCAGCACGATCCCGAGGCGGTCGGGCCGCTCGGCGGCGGCCAGCGACGCGGCGACGGACCGCAGCAGTTCCGTGCGGCCGCTCCCCGCGGGCCCCTCGGCCAGCAGATGCGGGCCCTCGGCGGCGAGATCCACGACCACGGGACCGCGCGGCCCCGCCCCCAGCACCGTCCAGGCCCGCCCGCCAAGCGCCTCGGGATCGTCGGCGGCCGCGGCCCACCGCGCCATCAGGGACGCGGGCGTGGCACGGGCGAGCCCCAACTCGTCGAGCAGCCGCGCCATTTGGGGCAACGGCGCGGACACGCGCGCGTGCCCGTCTCCGGGCGCCCCGTCCGTACGGAAAGGAGCCAGCGCGCGGGCGAACCGCTCGGCCCAGGCCTGCGACACCGCGTCCACCGCAGCGACCGTCCCGTGCCCCGCCGGCTGCCCGTCCACCGTGCGCAGCAGCCGCAGCGCCGTCGCCACGTCACCGCTGAGCAGCGCGACCGCACCGCAGGCACGGAAGGCGGGCGACACCGAGCAGGCCGCTTCGTACGTCGCCGACACCGGGGACGCGGGCGAGGCGGCCGGGGTCTCGGCGATGCAGACGACATGGATGCCGGCCGCGGCCCCGTCCCGCGCGAGCCGCACCACGGCCTCCCGCAGCCCGGCGGCCCCGGGGTCGCCGTCCACCACGACGACGGTGCGCGCGCAGGGCCCGCCGCCGGGCTCGGAACGGCCGGTACCGGAGGAGTCCGCCAGGTGATCGTCCAGGCGGCGCGTCAGCTCGTCCGTACGGGCCAGGGCCTGCTCGCGGTCGTAGGCGAGGAGGAGGCGGCAGTCCTGGCCGTGGGTGGGCCGCAAGTGAGGGAGCCAGCCGAGCCAGGACCACTCGGCGACGCGCTCCGGCGCGGGCCGCGTGCGGTCCGTGCTCAGGAGCACGATCTCCAGGGTGTCGGGGGAGTGCAGCGCCGCGAGCTGGGCGACGACCGCGCGGGCGAGGCCCGGCAGCCGCTCGCGCGGTCCGGCGAGGCCGAGCGCGCCCGCTTCCCGCAGGCTCACCGTCACGGGGACGGCGGGCAGCAGTCCGCGGTCGTCCGGCGCCGCCCTGTCGACCGTGCCGAGGCGGACCGTGAGCGCCTCGGGGTGGCCGGGGCCGCGCTCCCAGAGGCGGGGGCCGGGGCCGAGCGCGGTGAGCAGCAGGGCCGCGGGGTCGGGCCAGGACTCCGGGGTGCGCGCGGCGGCAGCCACCGCGAGGTCCTCGGGGGTGGGACCTGCCGGTTCCGGGGAGCCGGGGCCGTACGCCGCGTCGTACTCGTCGTGGTCGGCCGACGCGTGCTCGTCGTCCCGGCCTCCGGTGAGCCGCCGGGCCCACGCCGAGAGGCCGCCCCGCTTGCGCAGGCCGCGCGGCACGGTCGTCCCGCGCGGGGGCGTCCCGGCACGGGTCCGCTCGGCGTCGGGGGCACCGCCCTGCTGGGGCACGAGCGGCAGGTCGGTGACCGATGTCTGCCCGTACGCATGCGTGCCGTACGCCCCGTCCTCGCTGTCCCCGCTGTCCTGGCCGTCCCCGCTGTCCTGGCCGTCCCCGCCGGAGGCGCCCCACCCCGCGGTGCCGTACGTGTGGTGTGTGCTCTCGGAGGGGGTGGCCGACTGGGGTGGGGTCTGCGGGGCGTCGGTGTCCTGGGCGGTCCGCACGCGCACGTGCCCCTCGCCGTCCGGAGCCGTCGCCGGCGCACCGCCCACGCCGTCCCCGCCGGTGAGCCGCAGCGCGGACTCGCCGAGCCGCAGCAGGGAGCCGGGGGAGAGGCGGACCGGGCGCCGGGTGATCTCGCGGCCGTCCACCGTCGTGCCGTTCGTGGACCCCAGGTCCGTCACGGTCACCTGGCCGTCCGGGCCGAGCGTGACCGCGCAGTGCAGCCGGGAGACGTCCGGGTCGTCGAGGGGGACGTCCGCGTCCGCCGAGCGGCCGATGCGGATCTGCCCGCCGTGCAGGAGGTGCACACCGCCCGCGTCCGGGCCCGCCACCACGTGCAACTGGGCTGCCGCGCCCGCCAGTTCGGGCCCCGGCTCGGCGGGGGAGCCGAGCGAGAGCACCGCTCCGTCGATCAGCGGGGGCTCGCCGAGGGTGCTGCGCTGCGCGTCGAGCCGCTCCGCGTCCGCGTACAGGACCAGGGGTCCTTCGCCGCCCGCGACGGCCGATGCGAGGCCGGAGGCGACGGCGGCGAGCGCGGTCCCTGCGGGGGCGGTCACCAGCACGTCACAGGCCCCGCGCGCGGGGCCGCCTTGGGGCTCGGTCTGGCCGCTGCGCGGCCCGAGGACGGTCAGCCGGATCTGCATCGCCGTCAGCGGTCCCTTCTGCCCTTGCCGCCGGGCAGGGGGACTCGCGCTGTGATTCCCCCACCACACACGGGCACGTCGGCCAGTATCAGGAAAGCATCCTCGCACCTGCCACTGACAACACGCCCGGCGGCCACCGGTAAGTGATCTTGATTGGTCGGCTCTGCTCGGAAAAGTGCCTGCTTGGACCGTTGCGATCAACGGCCGGCTGCCGGTGACGGAGGTCAATTCGCCGCCACCCGGCAACCAACGACCCTGGTCGGGCGTCTTTCCACCGAACAACGATCCGGACACCTCGGGGCCGGGCACGGAATGTGACCCGCCGGTGCCCCGTTCGGCGGCATTACAGTGGGTCGGAACACCCTCCGGCGGGCAGCCGGGTCCGGACATGACCAGCCAGATCAGCAGGGAGCGCATGACGTGCGGCCGGTAGGCAGCAAGTACCTGCTCGAGGAGCCGCTCGGGCGCGGCGCCACGGGCACCGTCTGGCGAGCCCGCCAGCGCGAGACCGCGGGTGCCGAGGCGGCCGTCCCCGGCCAGCCCGGCGAGACCGTCGCGATCAAGGTCCTCAAGGAAGAGCTCGCCAACGACGCGGACGTCGTGATGCGCTTCCTCCGGGAGCGCTCCGTCCTGCTCAGGCTCACGCACCCGAACATCGTGCGGACCCGTGACCTCGTCGTCGAGGGCGATCTCCTCGCCCTCGTCATGGACCTGGTCGATGGCCCGGACCTGCACCGCTACCTCCGCGAGAACGGCCCGTTCACGCCGGTCGCCGCGGCCCTGATGACCGCGCAGATCGCCGACGCGCTGGCCGCGAGCCACGCGGACGGCGTCGTGCACCGCGACCTGAAGCCCGCGAACGTCCTGCTCAAGCAGGACGGCGGGGCCGACGGCGGGGCGATGCACCCGATGCTCACCGACTTCGGCATCGCGCGCCTCGCCGACTCCCCGGGCCTGACCCGCACCCACGAATTCGTCGGCACGCCCGCGTACGTGGCGCCCGAGTCCGCCGAGGGCCGCCCGCAGACCAGCGCGGTCGACATCTACGGCGCGGGCATCCTGCTGTACGAGCTGGTCACCGGTCAGCCGCCGTTCTCCGGCGGCTCGGCCCTCGAAGTCCTGCACCAGCACCTGAGCGCCGAACCGCGCCGCCCCTCCACGGTCCCGGACCCGCTGTGGACGGTCATAGAGCGCTGCCTCAGCAAGAACCCGGACCACCGCCCCAGCGCCGAGAACCTCGCGCGCGGCCTGCGTGCCGTCGCCGAGGGCGTCGGTGTGCACGCGTCCAGCGCGCAGATCGCCGCCGCGGAGGGCGTGGGCGCCCTCCTGATGCCCGATCCGGCGCCCGCGACGGTGCCGGGGACGGCCGGGGCCGCCGACCCCACCCAGGTCCTGCCGA
Organism: Streptomyces sp. MZ04; assembly: GCF_004684775.1. Taxonomy (GTDB): domain Bacteria; phylum Actinomycetota; class Actinomycetes; order Streptomycetales; family Streptomycetaceae; genus Streptomyces. The sequence continues at coordinate 4,331 of NZ_SRIC01000390.1, forward strand.
GCAACGCGGGATCGTACGACCCGAACGCCGCGACGAGCGTCATGCAGAACACCGGCGGTCCCGGCGCCGGTCCCGGTCCCGGTCCTGGGGACGCCGACCCGACGGCCGTCATGCCGCCGGTGCCGTCCAACCAGCCCGGCGCGAACCCCGACGACCCGCACCCCTGGCAGAACCAGATGCGGGCGGCCCGCGACCGCAACGAACAGACCCAGGTCCAGTACCTGGACCCGAACCAGGACCCGCTGCGCCGCCGCCCCCAGCGCCAGGTGGCCCGCCCCCAGCAGCAGCCGCAGCGCCCCCAGCAGTACGCGCCGCAGCAGCAGCGTCCGCAGCAGTACGCCCCGGCGCCGCAGCCCCAGCAGCCGCGCCAGTACGCTGCGCCGCCGCAGCAGGCACCGCCCCAGCAGCCGCCCGCCGGGCGCGCGCCCCGCGAGCCGAGGCAGCGCAGCGCGAACCCGATGAAGATCCCGGGTCTCGGCTGCCTCAAGGGGTGCCTGTTCACCATCGTCATCCTCTTCGTGGCGAGCTGGCTCGTCTGGGAGCTGAGCCCGCTCCAGGAGTGGATCGGTACGACGAAGGGGTACTGGGACCAGCTCACCGACTGGTACGACTCGGTCTCCGGCTGGATAGGGAAACTGGGCGCCAATTAGCGGTAATTAACAGCTCTGCTGTCAGGGATGGACGAATCCCCTCCCGACTCTGGGGATTTGTCGACACCTGTGGGGTGATTTCTGCTCCTGGAGTGAAGGTTGGCGTCGAGGCCGCGTAGTTTTGTCGCCAACACGCATCCGTAGGAGCAGTCTTGGCACGCAAGATCGGCAGCCGGTACACCGCCCACCAGATCCTTGGTCGGGGCAGCGCCGGCACGGTGTGGCTCGGCGAGGGGCCCGAGGGTCCCGTCGCCATCAAGCTGCTGCGCGAGGACCTGGCGTCCGACCAGGAGCTCGTCGGCCGCTTCGTCCAGGAGCGCACGGCGCTCCTCAGCCTCGACCACGCGCGCGTGGTGGGCGTCCACGACCTGGTGGTCGACGGCAACGACCTCGCCCTGGTCATGGATCTGGTCCGCGGCACCGACCTGCGCACCCGCCTGGACCGCGAGCGCAGGCTCGCTCCGGAGGCGGCCGTGGCGATCGTCGCGGACGTCGCGGACGGGCTCGCGGCGGCGCACGCGGCGGGGATCGTGCACCGTGACGTGAAGCCGGAGAACGTACTCCTGGACATGCAGGGTCCGCTGGGCCCCGGCGGCTCGCACCCGGCGCTCCTGACGGACTTCGGCGTCGCCAAGCTGATCGACTCCCCGCGCCGCACGCGCGCGACAAAGATCATCGGCACACCGGATTACCTCGCCCCCGAGATCATCGAGGGCCTGCCCCCGCGCGCGGCGGTGGACATCTACGCCCTCGCGACGGTCCTGTACGAACTCCTGGCGGGCTTCACACCCTTCGGCGGCGGTCACCCGGGCGCGGTGCTCCGCCGCCACGTCACGGAGACGGTGGTCCCCCTCCCCGGCATCCCGGACGAGCTGTGGCAGCTCATGGTCCAGTGCCTGGCGAAGGCGCCCGCGTCCCGCCTGCGCGCCTCCGAGCTGGCCGCGCGCCTGCGGGAGCTGCAGCCGCTGGTGGCGGGCATGCCGCCGCTGGACGTGGACGAGCCGGACACGGAGCCGCTGCCGGAGGAGGCCGAGGAGGAGCCCGCGCCGGACCCGTCCCCCAGGGCCCCCCGCCGGGGCGCGGTCCCACTCGTCCCCGGAGCCGCCCCCGACTCGAACCGCGACACCCACACCTCGATGCGGGTCCCCGGCCCGGACGAGCTCGCCGGCGGCGCCCGAGGCACGGCCCGCGCCCCCCGCGCGTCCGGGCCGGGGACCCGCATCGAGGTGTGGGTGTCGCGGTTCGAGTCGGGGG
>NZ_SRIC01000391.1 GCF_004684775.1 Streptomyces sp. MZ04
CTCACCCACCCGCCTCAGTCCAGACCTTGACGCGGACATGCCCCGCCCTTACGTTCAGAATCACACCCGAAGTTCACGTACGAGAACGGACGCAAGAACAGAACACACAAACAGAAAGGTCACCCCCCACATGCGCACCCGACGCACCCTGCTCATCTCCGCGCTCGCCGCGACGGCCGCCACCGGAGGCCTGGCCGTGGCGGCCACGGCGTCGCCCGCCCCGGCGGCCGCCGAGGTCATCGAGGTCTCCACGGCCGCCGAGCTCAAGTCCGCGCTCACCGATGCCTCCCCGGGCGACACGATCCACCTCGCCGACGGAACGTACTCCGGGAACTTCAAGACGAGCACGGCCGCGAGCTCGGGCTCCCGCATCACCCTGACCGGCTCCTCCAAGGCGGTGCTCACCGCGGGCGGCGGCTACGGCCTGCACCTGGACGGCGCCTCGTACTGGACGGTGCGGGGCATCACCGTCACCGGCGGCCAGAAGGGCATCATGATCGACTCCGCCAAGGGAGTCACGGTCGACACGGTCACGGTCCACGGCCTCGACATGGAGGGCGTCCATTTCCGGAAGTCGAGCAGCGACGGCGTCATCAAGAACTCGCGGATCTACGACACCGGGAACGACGACAGAGGCATGGGCGAGGGCGTCTACGTAGGCAGCGCCAACACACTCTCCGACAAGAGCGACAACGTACAGATCATCGGCAACACGATCGGCCCGGACGTCGGCGGCGAGGCCATCGACCTCAAGGAGGGCACGACAGGCGGCAAGGTCTCCGGCAACACGTTCGACGGCAAGGGCCTGACCGGCAACAACTACGACGACTCATGGATCGACGTGAAGGGCAACGACTACGTCGTCGAGAACAACACCGGCAAGAACACCACGAACAACGGCTACGAAACCCACACCCAGCAGTCCGGCTGGGGCTGCGGCACGGTCTTCCGCGCCAACAAGTCGGACCTGACCGGCTCGACGGGCGACAAACAGCTGGCGATCAACGTGACGAACTACAGCGACAACTGCAAGACGACGGTGTACGCGAGCAACACGGTGACGGCAGGCAAGGGCCTGACGAACATCAAGGTGACGCCGTAAAAGCGGCCCCGAGGAAGCGCCCCTGGAAGGGGCGCGGGGAACTGCGCGACAAGCCCCCACCGAACCCGCACCCAAGAACAGAACAACGGGCCCGCATCTCCGAAGAGATGCGGGCCCGCAGCGTTCAGCTACCGCCTAGAGAGAGCGACGCGAGGTCAGCTCTGGCCTCCGGCAAGCTTCTCGCGAAGCGCGGCCAGCGCCTCGTCCGAGGCCAGCGCACCAGAGGTGTCGTCCGACTCCGAGGAGTACGAACCACCGCTGCTGCTGCCACCGGCAGCCGGCGCACCGGCGGAAGCCGGAGCGGCAGCGCCCTCGGCCTCGGCCTGGGCGTCCGCCTCGCGGGACTTGATGACCTGAGCCTGGTGCTGCTCGAAGCGCTGCTGCGCCTCGGCGTACTGGCCCTCCCAAGCCTCGCGCTGGGTCTCGAAGCCCTCGAGCCAGTCGTTCGTCTCGGGGTCGAAGCCCTCGGGGTAGATGTAGTTGCCCTGGTCGTCGTAGGACGCGGCCATGCCGTACAGGGTCGGGTCGAACTCGACGGCCGACGGGTCGGCACCGAAGGACTCGTTGGCCTGCTTGAGGCTCAGCGAGATCCGGCGACGCTCGAGGTCGATGTCGATGACCTTGACGAAGATCTCGTCGTTGACCTGGACGACCTGCTCCGGGATCTCCACGTGGCGCTCGGCCAGCTCGGAGATGTGGACCAGGCCCTCGATGCCCTCGTCGACGCGCACGAACGCACCGAACGGAACGAGCTTGGTGACCTTACCGGGAACGACCTGCCCGATCTGGTGCGTGCGGGCGAACTGCTGCCACGGGTCTTCCTGCGTCGCCTTGAGCGACAGGGACACGCGCTCGCGGTCCATGTCCACGTCGAGAACCTCGACGGTGACTTCCTGACCGACCTCGACAACCTCGGAGGGGTGGTCGATGTGCTTCCAGGAAAGCTCGGAGACGTGCACGAGACCGTCGACGCCGCCGAGGTCCACGAACGCACCGAAGTTGACGATCGAGGAAACGACGCCGGAGCGGACCTGACCCTTCTGCAGGGTCGTGAGGAAGGTCTGACGGACCTCGCTCTGGGTCTGCTCGAGCCAGGCACGGCGGGACAGGACCACGTTGTTGCGGTTCTTGTCCAGCTCGATGATCTTGGCCTCGAGCTCCTTGCCCACGTAGGGCTGGAGGTCGCGGACGCGGCGCATCTCGACGAGGGAGGCCGGAAGGAAGCCACGGAGGCCGATGTCGAGGATGAGACCACCCTTGACGACCTCGATGACGGTACCGGTGACGATGCCGTCTTCTTCCTTGATCTTCTCGATCGTGCCCCAGGCACGCTCGTACTGAGCGCGCTTCTTGGACAGGATCAGACGGCCTTCCTTGTCCTCCTTCTGGAGAACCAGGGCCTCGATCTCGTCACCAACGGCGACGACCTCGTTCGGGTCGACGTCGTGCTTGATGGAGAGCTCGCGGCTCGGGATGACGCCTTCGGTCTTGTAACCGATGTCGAGCAGGACCTCGTCCCGGTCGACCTTCACGATGACGCCGTCGACGATGTCGCCGTCGTTGAAGTACTTGATCGTCTCGTCGATCGCGGCGAGGAAGGCTTCCTCGTTACCGATGTCGTTGACCGCTACCTGCGGGGTGGTGGCGGTGGTCTCGGTGCTGCTCGTCATGTGGGTAAGGGCTCCGGTACGGACAGAGAGTCGTAGGTACTGCTAGCGCCGGAGCCGATTTCGCTCTGAAGAAGCCGGACAGCCTTGGAAGCGCCCAATCCAGGTTTCCGGAGAAACGGAAGGCGCCTCGACAACCGAGGGGTTTACAACAGACGCGAGCGCAGCCTGCTATGTCTGAGGAGCGCAGGCTCGCAGCGCAACTTGTAGCATACGGGGGCAGCCGGACAGGGTCAATGCGCGAAGGCGCACACCCGGGGCGGATCGCCGCATTCCCGGCACAAATGCTGTCGCATGAGGCCACACGGGCCGCACCACGCCCTGCCGCGACGCCTTGGGGGCGCGTCCCGCTGCACCGAGCCGCGACAAGTCAGACGGAAGAGTACGACGATGGAGCCGATCATCCAAGAGTCCGAGCTGCCCGAGACGCCCGAACCGGAAGCCACCCGGCGTGACGCCGATGTCACGGAGAGCAGTCGCGCCAATCGCGGCTGGTGGGACAGGAACGCGGACGAGTATCAGATCGAGCACGGCACCTTCCTGGGGGACGACCGTTTCGTGTGGGGGCCCGAGGGGCTCGACGAGGTGGAGGCCGAGCTGCTCGGCCCGCCGGACGACCTGAAGGGCAAGGACGTCCTGGAGATCGGCGCGGGCGCGGCGCAGTGCTCGCGCTGGCTCGCCGCGCAGGGCGCGCGCCCGGTCGCCCTCGACCTCTCGCACCGGCAGCTGCAGCACGCGCTGCGGATCGGCGGCGGGGTGCCGCTCGTGGAGGCGGACGCGGGTGCGCTGCCGTTCGCCGACGGCAGCTTCGACCTCGCGTGCTCCGCCTACGGTGCGCTGCCCTTCGTCGCCGATCCGGTGCGGGTCCTCAAGGACGTGCACCGGGTGCTGCGGCCCGGCGGGCGGTTCGTGTTCTCCGTGACGCACCCGATGCGCTGGGCCTTCCCCGACGAGCCGGGCCCGGAGGGTCTCTCCGTGGCGGCCTCCTACTTCGACCGCACTCCTTATGTGGAGCAGAACGAGAAGGGAAGCGCCGTCTACGTGGAGCACCACCGGACGGTCGGCGACCGGGTGCGGGACGTGGTGGCCGGCGGCTTCCGCCTGGTCGACCTGGTGGAGCCGGAGTGGCCCACGTGGAACACGCAGGAGTGGGGCGGCTGGTCCCCGTTGCGCGGGAATCTCATCCCGGGGACGGCGATCTTCGTCTGCGTACGGGACTGACTGCCTACGTAGACACTGCCTACCTAGGCAGTGCCTACGTAGATACCGCCTAGCCCTCGGTCTCGTGGGCCCAGGTCAGCAGGGTGTAGGCGCGGCCGCCCTTACCCGTGACGTACTCCGGTTCCTCGTCGGTGAGGCGGAAGCCGAGGCGGTCGGCGACGGCGACGCTCGGGCCGTTGTCCGGTTCTATCTGGAGCAGGACGCGCGGCAGGCCGAGGGTCGTGTGGGCGTACTCCGTCAGGAGCCGGGTGGCGCGCGGGGCCAGGCCCTGTCCCCGGTGGACGGCCCCGACCGCGTAACCGATGGTGCCGCGCGTGAGGCTGAGCAGGATCTCGCCCAGGGGCCGTAGGCCGTCGGTGGTGATGGCGAGGTTGATGCGCTTGCCCTCGCTCTCGCGGATCGCCTGCAGGTAGTCGCGGGCAGCGGCCTCGTCGAAGGGCGAGACGAGCGGGGTGCGGTGGGCGACGGCCGGGTCGTCGAAGAGTTCGACCATGACCGGCAGATCCTCGCTCGTCCACTCGCGCAGGACGAGTCCGTCGCCGGTGATCCGCAGGGGTTCGGGCATGGGCCCACCGTATCGGCGTACTTGGGAGACTGGGTGCGTGATCCGTACCGACGAACTTCAGCGCCTTCCCGTAGGTGACGCCCTGCCCGCGCTGCGCGGCGCCCTCGACGACCACGGTGTCGCCGTGCTGTGCGCGCCGCCCGGCACCGGCAAGACGACGCTGGTGCCGCTGGTGCTCGCGGGGCTCGTCGGGGACGCGCCGGTACGCCGTGTGGTGGTCGCCGAGCCCCGGCGCATCGCGGCGCGTGCGGCCGCGCGGCGGATGGCGTGGCTGCTTGGCGAGAAGGTGGGCGAGAGCGTCGGCTATACGGTGCGCGGCGAGCGCGTCGTGGGGCGGCACACGCGCGTGGAGGTCGTCACGACGGGTGTGCTGCTGCAGCGGCTGCAGCGTGACCAGGAGCTGGCCGGTGTCGACCTGGTCGTCATCGACGAGTGCCATGAGCGGCATCTGGACGCGGACACCGTGGCGGCGTTCCTGGTCGACGTACGGGCGGCGCTGCGGCCCGAGCTGCGTCTGGTGGCCGCTTCGGCGACGACGGACGCGCAGGGGTGGGCGCGGCTGCTCGGGGACGCGCCGGTGGTCGAGGCCGAGGGGGTCTCGCATCCGGTGGAGGTCGTCTGGGCGCCGCCCGCGCGCCCGGTGCGGCCGCCGCACGGGATGCGGGTGGACCCTGCGCTCCTTACGCATGTGGCGGCGACGGTGCGGCGTGCGCTGGCCGAGCGGGGCGGGGACGTGCTGTGTTTCCTGCCCGGGGTCGGAGAGATCGCTCGGGTGGCGGGACAGCTGGGGGACGCGCCCGCCGAGGTGCTCCAGGTGCACGGGCGGGCGCCGGCGGCCGTGCAGGACGCGGTGCTCGCGGGCTCGGCGGGCGGCGCGCGCAGGGTGGTCCTCGCGACGTCGGTGGCCGAGTCGTCCCTGACGGTGCCGGGGGTGCGGGTCGTCGTCGACTCGGGGCTCGCGCGTGAGCCGCGGGTGGACCACGCGCGGGGGCTGAGCGCACTGGCGACGGTACGGGCTGCGCAGGCCGCGGGGCGGCAGCGGGCGGGCCGCGCGGGGCGTGAGGCTCCGGGGGCCGTCTACCGGTGCTGGGCGGAGGCCGAGGACGGGCGTCTGCCGCGCTTTCCCTCGCCCGAGATCAAGGTGGCCGACCTGACGGCGTTCGCCCTGCAGGCGGCCTGCTGGGGCGATCCGGATGCCTCCGGGCTCGCCCTCCTCGACGCTCCGCCGGGCGGTGCGATGGCGGCGGCGCGGGGTGTCCTGACGGCGATCGGGGCGGTCGACGCGGGCACTGGTCGTGTGACGGAGCGGGGGACTCGGCTGGCCCGGATGGGCCTGCACCCCCGGCTTGCCCGCGCCCTCCTGGACGCGGCGCCGGTCGTCGGCGCTCGGCGGGCGGCGGAGGTGGTGGCCCTTCTGAGCGAGGAGCCGCCCCGTGCGTACGGGGACGACCTCGCGGCGGCGTGGCGCGAGGCCCGGCGGGGCGGGGACGCGTACGCCGCGCGGTGGCGGACCGAGGCCCGGCGGCTCACCTCCTCAGTACCCGCGCCTTCGGCGCGGGATCTTGCCCGCCGACCCACCCATGACCCCGCATCGAGCCCTCCCGACGC
>NZ_SRIC01000392.1 GCF_004684775.1 Streptomyces sp. MZ04
GTGTACGACCCACCCTCCCCGAACGGAGAACAGATCTGTCATGCCCTCGACCCCCCTGGCTTCGGCCACCGCCTCGACGCCCGCTGCCCCCGGCGCCGTCACCGGCTCCTACGTCACCTCCATCGCCGACTCCGAGCAGCAGATACGGGCCGCGCAGCGCCTGCGGTACCGCGTCTTCGGCGAGGAGATGGGTGCCACCCTGCACACGCCCCTGCCCGGTCACGACGTCGACGCCTACGACGACCTCGTCGACCACCTGATCGTCACCGACACCACCACGGACGAGGTGGTCGGCACCTACCGCCTGCTGCCGCCCGGACGCTCCGACCGGTCCTACTCCGACGGCGAGTTCGATCTGCGCGCACTCGCGGACCTCCGCTCGTCCACGATCGAGGCGGGCCGCTCCTGCGTGCACCCGGACCACCGCTCAGGCGCGGTGATCAACCTGATGTGGTCCGCACTCGCCCGCTACGTCCTGCTCTCCGGCCACCGCTACCTGGCGGGCTGCGCGTCCGTGCCGCTGTCCGACGGCGGGAAGGCCGCCTCCAGCGCCTGGCTGCTCGGCACGTCCAAGCACGCGTCGCCGCCCGATCTGCGGGTGCACCCCCGGCGCCCCTGGACGCCCACCGAGCCGACCGTGGAGCGCCCCACCTACGCCGACCTTCCCCCGCTGCTCCGGGGCTACCTGCGGCTCGGCGCGTGGATGTGCGGGGCGCCGACGCACGACCCCGAGTTCGACGTCGCCGACTTCTTCGTCCTGCTCGACATGGAACGGCTCAGCGACCGCCACCGCCGCTACTTCCTGGGCGAGACGCCATGAGCCAGTGGGCCCCGGCGAGTCTGTGCACCCCGGCCTGCGCCAGCCAGTCAGGGCTGTCGGTGCCGCCGGGTGAAGTGGCCCGCCGGTACGCCGCGTTGGCGTACGAGATCGGCAAAGGCGCGGCGCAGGGCGAGCGGCTCGCCGAGCCCGGCGCGCTCCGGGCGCGGGCCAGGGGGGTGCTCGCCGCGCTCGGCGTCCGGCCGGCGGCGGACCTCGACCGGCTGACCGTCGGCGCCGGCCCCGCCGGCACCCTGATCGTCGCCAACCACATCTCCTGGCTCGACGTCGTCGCCCTGCTCGCCGTGGAGCCGGTGACGGTCCTCGCCAAGCGGGAGGTGGGCGGGTGGCCGGTCGTCGGCACGCTCGCCCGGCGCGCCGGGACGCAGTTCATCGACCGCGAAGGACTGCGTCAACTGCCGTTCGCCGTAGCTGAGTTGGCGGCGACTCTGCGTTCGGGCCGATCGGTCGCCGCCTTTCCGCAGGCGACGACCTGGTGCTCCGTGTCCGGCGGCCGGTTCCGCCGGGCCACCTTCCAGGCGGCGGCCGACGCGGGCGCCCCCGTACGCCCTGTGACCATCCGCTACGAACAGGACGGGGCGCCCAGCACCGCCGCCGCCTTCCTCGGCGACGAGACCTTCGCGGCCTCGCTGCACCGGGTCGCCCGCGCGGGCGACCTGACCGTGCGGATCACCGCGCACGCGCCGCTGCACGGCACCGACCGGCGCGCGCTGGCGGCCGAGGCCCAGGCGGTCATCGGCGCTCGGGAGTCGCCCGCCCTCACCACCCCGTGTGGAGCAGGTGGTTGAGCAGCAGGGCGAGCAGGGCCTGCGCGGCCAGCCAGAAGCGCTGGGTACGCGCGGGCAGGAACGCCGCAGCGGCCGGCAGCCAGGCCGCGAAGGGCAGCCAGATCCGTTCCGTCTCCGCCTTGCTCATCCCGGAGAGATCGGCGGCGGCGAGGGTGAGCAGCGCGGCGAGGACGAGCAGGGCGAGCCGGTCGTCGGCGGTGTCCTCTCCCGTACGCAGCCGGCGGCGGACGGCGCCCGGCACCCACGTCACGGTCCTGCCCAGACCCGCGACCGTGGCGAGGCCGACGACAAGGACCGTGCAGGCGAGGTTGGCCCAGACCCAGTAGCCGTACGGACGGATGCCGCCCGCTCCCTGGTAGTAGCGCTCCACCAACAGCCGGTACGCCTCCCACCAGTTGAAGCCCGCCAGGGTGAACACCAGCGGCACGACCGCGGCCCCGGCAAGGAACAAGGGGAGCGGGCGTGCGGTCCTGGCGAGCAGCAGCACCGCGGCGGCGATCACCGCGAACAGCGTCAGGCCGTAGCTGAGGTAGCAGAGCAGCCCGAACAGCAGGCCCGAGCCGAGGGCGGCGGCCGCCGGGAAGCGGGCCGTGCGGGTCGCGGCGAGCGCGAGCAGGGCGATGGTCCACGCGGCGACGGCGGCGAAGTAGCCGTCGGCCGATGTGCCGGTCCACACCGCGGCCGGGGCGAGTACGAGGAAGGGCGCGGCCCGGCGTGCGCTCGCCTCGTCGGCCAGGGCGCGCACGGTGACGAGCACCGCCGCCGCGACGGTCGCGCCGAGCGTCACGCACCAGACACCGGCCCAGGCGCCGCCGCCGAGGCCGACGCGGTCGAGGACGACGAAGGTGAGCGTGGCGCCGGGCGGATGTCCCGCCGTGTGCGCGGGCCAGTGGTCCGGCGCGTCGATCAGGATGTGCCGGGTGAAGTCCCGCAGCGCGGCGGGGATGTCGTCGAAGCGGTCGATCACCTGGAGGTACTCGTACTTGGTGGTCAGCCGCCGGGCGACGCCCTGATGCCAGCCGTCGACGAGCGCGAGGGACCAGATCCAGGCCAGGGACGCGCCCCAGCTGCCGAGGACCAGCGCCCGCCACGGCAGGCGTGCGGCGAGCGCCGGGCCGTAGGCGATGACTGCGGCGCCCACCGCGAGCGCGGCCGGGGTGCCCGGACCGATGTGCGGGGACCACTTGGCGTACAGCGGTGGCCAGTTGACGTGCAGATTGCCGTACTCGCTCTCCATGTACGTGCCGACGGCGACGGCCAGGGCGACGAGCAGCACGCCGGCCCCGGCGGTGAGCAGATCGCGGCGCGGCGGGGTGGCGCGTCTTTCTCGGGGGATCACCTCTGCACGCTAGGCCGGGAAACCCCGGTCAGGGGCGCTGGACGGGGCGGTGTCACCGATCCGTCAGATCTTGCGGCGCGGCTGCGCCGCCCTTCGGCGAGGTCTTGCGCCGTCAGAGTTTTGTCATGAGTCGTGGGCCCGTTCCGGCAGGTCGTGCGGCTTACCGTCGGCTCAGAGCGGCGGATCCCGCCTCCGCTCGTGACCGCCGAGGACGCATCATGGGCGACAAGGCACGGACCCAGCCGACCACCGGACCCCCAGGCTCGCCGGGCTTCTGGCGCAGTCCGTTGCGGGGGACGTGGTTCACCTCCGTACTGGGCGTCGTCCTGCTCGTGGGGGTGACGCTGCTCTTTGTGACGGGGCTTCTCTCGTACGCCGCGTACAACCCGAACCTGTCGCCGGTGAACGACAAGACCCCGGACAAGGGCCTGCTCGGCTTCTATCTCTTCTCCTGGCCGACCGACCCGCACTGGCTCTACCGCCTCAACCAGGGCCTGCACGTCACCGTGGGCATCGCCCTGATCCCGGTGCTGCTCGGCAAGCTGTGGTCGGTGATCCCGAAGCTGTTCGAGCTGCCGCCGGTGCGGTCGGCGGGGCACGCGCTCGAGCGGCTCTCGCTGCTGCTCCTGGTGGGCGGCGCGCTGTTCGAGTTCGCCACCGGGGTGCTCAACATCCAGCTGGAGTACCTCTTCCCCGGCTCCTTCTACCCCCTGCACTTCTACGGCGCCTGGGTGTTCTTCGGCGCCTTCCTCGCGCACGCCGCGCTGAAGCTGCCGCGGGCGGTGCGCACGCTGCGGGAGCGCGGGGTGCGCGAGCAGTTGCGTACGCACGACAAGCCGTCGGAGGGGTCGACGATGTCCCGGCGCGGTGCGCTCGGCCTGGTCGGCGGGGGTTCGCTGCTGCTGCTCGCGACGACGGCGGGGCAGAACTTCGACGGCGTGGCACGGCGCACGGCGCTGCTGGCGCCGCACGGGGGCGGTGAACCGGGGACGGGACCGAACGGCTTCCAGATCAACAAGTCGGCCGCAAGGGTGGGGATCAGATCGGCCGACACGGGCCGGTCGTGGCGGCTGGTCGTCAGCGGCCGAGGGCGTGAACTGGCCCTGAGCAGAGAGGACTTGCTGGCAATGACCCAGCACAGCGCGGCGCTGCCCATCGCGTGCGTGGAGGGCTGGTCGACGTCCGACCAGTGGTGGCGCGGGGTCCGGCTGCGGGACCTGGCCGCGCTCGTCGGGTACGAGGACCGGTCGACGGTGCCCGGAGTGTTCGTCGATTCGCTCCAGCGGCACGGCTCGTTCCGTCAGGCGGCGTTGCGCGACAACCAGGTCCGCGACCCGCGCTCGCTGCTCGCGCTCCAGGTGAACGGCGAGGACCTGTCGCCCGACCACGGATATCCGGCACGGATCATCGTCCCGGCGGCCCCCGGTGTGCTGAACACCAAATGGGTGGCCCGGCTGACCTTCGGGGAGCTGTGATGGCGGGCGGCAAGCTCCAGGAACACTTCCGTCGCGCGTACGGCGAGAGCCCGCTCCAACTGCTCCTGCTGCTCGCCTCGTTCGCCCTCGCCGGGTACGCGGGCGTGCGGCTCCTCGCGGACGACTGGCTCGCCGTCGCGGCCTGGTTCGTCGGCGCGGCGCTGCTGCACGACTTGGTGCTGGTTCCGCTGTACGCGATCGCCGACCGGGGCGTGCAGCGGGCGCTCGGCGGGCGCCGCCGGGACCTGATCAACTTCATCCGGGTCCCGGCGGCGCTGTCCTTGCTGCTCCTGCTGGTGTGGTTCCCGCTGATCGCCCGGACGGTGCCGCGCTACGAGTCGGCCACGGGCCTGCCGGCCGGGGTGTTCCTCGGGCGCTGGCTGCTGGTGACGGCGGTGCTGTTCGCGGGATCGGCGCTGTGCCTGTTGCTGCGTACGTCGCGTCGGCGGCGCAGTGCGACGAAGGAGCGGCCGCCGACCGTCCACTGATCGGCGGGGCGCCAGCCCGTCGGGCGGGCGTGGCGCAGCAGGGCCGGGGTGCCGAGCCGGGCCCAGGGGAAGGTCTCCCCGGCCGCGTCCCGGCCCCGGCCGTCGTCCACGCGGACGTGGACCCGCTCGTCGACGTCCACCGGCGCGGTCTCCGCGATGAGGAGCCCGCCGGGGACCAGGAGCCGGGCGGTCCTGGCGAGCAGCGCGGCCGGGTCGCCGCCGATGCCGATGTTGCCGTCGATGAGTAGCGCCGTGCCCCAACTCCCCTCGTCCGGAACGGAATCGAAGACCGACCGGCGCAGGGCCGTACCGCCGAGGCGGCGGGTGTGGGCGACGGCCGCCTCGCTGATGTCGATGCCCAGGGCGTGGTGGCCGAGGGCGGTCAGCGCGGCGACCAGGCGGCCGGGCCCGCAGCCGATGTCGAGCACCGCGCCCGTGCAGCGGCGCAGCGCGGAGAGGTCCGCCGCGTCGGCGGCAGCGCACCAGCGCTCGACCTCCAGGGGCAGCAGCCAGCCGTCGGTGCGCCGCAGGAACAGCGGGCCGTGGCCGTTGCGCAGGGCGTCGGCGTACGGGTCGGCGCACCACGCCACGGCGGTGCTCATCGGCGGCCGGCCGGGGTGAGGCGGGCGAGGGCTGCGGCGAATCGGCTGTCCGGCGCGTCGGCGGCGACGAGCGCGGCGTCATCGGCGGTGTCGACATCCCGCAGGACCGGCAGGTCGCGCACGCGCAGGCCGGCCGCGGTGAGGCGGTCGCGCTGGGCCGCGCCCGTGGTGGGCGTCGACATGGGGACGCCCCGCAGCAGCTCCGGGTCGGGCTCGGCGAGGCCGAGCGCCCAGAAGCCGCCGTCCACGGCCGGACCGAACCACGCGTCGGCGTCCCGCCAGGCGTCGTGGCCCAGGGCGGGGGCGAGCAGCGCGGGGGTCACCTGCGGGGTGTCCATGCCGATCAGGACCGTGGGCCCGGTGCACCCCCCGAACGCCGCGGCGAGCCGCTCGTCCAGGCCGCCCGCGCACTGCGGCACGACGTCGAAGCCCGTCGGCAGCCATGGGCCCGCGTCCCCGGCAAGGACCAGGACGCGCCGCCGGGCGGGCGCCGCGAGCACGGCGTCCAGGGTGTCACGGAGCGCGGCCTCGGCGAGGCGGGCGGCTTCCTGGGGCGTGTAGGGCGGGGTGAGACGGGTCTTCACGCGGCCGGGGAGCGGCTGCTTGGCGATGACGAGGAGGGTGG
>NZ_SRIC01000393.1 GCF_004684775.1 Streptomyces sp. MZ04
TCGTGGGCTCGGAGATGGGTATAAGAGACAGGGCTTGCGCAGCGGCCCGCGCCCGCAGCGCAAGCCCCACCGCAGCCACCAGCGGCGCAAGCACCGCCACCCGCATCAGCTTCACCAAAACCGCGTCGCCCAACGCCCCCGCCCCGGCAGTCTGCGCGGTGGCCACCACCTGCCCCACGTCGTGCACGCTCGCCCCGGCCCACCGCCCGAACTCCGCGTCGCTGAGCCCCAACGGCCCCTGGAGCAGCGGGAGTACGGCGATGGCCAGCGTCCCGCAGAGCGTCACAAGCGCCACCGAAACCGCCGCGTCCCGCTCCTCGCTCTCCGCCACCTCGCTGACCGCCCCGATCGCGGACGCGCCGCAGATCGAGTAGCCGGTGGCGATCAGGAGCGGCTGATCACCGGGCAGCCCCATCCGGCGGCCCAGCCACCACGTGCCGAAGAACGTCGCCGCGACCACCCCGATCACCATCGCCACCGTCGCCCAGCCGAGGCCAAGGACGTCGTCCAGGCTCAGTTTCAGGCCGAGCAGGACGACGCCGAGCCGCATCAGCCGCTTTCCGGCGAGGGAGAGCCCCGCCTTGCCCCGGCCTCGTGCGACAGCGCGCACACCCGGCACATGCGCCGCCGCGAGGCCGAGCACCACCGCCGCCGTCAGCATCGGGACGGCGGGGACCAGTGCGTGTGCCGCCCCGGCCACCGCGACACCGAGCGCGGCCAGGGCGAGTCCCGGCAGCGGGTGGTGGCCCGCGGCCGACGACACTCCGCGAGGCCGCTGCCCGAGCAGCGCCATCAGCGGTCGGCCGGCAGCTCGTACACCCGGCGCACGCTGGTGCCGAGGCGGGAGATGTCGGCGCCGTACACATGGAGGGAGATCGCCGGCTCCGTACCGCCGTTCCACACGCGGTGGATGTCGCCGGGCGGCGCGAATCCGCAGACCGTGCCAAGACCGTTGACCAGGTCCTCCGTGGCGACGAGCCGCGCCGCGCCGCCGGACGCGGCCGCCGGGACGAGGCGGTAGCGCCGCTCGTGCTCCGCGCCCTCGTGGACGCCGGTCACGCACCAGGAGACGTGGTCGTGGACGGGCGTGTGCTGGCCCGGCAGCCAGACGAGACCGACCACGGAGAAGCTGCCGTCGTGCTCGGCGTGCAGCAGATGCTGCCGGTAGCGCTCGGGGTCGCCCTCGCGCTGCCCGTCCGTGAGCAGATCGGCGGCGGTGATGTGCGGGGCGAGACACTCGCCGACCAGGTGCGCCGTCAGGTCCGGCGGCAGCCCCCGGCCGACGGCCTCGCGGATGTCGGCGACGAGGGCGTCGAGGCGTTCGGTGGTGCGGGCGGCTCGGTACGCGGTGGTGGGGGTACTCATACGGGCAGCGTCCTGCCGCCCGTCCATCACGTCCAACGACGGTCTCTAAGCGGGAACCCAACTTCTGCTTATGGGTGGTTACTTGAGGCGGCGGCCCGCAGCGCCCTCAGCAGCCCACCCTGTTCGCCGCCACCGCCTTCAACTCCTCGAGCACCAGCGCCGTCGCCGGGATCCGCAGATGCTCCCGGAGCGCGTACGCCGACACCTGGCGCCGTGACGCCGGATCGAGCGCGCGGCCCGTCACGTCGTGGTGCCGCAGGAAGTTGAGGACGAGGCCCGGCATCATCGCGATGCCGAGGCCCTCGGCGACCAGGCTCTGGATGACGAGATTGTCGTCCGTGGTGAATGCGATGTCCGGTGCGAAGCCCTGCTCGGCGCACTCGTGCAGGAAGTTGGCGCGACAGCGCAGACAGCCCGCGATCCAGCGCTCCCCGGAGAGATCGGCGAGCTTCACCGAGCGGCGCCGGGCCAGCGGGTGCCGGGACGGCATGAGGACCGTCAACTGGTCTTCCATGAGCGGGATTTCCACCACTTCCGCCGGTACGGCCTCGTGCAGTCCGGGGTAGTGGAAGGCCAGCGTGATGTCGCAGTCGCCGTGCACGAGCCGCTGGAGCGACTCGGGCGGTTCGTACTCCTGGAGTTCGACGCGTACGCCGGGACGGCCGGCCGCGAGCCGGGCGAGCGCCTCGGGGATGAGGGTCGCGGTGGCGCTGGGGAAGGCGCACAGGCGCACCCGCCCGGTGCGCAGGCCCGTGATCGCGTTCATCTGCTGCTGGGCGGCGCTGATGTTGCCGAGGATGATCCCCGCGTGCCGGGACAGCGCCTCGCCCGCCTCGGTCAGCCGCATGCGCCGGCCGACCCGCGTGAACAGGACCGTGCCGACGGACCGTTCGAGCGCCTTCATCTGCTGGGTGATCGCAGGCTGCGTATAGCCGAGCGAGCGGGCGGCGGCCGAGTAGGAGCCGGTGCGCACCACTTCGTGGAAGGACCTGATGTGCCGGGAATCGAACACGCCTGAATCATAAGTAGAATTTGGGAAGCGCCGACAGGGCGTTCCCCGGCCTTTTGGATCGGCCGGTGTCCGGATCCGA
Organism: Streptomyces sp. MZ04; assembly: GCF_004684775.1. Taxonomy (GTDB): domain Bacteria; phylum Actinomycetota; class Actinomycetes; order Streptomycetales; family Streptomycetaceae; genus Streptomyces. The sequence continues at coordinate 2,457 of NZ_SRIC01000393.1, forward strand.
CCGGCTAGCCCGCTGTCCCCTCCAGCGGCGTGCGCCCGAGCCAGGCCGCCAACTCTCCATAGGCATCGGCCCCTTCAGCGACTTCCTGCACCGCGCCGAACGGCACGCCCTCGCCGCGTCCCTCCGCGGGCAGCGCCTGGTGTGCGAAGCCGAGCGCGAACCGCGCCAGTTCCTGGTCGAGTTCGAGCGGCCGTCCGAGGGCCTCGGACAGATCCCAGGTGTGGGTCACGGTCTCCATCACGTACCCGGTGAGCGCGATCCGCCCCGGGGCGTCGCCCCACGGCACCCGCACCTGCGCGTCGAGGCGCGCGTCGTCCGCCCAGGCGTCGAGCGCGGCCGTCCTGCCCTTCTCGTAGGCCGAGGCGAAGCCGTCGTCCGGTACGTCGTCGGCGTACGGCGTGACGGCGAGGCCGTCGCCGCCCTCGCCGACGACCTGGAAGCGCCGGGTGCCGCCGACGAGGTGCGAGATGAGCCTGCGTACGTCGTACTCGTCGCAGGGTGTGGCGGCGTCGAGCTGCTCGGGGCGCACGGTGGCGATCAGCGCCGCGACCTGGTCGGTGGCGCGGGCGAAGAGGGGGCGGGGGTCGGGAGAGGCGTTCATGGCTGTCTTCCTTCGTCTGTCGGTTCGGTCTCTGCGCGCTGACGGACGACACTTTCGCCGCATAACCTGACACCTGCCGTCAGCTTTTCCGTCATCCTTGGCGAGGTGAAATCCGACCGGCTCCTCTCGATCCTGCTGCTGCTCCAGACCCGCGGCCAGGTCCCCGCGCGTGAACTGGCCGACCGCCTCGAAGTCTCCGTGCGCACCATCTACCGCGACATCGAGGCCCTCTCGGCGTCCGGCGTCCCGGTGTACGCCGAGCGCGGCCGGCACGGCGGCATCGCGCTGCTTCCCGGCTTCCGTACGGACGTCACGGGGCTGACGCAGGACGAGTCGCGGGCCCTGTTCATCCTCGCCGCGCAGGGCGCGCACGCCGCGCTCGGGCTCGACGCGGCGCTCGGCTCCGCGCTGCGCAAGGTCATGGCCGCGCTGCCCGAACGACACCGTCCCGCCGCCGAGTTGACGAGCCGTCGGATTCTCGTCGACTCGGCGCGCTGGATGGTGGGGGCGCGTGTGGCCGGTCCGGCCGCCGTCGACCTGGACGTCCTGCAGGACGCCGTCTTCGCCGACCGGCGGCTGCGTCTGCGCTACCTGCACAGCGGCGACGCGGAGCCGAGCACGTACACCGTGGATCCCTATGGCCTCGTATCGAAGGCGGGTGTCTGGTATCTGGTCGCGGACCGGCGCGGCGTCCCGCGTCTCTTCCGCGCCGACCGTGTGCGGTCGGCGACCCGCACGGACGCGCCCGTCAAGCGGCGGCCGGGTGTCGAACTGGCCGACATCTGGGGTGTGTTGAAGCGTCAGGTCGAGGACCGTCCGGTCGGTGTCGAGGTGACGGCGCGGGTGTCACGGGACCGCTTCGCGCTGTTCGTCCGTATCAACGGCCATCGGCTCGCCGCGCGCCCCGAGGACGACGGGGAGAGCGAGTGGATCGCCGTCCGTCTCGGGTACGGGGTGGTCGGTGAGGTCCGCACCCTGCTTCCGTTCGCCGACGCCGTCGAGGTGTTCGCGCCGCCCGAGGCCCGAGAGGAACTGGCGCGGGCGGCCGCCGCGGTCACGGAGCTGTACGGGACCCGTCCGGGCGCAGGAATCGGCTCAGCTCGCCGGTGAGTTCGGCGGGTGCGTCCTCCTGTACGAGATGTCCAGCGCCCTCGATGAGGCGCAGCTCGGCGCCGGGGATCAGCTTGGCCAGTTCATGGCCGCGCCGGACGGGGATCCAGGTGTCGTCCGTGCCCCAGCAGATGAGGACGGGCAGCGCCAACTCCCCGTACCGGCCCTGGATTTCATCGGTGAACCGCTGGTCGTTCTGCTCGATCTGCCGGTAGAAGGCGGACCTGCCCTCGTCCGTGCACCAGGGCTCGACGAGCCGGTCGAGCACCGCCGGGTGCAGCCCTTGGTGGCTCGCCGAGGCGACGTACTCCCGTACCAACGCCTCGTGCAGGGCGGGCGGCAGCTGGGCGAAGACGTCGGCGTGCGCGCCGAGCAGGCGGTAGGTGGGGGAGCCCCAGGGGGCGAGTGCCACCGGGTCGACGACGGCGATGCGGTCGTAGGCGGCGCCGTGCAGCAGGTGCGCGCGCAGGGCGACACAGCCTCCGAAGTCATGGGCCACGACGGCGGGCTGATCGAGGCCCCAGTGGGCCAGGAGGTCGGTCAGTACGCGGGCCTGCGCGGCCAGGGACACGTCCTGCCCGGCGGACATCTCCGAGGTGCCGTAACCCGGCAAGTCCCAGGCGTACACGCGGTGTTCGCGGGAGAGCGCGCGGGCGACACCGCGCCAGACGTACGACGAGAAGGGGGTGCCGTGGACCAGGACGACCGGTGGCGCGTCCTCGGGGCCCAGCGCGGTCCAGCGGACGGTGCCCGTCGGTCCTTCGAAGGTGTGGTCGAGCGTCCAGCCACGGTCGGTCGTCATGAGCGTAAGGCTAATAGCTCCTTACGGGAGAGTCGAGGCGCCTCGCGGGGTCAGCGCTCGTCCAGCCAGTGGAGCCTTCCGAGCGTCACCAGCCGCAGCTGCCTGCGCGCCACGTCCGCCACCTGCTCCTCGTCCCCGGGTGCCGCCTCCAGGAGGGCCGACGCGGTCATCACCATGTGGTCGACATACATCCCGGCCAGCATCAGGAGGTCGTCGTCGCCCCAGCCCGCCGCCTCGGGCTCCCGGGCGAACTGGTCCGCGACCTCCCGTGCGAACAGGTCGAGCTGGCCGCCGATCGCGGCCCGCACCGCCTGCACCCCGCCGTGCTGCTCACGCGCGATGAAGCGGACGTGGGCCGGGTGCGTGCGGACGTAGGCGGCTATCAACTCGACGGCGGCCGCGATGCGTTCCTCGCCGGTCTTGTCGTTGCCGGTCGTGGCGAGCAGGGTGCCGAGCGTCGCGTGCAGGCTGCCGAGCGCCTCCTCGACCAGGGCCACGCCCAGGTCGGCCATGTCGCGGAAGTGCCGGTAGAAGGCGGTGGGCGCCACGCCCACGGCACGGGTGACCTCGCGCAGGCCCAGGCTGCTCAGGCTCTGCTCCTCGAGCAGCTGGAGCGCCGCGTCGAGGAGGGCCTGCCGGGTCTTCTGCTTCTGGGCCTGCCGGATGCCGAGAGTGTGACTCATGCCATGCAGTTAACAACTGTTCTCCGAGATTGGGAAGCCGGAGGGAGTAGTAGACTCCCAAGTCAGTGAACAGTTGTAACCACAAACGTTCACCGAAACGTCACACGAGAGGCATCCCATGCTGTTCCTCGTCGCCGCCCTTCTTCTGCTCGGCGTCGCCCTGGGTTCCGTGGCTCACGCGCCGCTTCCCGTCACCCTCGTCGCCGCTGCCGTCATCGGCGTATGGCTCCTGGTGTTCGCGATCCGCGAGCGCCGTGGGCAGCGCCGGGCGCTGCCGGGCCACCACTGACTGCCGGGCCACCACCACTGACCGCCGGTCCGCCACCACTGACCGCCGGTCCGCCACCACTGACCGCCGGCCACCCTCGATCCGTACGGCACCTACAAGGAGTCGCACCATGGAACTCACCACCGCCACCACCCCGACGGCTGTCTCTT
>NZ_SRIC01000394.1 GCF_004684775.1 Streptomyces sp. MZ04
CTCCGCCCCCATCGCACCCCCGCCGCGCACCGTCTCCGCGTGGCTGCCCTACTGGGACCAGGAAGCCGCGTACGAGGACGCCTTGCGCCACGCCGCCCAACTGCACACCGTCAGCCCCTTCTGGTACCGCACGAAGTCGGCCGGAAACGTGGTCGGCTTCACCGGAGCGGGGGACCGACGCGTCATCGACGGACTCCACAAGGCGGGCGTCAAGGTCGTGCCGACCGTCATGGAGAAGATGGAGCCCGGCGCGCTCGCCTCCGTCGTCACCGACAAGAACCGCCGCGCCCGGCACATCGACGCGCTGCTCCGTGTCGTCCGCAGCCGCTCGTACGACGGGCTCGACCTGGACTACGAGACCATCGCGGCCACCGGGGACGCCGACTACAAGAAGGTGGGTTCCGGGCACGCGACGCTGGTCACCGACCTGTGCGCCCGGCTGCACGCCCTGCGGAAACAGTGCGTGGTCACCGTCTCGCCCAAGACGCGGACCAGCGGGCGCGTCTGGGACTACCGCCGACTGGGCGCCGCCGCCGACCGGTTGCGCGTCATGGCCTACGACCAGCACTGGGCCGAGGGATCGCCAGGACCGCTCTCCGCGCCCGCCTGGTACGAGGAGATCCTGCGCCGCGCCACCGCCGAAGTCCCCGCCCGCAAGCTGGAGATGGGCCTGCCCGGCTACGGCTGGGACTGGGGCGTGGGCAGCCGCGACCGCGCCCGGCACGTCACCTGGAAGGAGGCGGAGGCCCTGCGCCGCAAGGTCGGCGCGCCCTACCGCCTGGACCCCGCGTCGAGCACGCCCCACTTCACGTACGACGAAGGAGGCAAGCGCCGCACCGTCTGGTACCAGGACGCGCGCGGAACGGCCGCCCATCTGCCGGTCCTCCGCAAGTACGGCGTACGCCACACCGTCCTGTGGGCCCTCGGCTTCGAGGACCCGGCGCTGTGGCGCACGCTGGCGAAGGGTTAGGCCACCGTCTCGGCCACGGCGGGCCACCGCTCGTACCAGCGCTGGTCCGCCTCCAACTGCGCGGCAAGGGACACCAGGAGCGGCTCACTGCCTGCCGGGCCGAGCAGCTGGGCGCCCACCGGAAGCCCGTCGCCCACCCGCCCGGCCGGCACGTTCACGCCGGGCCAGCCGAGGACGTTCCAGGTCCAGGCGTAGGGGCAGGCGGCGATCATCGCCTGGTCGGTGCGCCAGCCGCTGAGCTTCGCCAGGGTGCCTATCCGGGGCGGGGGAGTGGCCGTGGTGGGCGTGAGGACCACGTCGTACGTCGAGAAGACCGCGCCGACGCGACGGTGCAGGGCGGCCTCGGCGCGCCGGGCCAGGCGCAGCGGCGCACCGCCGAGCAGGCGGCCGAGGCGTGCGGCCTCCTTGGTGCGCGGGTCGAGCAGGCGGGGGTCGGGGACCTCGCGGGCCCAGTCGGTGATGCCCGCCGTGGCGCGCGGCACGAAGTCGAGGCCGATCTGCCCGTAGCGCGGGTCGGCCTCCTCGACGTCGTGCCCGAGCGCGGCGAGCCGGTCCGCGAGGACGATGACCTTGCGCCGCACCACCTGATCGAGCCGCTTGGGCGTCGCGGTGAACGGCATGCGCAGCGACAGCGCGATCCGAAGGCGTCCCGGCTCGCGGGTGGCCGCCTCGACGGCGCTGATGGCGGGCGGCTTGTGCAGGTCGCCCTCGTGGTTGCCGCTCGCCGCGTCCAGGAGCAGCGCCGCGTCGGCGACGGTCCTGGCGAGCGGTCCGTTGACGGTGATGCCGTTGAAGGCCTCGGGCCACGGCCAGGTGGAGATCCGGCCGCGCTGCGGCTTGATGCCCACGAGATGGGTCCAGGCGGCCGGGATGCGCACCGATCCCGCCCCGTCCGAGCCGAGCGCGGCCGGGACGAGCCCGGCGGCGACCGCGGCCGCCGAACCGCCCGACGACCCGCCGGGGGTGTGGCCGGTGTGCCAGGGATTGCGGGTGTCCCCGAAGCCGGGCCCTTCGGTGAACGGCCACTGGCCGAGCTCGCAGGTGTTGGTCTTGCCGACGATCACCGCGCCGGCCGCCCGCAGCCGGCGCACCGACTCGGCGTCCTCCTTCTTCGGCGGGAAGTCGCCCCGGCAGCCGAACGCGGTCGGCTCGCCCGCGATGTCGGTGTCGTCCTTCACGGCCAGCGGCACACCGAGCAGCGGCGGAAGACCGGGACCGCCCGCCGCCAACTCCCGGTCGGCGGCGTCCGCTTCGGCGAGCGCGGCCTCGGCGCGGACCAGCTTGAAGGCGTTGAGCACCGGCTGGGACGCCTCGATCCGGGCCAGCGTCCGCTCGGTCAGCGCACGCGAGGTCACTTCTCCGGCGGCCAGCGCGCGGGCGGTCCGCTCCAGGCCGTCGGCACGGTCGGCAGTCATGTGGGGGCACCTTTGATCGGTGGGCAGGTGCCCGCACGCTACCGGCCGGTAGGCCAACGCGGAACGAGGGAAGGGAAGTTCGCGCCGCGCACGCCACCGCCAAGCGCCCGACGTCCGCCCACAGCGCCCGGACGCCCGCCTGGGGGCGCCCCGGCGGGGTCTGGAAAGATGAACCCCGACATGGTGCAGATACCTGATCAGCAGCCCACGCAGCCCACGCAGCACTCCGTTCCGAACGCCGCTGCGAACGCCGCTGCGAACTCCGTGCCGACGAGTGCCGACGTCGCGCGTCTGGCGGGAGTCTCGCGCGCGACCGTCTCGTACGTCCTCAACAACACCAGCGCCGTCCGCATCAGCGAACCCACCCGCCGCCGCGTCCACGCGGCCGCCAAGGAACTCGGTTACGTCCCGCACGCCGCGGCCCGCAGCCTGCGCGCCGGGCACACCCGCGTGGTCCTGATGCCGACGCCACAGATTCCGGCAGGCCCGCTGTTCAGCGAGTTCTTCAACGAACTGCAGTGGGCGCTCAGCCGATTCGACTACACCGTCGTGCAGTACGGCAGCCTCGGCCTGACCGGCGAGGACGCGGCCCGCGCCTGGGCGGAACTGCGCCCCGTCGCGGTCCTCGCCCCCGACGCGTCGGCGCTCGGCGCGCGCGGCGTGAGCGTCCTGAAACGGTCGGGCGCCAAGGCCGTCTTCACGCTCGGCCCGCAGCGCGCCGAGGGCGCGCACGCCCTGCTCATGGACCAGCGCCTGGTGGGCCGGTGCGCCGCCACCCACCTCCTGGAACGCGGCAGACGGCACATCGGCGCCGTGGTCCCCGAGGAGCGGGGCCTCGAACCCTTCTCACGGCCGCGCGTCGAAGGCATCCGCGCCGCGCTGCACGGCAAGGACGCCTCACTGACCGAGCTGCCCCTCGCGTACACGGAGGAGGCGGCGGCCCGGCTCGCGGCGGGCTGGCGCGAGCTGGGGATCGACGGAGTGTTCACCTACAACGACGAGTACGCGATGCTGCTGATGCGGGCGCTCCAGGACGAGGGGGTCGCCGTGCCCGACGAGACGGCGCTCGTCGGCGCCGACGACCTGATGCTCGGCAGGCTCCTGCGGCCCCGGCTCAGCACGGTCCGCATCGAACTGCCGTCAGGACAGGAACTCGCGGAGCTGGTCGACCGGGTCGTGCGTGACCCCGGCATGGAACCCGAGGTGCACGACGTGCTCGGCGCGACGGCTGTGCACCGCGAGTCCAGCTGACCCTTTCGCTTGCGGTCGTCTGCGGTCGTTCCTTACTGGTCCTGCGCCTCGGCCTTGGCCTGCTCCTCGGCGACGGACTTGCGGACCTCGTCCATGTCCAGCTTCCTGGCCTGACCGATGACGTCCTCGAGGGCCGCCTCGGGGAGCGCCCCGGGCTGCGCGAACACGGCCACCTGGTCACGGACGATCATCAGCGTGGGAATCGACTGGATGCCGAAGGCCTGCGCAAGCTCGGGCTGCGCCTCCGTGTCGACCTTCCCGAAGACCAGGTCGGGGTTGGCCTCGGCGGCCTTCTCGTAGACGGGCGCGAACGACCGGCACGGGCCGCACCAGGACGCCCAGAAATCGATCAGGACAAATTCGTTGTCCGTGACCATCTGGTCGAAGTTCTCCTTGGTGAGCTCCACAGTCGTGCTGCTCATGGTTAGTTCCCTCTTCCTGGTATCGGGTGAAGCCGCCTTGCACAACGGCCCCGCCCGCGGACGTATTCCATCCGCGCACCGGTGCCGCTCCGCGCGCGTACCCATGTGGCCACGTCGCACACCTGGCACCACACTGGCTTCCATGACGGAATCGAAGGCGTACGACGTAGTGGTCCTGGGCGCTGGTCCCGTGGGGGAGAACGTCGCGGACCGGGCCCGTGCCGCGGGCCTGAGCGTCGCGTTGGTGGAGAGTGAACTGGTCGGGGGTGAATGCTCGTACTGGGCCTGCATGCCGAGCAAGGCGCTGCTGCGGCCCGTGATCGCCCGCTCGGACGCGCGCAAGGTGCCGGGGCTGCGGCAGGCGGTACAGGGCCCGCTGGACGCGGCCGCGGTCCTGGCGCACCGGGACGACTACGCATCGCACTGGAAGGACGACGGCCAGGTCGGCTGGCTCGACGGCATCGGAGTGGACCTCTACCGCGGCCACGGCCGCATCACCGGCACCCGCCAGGTGACCATCACGGACCCCGACGGGCCCCACGAGACGCTCACCGCGCGCCACGCCGTGGCGATCTGCACCGGCACCCGCGCCGCGCTGCCCGACCTGCCCGGCATCGCCGATGTGAAGCCCTGGACGAGCCGTGAGGCCACGAGCTCCGACTACGTCCCCGGCCGCCTCGCGGTGGTCGGCGGAGGCGTCGTCGCCGTAGAGATGGCCACGGCCTGGCAGGCACTGGGCGCACAGGTCACGGTGCTCGTACGGGGCGAAGGGCTGCTGGCGCGCATGGAGCCGTTCGCCGGGGAACTGGTCACCAAGGCGCTGACGGAGGCGGGCGCGCAGGTCCGCACGGGCGTCTCCGTCACGGCGGTGCGGCGCGAGAACGGCACCGTCACGGCGACCCTCTCCGACGGGGAAACCCTCGACGCCGACGAGATCCTCTTCGCCACGGGCCGCGCCCCGCGCACCGACGACCTCGGCCTGGAGACGATCGGCCTGGAACCGGGCTCGTGGCTGCCGGTCGACGAGAGCCTGCGCGTGCAGGGCAGCGACTGGCTCTACGCGGTGGGCGACGCCAACCACCGCGCGCTCCTCACCCACCAGGGCAAGTACCAGGCCCGCATCGCGGGTGCCGCGATCACCGCCCGCGCGCAGGGCGTCCCCCTCCTGGAGACCGACCGCTGGGGCGCCCACTCCGCGACCGCCGACCACGCGGCCGTCCCGCAGGTGGTCTTCACCGACCCCGAGGCGGCGTCGGCGGGCCTCACGCTTGCGGAGGCGGAGTCCGCGGGCCACCGCGTGCGCGCCGTGGACTACGACATCGCGGGGGTGTCGGGCGCGGGCCTCTACGCGGACGGCTACGAGGGTCGCGCCCGCATGATCGTCGACCTGGACCGCGAGATCCTGCTGGGCGTCACGTTCGTGGGCCCCGGCGTCGGCGAGCTCATCCATTCGGCCACGATCGCGATCGCGGGCGAGGTCCCGATCGACCGCTTGTGGCACGCGGTTCCGGCGTATCCGACGGTGAGCGAGGTGTGGCTGCGGCTGCTGGAGACCTATCGCGGGTGACGGGCGCTGTGCTGCCCAGGGGTGTGTGACGTGCCGGGGCGTGTGACGCATCGAGGCCCTCGCTCCCGCGTGCTGCGGGGGCGAGGGCCTCGATGCGGTCAGCTAGGTCAACCAGCTCAGCTAGGTCAACTGGCTCAGCTAGGTCAACTGGCTCAGCCCTTGCGGGTCTTGACCTCTTCGGTGAGGGCGGGGACGACGTCGAAGAGGTCGCCGACGACGCCGTAGTCGACGAGGTCGAAGATCGGGGCCTCGGCGTCCTTGTTGATCGCCACGATCGTCTTGGAGGTCTGCATGCCCGCACGGTGCTGGATCGCGCCCGAGATGCCGGAGGCGATGTACAGCTGCGGCGAGACACTCTTGCCGGTCTGGCCGACCTGGTTGGAGTGCGGGTACCAGCCCGCGTCCACCGCGGCACGCGAGGCACCCACGGCCGCACCCAGGC
>NZ_SRIC01000395.1 GCF_004684775.1 Streptomyces sp. MZ04
GCACTGGGGGTGGCACTGGGGGTGGCACTGGGGTGCGGCATACAGCCTCCTGTTCAGCCCCGCTCGAAGACGGCGACCGTCCGTGCGGGGACGCTGAAGGTTCCTGAACTCGGGTCGTACGACGACGACTTGACCACCCGATCGGCGCCCTTCGCCTGGACCGGGTGCAGGGCGTACGCGGTCTGCGCAAGGGCCGAGACGCGCTGGGACCGCGCCTCCGGAGTGGCGTTGAAGACGATCACCAGGTCACCCAGCTCCATCGTGATGACGCCGGGTGTCTCGGCGGAGGTGCCGGAGAGCGGGAAGGAGAGCCGCGACTGGACCTCGTCGGTGGTTGCCAGGGAGAACGCGGGCTCGGTCGCGCGCAGCTTCACCAGGTCCTGGTACGCGGCCGACGCGCCGTTGATCTCCGCGCATCCGGGAGTCAGGGCGCCGGACGTCAACAGGGGCTTCCCGTAAGGCCACTTGTCCTTGTTGTCGGCGGCCGGGGGAAGGCCGCGTCCGAAGCCGTTGCCGTCCTGGCAGTTCCAGTGGATGGCGTTGAACCAGTCCCCGCTGTCGTAGGAGTTCCGGTCGAGGGACTTGGAGCGCAGCAGGTCGCTCCCGGCCTGGGAGAGGGAGGGGCCTTGAGCGAGGGTCGCGGTCGCCATCGCGAGCACCTGCATGCGGGAGCGCTCGGCCGCCGTCGTGTCCGCCGGAAGCTTGAAGGCGAGCGCGTCGTACAGCGATTCGTTGTCGTGGGCGTCGGCGTAGGAGAGGGCGTCGCCGGGGGCGGCCGCGTATCCGGCGGGGGCGCCGTTGTAGTCGACCTCCGAGCCCTTCACGCGGCGGCCGGCGGAGTCGGTGAAGGTGTACCCGGCGAGGTTGCCGGTGAGGGCCACCTTGAGGAGGTCCTGGTAGTGCAGGAGGCGGGCCTTCTGCTCGGCCTCGGTGCCGTTGGCCTTCGAGGAGTTGGGGTCGGTGTACAGGCCGCTGGCGAAGCCCTGGACGCCCGGGTCCTCGTCGAAGGGTCCGCCGCCGCGCACCGCGTCGCGGCCCCGGTCGGAGAAGGTGGCGATGCCCGTGCCCGCCATGTTCTTCTGGGTGGCCTGCACGAAGCGGGCGTCGTCGGCGATCTCGCCGAAGTTCCAGCCCTCGCCGTAGAGGACGATCTTCTTTCCGTCGACGCCGTCCTTCTCCACGGTCAGCGCGTCGAGTGCCTTGCGCACGGCGAGGATGTTGGCCTTGGGGTGGTGCCCCATCAGGTCGAAGCGGAAGCCGTCGACCTTGTACTCCTTGGCCCAGGTGACCATCGAGTCGACCACGAGCTTGCCCATCATGGCGTTCTCGGGCGCGGTGTTGGCGCAGCAGGTGGAGGTCGCGACCGTACCGTCGGCGAGCAGCCGCTGGTAGTAGCCGGGCACGATCTTGTCGAGTACGGACTTGTCGGCCTGGCCGCCGGCGACGGTGTGGTTGTAGACGACGTCCATGACGGTGCGCAGGCCGGAGCCGTTCAGGCCCTGGACCATCCGCCGGAACTCGACCGTGCGCCGGGTGCCGTCCGGGTCACTGGCGTAGCTGCCTTCCGGCACCGTGTAGTGCAGCGGGTCGTAGCCCCAGTTGTAGGCGTCCTTGGCCGCGGTCTTGGTGACGCAGGCCTGCTGCTCGTCGGAGTCCGGGGCGGGCGCGGTCAAGTCGCAGTCGGGGGTGGCCTGTTCGGAGGCGCGCTCCGGGATGGTGCCGATGTCGAACGCGGGCAGGAGGTGGACGTACGACGTGCCCGCGTCGGCCAGCTTCCGCAGGTGCTTCATGCCGTCGGACGCGGTGTCCGTGAACGCCAGGTACTTGCCGGGATGCTTGGCCGTGCGGTCCTCCACGGAGAAGTCCCGGATGTGCAGCTCCTGGATCTGCGCGTCCCGCAGCGGCGTCGCCTTCGGCTTCCGCAGCCGCTCCCAGCCCTCGGGGGCGAGCTTCGGGTCGTCGAGGTCGACGGCGATGCTGCGCTCCGAGTTCGCGGTGAGCGCGGTGGAGTACGGGTCGGTCACCTTGTTCGTGACGACCTTCTGGACGCTGGGCGCCCACACCTTCACCACGTACCGGTACTCCTTGCCCGACCAGCTCTCGGCGCCGGTGACGGACCACACCCCGCTCGCGTCGTCGCGCCGCATCGGCACGCTCTTGCCGTCGAGTTCGAGGACGACGGACTGGGCGGTGGGGGCCCAGACGGCGAGCGTCGTGCGGCCGTGGCGGAACCGCGGGCCGAGGGTGGCCTTGGTCGCGGCCGCGCTGTAGAGGTCGTCGAGGACGCCCTGCGTCTGTACGCCGGTGGCGGCCAGGAGCTTGCCGTCGGCGTCGCTGCGGGTGGCGACGAGCCGGCCGGTGAGGGCGCGGCGGACACGGTCGCGGTCGCGCGGGTCGACGGTGAACGCCGCGTAGCCCTTCAGGTGCGGGTACTTCTTCTTCTGGGCGTCGGTGAGGCCGCCTTCGGCCGGGGTCAGGCGTATGCGTTGCCCCTCGCCGGAGAGCTCGCCGTCCTTCACCGTGAGCCGCCCGTCGTGCGAGTACGCCAACTCCTGTGTGGCGGCGTCGCCTTGGACGTCCCAGGCGAGGGTGTTGCGGTCGATCCACTGGGCCTTGGACTTGGCCGGGTCGACCTCGGCGGCCGCGTCGGCGGCGGCGACGGACGCCCAGGGAACTGCTGCCGCCGAGGATGTGAGGGGCGCGACCACGGCGAGCAGGGCGAGAGCCGTGGTGACGACGGTGCGGCGCGGGGAGCCGGTCAAGGGTGCTTCTCCTTTGTGCGGAAGTGCGGCCGCCCGGCGGCGGGGAGGAGCCGGGCGGCCCGAATCGGGGAGCGCGGGTGCCGTGGGACGGCACTCAGCAGCTCTTGGCCCCGGTGTGCAGGGCGAGGGCGGTGTTCGCCGCCACGGTGGCCGTGAACTGGCCGGAGGCATGGACGGTGACGCTCTTGCCGCTCTGGACGTCGCAGTAGCTGCCCGCGGCGAGGGACGTCTGGAAGGTCCGGCTGACCGATGAGCCCTCGTGGTTGATGACCACGTACGCCTTGTCGCCGCGGCCGAACGCGATGGCGTTGTTGCCGTTGTCCCACCAGTTCGTCACGCCCGTGCCGCTCGCGGTGTTGCGGAACCTGACCATGCTTCTGATCTCGGGCCAGGCGTGCTGGCACTTCCAGCCGTCGCTGTAACAGGCGTTCACCTGACCACCGTTGGGCGATCCCGCGTCGGTGCCGCTGAACTCGTAGCCGGAGTGCACGTCCGGGGCGCCGTAGGGCAGGGCCAGCATGAAGACGTGGGCGAGGGTGTAGTTCGCGCCGTCCTTGTAGCTGAGGGTCTGGCCGTGGCGCTCGGTGTCGTGGTTGGCGACGAAGACCGCGGACGAGCCGCTGGGCAGATAGCCCCAGCCCTCGCCGAAGTTCTTCAGGTAGGCGAGCTTCTCGTTGTTGAATACGCGCTTCAGGTCCCAGCCGTAGCGGAACTCCTGGGCGTCTCCCGTGGCGGTGTACTCGCTCGGGGAGACCGCCTCGCCCGCGCCGTAGATCGTCTCCTGCTTCCAGTAGACGCCGGGGTCGGTGAGGCGGGACTTGATGTTCTTCAGGTCGTCTACGGGGATGTGCTTGGCGGCATCGATCCGGAAGCCGTCGACGCCCAGCGACAGCAGGTCGTCGAGGTAGCCCGCGATCCTTCCCCGGACGTACTCCTCACCGGTGTCGAGGTCGGCGAGCCCGCCCAGTTCGCAGTTCTGGACGTTCCAGCGGTCCTGGTAATTGCTGATGTCCGCCTGACAGTTGTCCATGTCGAAGACCGAGTACGTGCCGGGGTAGTCGTACTTGGTGAAGGCGGAGCCCGCCGAGCCGGTGCCGGAGGCGTTCGTCATGTGGTTGATCACCGCGTCGGCGACGACTTTGACTCCTGCGGAGTGGCAGGTGTCGACCATGTTCTTGAACGCGGCCCGGTCGCCGAGCCGGGTGCCGATCTTGTAGCTGACGGGCTGGTAGGCGGCCCACCAGGCATCGCCCTGGATGCGTTCCTGGGGCGGCGAGACCTGCACATAGCCGTAGCCGTCCGGGCCGAGGCGGTCTGTGCACTCCTTGGCCACCGAGGCGAACTTCCACTCGAAGAGGACCGCGGTGACGTCCTTGCCGCCGGGCGGGGCGGCCTGCGCCGGCGATGACCCGCCGACGACACCGAAGGCGGCTCCCGCCACCAGGGCGAGGACGCCGGCGATCGGTCTGCGGGATCTGGTCTTCCGGACAGCCATGAAGGGCCTCCTGCAGCGGTGAGGGATGACCTTGTCCGGCAACGCGCCGTGCCCGTAAGGCCGTTGAAGGATGTTGCAGAAATATTTCAACGCCGTTTTCGGTCGAGACCGTACGACCCCCACGGATCCCGGTCAACCCTCTGCACACACTCTCGCCCAGGCCCGGCAACTCCGGGGCCTCCATGGGCTTTCATGGGCTTTCCTGTGCCGCAAGACCTTACGCAAGCCATTGCGACGGTGTTACGTTCAACCACATCCCCGGTCCGAGCAGTCGGGGGACCCGGACAACGGGCCCCACGCGCCCGGCTTTTCGGACCGGGGGCCTGTTTCGCTGTACTTCGCTGTTTCGCTCAGCGGCGTGGCTGCGAGGTGGAGCCGCGCACCACCAGTTCGGGCTGGAAGACGAACTCCGTGTGCCGCACGGGGTTTCCCTGTATCTCCTCGAGCAGCGCGCCCACGGCGGCGGTCGCCATCGCCTGCACGGGCTGGCGCACCGTGGTGAGCGGCGGGTCGGTGAACGCGATCAGCGGCGAGTCGTCGAAGCCGACCACGGAGATGTCCCCGGGCACCGAGAGACCCCGCTGGCGCGCCGCGCGGACCGCACCGAGCGCCATCATGTCGCTGCCGCAGACCATCGCCGTACAGCCCTGGTCGAGCAGGGCGCTGGCCGCGGCGTGCCCGCCCTCGACGGTGAACAGCGTGCGCTGCACGAGCTGCTCGGCCTCCCCCTGTGCCAGGCCGAGAAGGTCGTGCAGCGCCGCCGTGAACCCCTCCGCCTTGCGCAGCGAGGGGACGTACCGGGTCGGGCCGATGGCCAGGCCGATCCGCTCGTGGCCCAGATCGACGAGGTGGCGCACCGCCATGCGCGCGGCCGCCCGGTCGTCGGGCGAGACGAAGGACACGGGGATGTGTTCGTTGAAGCCGTTGATGAGCACGAACGGCACGCCCCTGCCTGCCAGTTCGAGGTATCTGGCGGGATCGGCCGTGGTGTCCGCGTGCAGTCCGGAGAGGAAGACGATGCCGCTGACCCGGCGCTCCTCCAGCTGCTCGACCAGTTCGTCCTCGGTGGCGCCGTCCGGCATCTGGGTGCAGAGCATCGGCGTGTAGCCGTGCCCGGACAGGACCTGCTCGATGACCTGCGCGAAGGCCGGGAAGATCGGGTTGCTGAGCTCGGGGACGACGAGCCCGACCAGACCCGCGCTGTGCCGCTTCAGCCGCACCGGGCGCTCGTAGCCCAGGACGTCGAGGGCCGCGAGGACCCGGCGCCGGGTGCCGGTCGCCACGCCCGGTTTGCCGTTGAGCACCCGGCTCGCGGTGGCCTCGCTGACCCCGGCCTGGGCCGCGAGGTCCGCGAGCCGCGGGGCGCCCCGATCGGCGCCCCGCGGCGGGGAGAACGTCACACCGCCCACCAGACGGTGGTGTCGGCGGGCAGCTCGACCTTACCGTCGGTGGTCTCCACCTCGGCGTTCGCGAGCAGGATCCGGCCGGGGGCCGGGATCCGCACCGCCGCACCGGTGGTGTTCGCGGTGCACACGAAGCCCTCGCGGCGGAAGGCGAGCACGCCCTCGGGCGCCTCCAGCCACTCCAGCGAGTCGCCCGCGCCGAGCCCCGGCTGCGTACGACGCACGGCGAGCGCGCGACGGTACAGCTCGAGGGTCGATGCCGGGTCACCGGTCTGCGCCTCGACGCTCAGCTCGCCCCACCCGGCGGGCTGCGGCAGCCAGCTGCCGCCCGCGCCGAAGCCGTAACTCGAACCGTCAACCGTCCACGGGATGGGCACCCGGCACCCGTCACGGAACCCGTCCTGCCC
>NZ_SRIC01000396.1 GCF_004684775.1 Streptomyces sp. MZ04
GGTAGGCGACCTTGCAGCCGGCGTCCCGGGCGACGGTCAGGGGCAGGGCGCCGATGGAGGCGGGCTGGTCCACGATCACCAGGACGCTGTCGAACTTGGCGGTCAGCTTGTCGAAGACGGCCCGCAGCTCCTCATCAGTGGTCGAGTCGTCGTGCGGCCCCGGGCGGCCAGGTGTCACAGGAACCATTGAAGGCAACCACCCCCAAGCCATACCCGGGGCTACTGGATCCTCCGGACCGTACGACAGCCCATCCGACCCATCAACAACGTAGGACCACCCCCCAGGTCATCGGTTCGACAGGGGGCAACAGTCATGCCGGGCCCGGAGGCCAGCGGTCCCATTGCGGAACCGCGAAGAAGATAACGGGGGTCTCCTCCGCGAGCGCTGGGATCTCGCCCCGCGCCGCCGCCAAGGCGAGGCCGATGTGAGGTTGCCTCTGCTCCATGGGTAAAGCCTCGGCAGCGTAGCCTAGCGCGATCATCGCAGCGTATTGGGTGTCGTGACCGTGGGGCGTTGTGATCAGTTCTGTGAGGGTTTCGATCCTCGACGCGACGTCCTCCACAGGCAGGCATTGTGCACCGATCGCGATGAGGTCTGTTTCGCTCAGACCGCTGTCTCCTGCCCTACCTTGCTGGAGCCATCCGACAACCGCCTCCCGGCAAATGTCGGGTTCAACGTCCGCGAGGAGAAGAAGGCGCACAGCACCCACGTGGCCAGCCCTTGCAGCATCCGCGCACGCCCTCGCGACCAGTGGGGCATGTTCGGTGAACAGGTCCTTCGCATGCCGCAGAACGGCATCGAGGACGTGGTCGTTCGTCAGGACGGCTTTCGTCAGGTCCCGCACGGCCTCGGGGCCGAGTACTGCGTGGACGCAGGCCAGTGCAGGGAGGGCCCGGATCCGAGCCTCCGCAATGTTCGCGGTGCTGCGTTCGATGATTCCCGGGCTGCCAGCGGCCCGGAGAGCCTGGTCAGATGTGGTGAGCACCGCGAGTGAGGTGATGAGACCCCAGGCGGCTTCGGTTGGCGGCGTGACGGCCGGCGTTCGGGGTGTGGGAGCTTCTACTTCCCTGAGTGCCTCGTCGATCCAGGCTTTGGCAGCATCGTCGGTCAGGATATCGGCCATCCGGCGAGCCAAGGCGAAGGCGCAGGTGCGCTCCCACACGGGCCGGTTGCGAAGACCTGAGGGCGGGGCCCAGTCGAGAGCTTCGCCAGGAGGAGTTGGAAAGAAGGTGCGTGCCTGCTTGGCCGCATTCGCGACTCCAGCGTTGACGAAGTGGTTCATCGCCTGTTTCGTCTCACCGATGTCCGTGTACAAGCGGGCCAAGAGCTCCTCCGCCTCACGCTCATGGGACCAGCTACCCAAAGCCACCGCGCGGCGTCGGTATTGCAGCAGGTCCTGGCGTGCGTCATGGTGCTTCCCGCGGATGAGCGCAGCCATCGCTGAGTCCCGGCGGTTCGATGCCACAGGCATGACGCTGTCGCCGCCAGCCTGTCTCAGGACACGTTCGAAGGTATGTGTATCGATGGCCTTGAGGTGCTCCTGGTAGCTCTTGGCGTGACGGCTGATGACGAGTCGCTGGGCCGAGAGCCACTCCTCAGCGTCGCCGTGGGTGCCCGCTGCGAGGGCGTGTTCAACGGCGTCGTAGTAGCCCTCCACAGCCCCTTCGGCATCCCCGTTAAGAACTAGGAATCGTGCACGGCGGGCGGCAAGCAGAGCACGCACGGCCATCTGGTATTCGCGTCGAGAGGCACGGTGCAGCTTCCGCCACGCGTTTCCGGAGGGATCCACGTCCGCGAGGCTGGCTCGCAGCCGGGCTGTGTCCAGATGGTCGGCTGCCCCGGCGTCAGCGATCGCTGCAAGGAGGCCAAGCCGTTGTGTCAGCAGCTCCGGCCTGCGTGCTGCCATCGCATGTTCGGTGAACAGGGCCGCAGCAAGCTGCACACTCGGGTCGTCCGAGGACTGCACGTCGAGGAATTCGGCTACGTGGTCGAGCGTCGCGTTGTGCTCGAACTCGTACTCGGCGAGACATCCGAGGGTGTTGATGCTTCGGATCAGCGCATCGTCACCTTCCACCTGCTGTTCAGCAAGGGTGTTGATGGTGCTTCGGGCCTGGAAGATGCGCCCGTCCGACAGATCGCGGGCCATGCTCTGCAGGTGGATGCGAAGAGCTGCATCGTGCTCGGCCGCATCATGAAGAGCAGCCGCTTGACGTGCCCGGATCCAGCTTGCGAAGGGAGCGTAGAGCGTACGCTCTAGTTGTTCGGCGATGTACCCGTATGATTCCGCAGCCCGATCCGGATCGGTTTCGCGGGCCTGGTTCGCCTCGGTGAGGTACTCGTCGAGCCCCAGATGCGCCACCGGGCCCCGCAGCAACGCCTCAGCATCCACGTGTTGCCCGTTCAGCATGGCTGGGGACGACACCACTGGTGTGGGAGGCGGGCAGAACGCTTGGGTCGTCGCTGCCCCGAAGAAGGCAGTCACTATCTCCGGATGCGGCCTCAGCTCATCGGACAAGCGCTTCCTGTTCCAAAGTTCGAGCTTGAGGTCTTGGTGCTGCTCCCGCAGCTCCATAAGGCGATCGTGGATCTCGGTGCGATTCGCGTCGTGAGTGGTGACTACGACGAAACGGGTTGCCCTGAACGGCCGCTTGCCGGTGACGAATTTGCGGACTGCCGCGTTGAGATCCTGGCATGTGAAGTTCTTGAGTCTCTTGGCCTGGAACACGGCGGCCTCCGTACCGGACACTCCCGCGACATCGATGCCGTGCTGGTTCTGCCCCTGTTCGCCGTAGAGCCACGTCTCCTCCCAGCCTTCAAGCTTCCGGACGAGCCAGGCCACCAGGTGCTCGACGCTCTCCCAGTCGAGATCGTGGGTATTGAGCAGGCGAGGAGACGACGCCACCAGCGGGGAGGCTGCCGCCGTCGGCCGGTGGAGCAGAGCGTGCTCCGCGCCCATCTGGCGCCAGGTCTGACCAGGTGCGGGACTCTCGTGGGTCATGAAGGCAACCTACGACCAGCATCGGACATCCGTCTTCCCCTGGATGGGCTGGACGAGGAGCTGTCACCAGGCGGAAGAACTGGCCACCACGTCCACGGGCGCCTCTAAGAGCTGTCAACACTCTCTGTGATGGGTTGTGTCGATGGTGCGGTGGGCGTCAGCGTGCGAGAAGCTCGGGTAGCGAGTCAGGGGTGTATTAGGGCAGGCTCCCCAGCGCCGCTCATTCTCCCCAGATTCTCCCCAGGGAGCTCGACGGAGCCCTCAGAGAACTTCGCGTACGCGAAGTCAGCCAAGCTGCACAGCTCCCCGCTACAGCCAGTCCCGCTTCTTGAAGATGAAGTACAGGCTCACGCACACGCCCGCCATCAGCAGGATCGCGAACGGATACCCCGCCGCCCACTTCAGCTCCGGCATCGTCTCGAAGTTCATGCCGTAGATCGTGCCGACCAACGTGGGTGCAAACAGAATCGCCGCCCAAGAAGAGATCTTCTTGATCTCCTCGTTCTGCTCGAACCCCGCCTCCG
The DNA here is from genome assembly GCF_004684775.1 of Streptomyces sp. MZ04. Lineage (GTDB taxonomy): Bacteria > Actinomycetota > Actinomycetes > Streptomycetales > Streptomycetaceae > Streptomyces. The sequence goes on from NZ_SRIC01000396.1 coordinate 3,524, forward strand.
CCAGCGCCCGCATCTCCGCGTTCTGCTGCTGAGTCACGAGTGTTGCGTTGACCGTGAGGATGTCGGCCAGGGCCTGGCGGAAGCCGTCGACTCGTTCGCTGGTGTGTGTGACGTGGTCGGCCACGTCACGCAAGTAGCGCTGGAGTTCCTCGTCCGTGCCGTATTTCGTGAAGCCTGCCATCAGGGCGTGCAGCATGGACACCAGGGGGCGGGTCGCGCGCTGGAACTCGACCATTTCGCGGGAGAGTTCGTAGATGCGGCGGGAGGCCTCGGGGTCGCCGCCGAAGACGTCGGTCTCGATCTCGTCGATGTCGTTCTGGACGCCGGAGACGACCGGGGCGTAGCCGTCCACCACCGCGTCGAGGATCGCGTAGAGCACTGCCTCCGGGCCGAGTTTGAGCAGGTCCGGTGTCTCCTCCATGCGGTGGCGCACCGCGGACAGGTCGGGGGCCGCGCCGTGTCGGACCGTGATGACGAAGTCGGGGCCCACGAAGACGTGGAGTTCGCCGAAGTCGACCTCCTCGAGGGCGTCCAAGTAGCGGGCCGCGCGCAGGACCACGAAGAGCGTGTCGCCGTACCGCTCGAGTTTCGGGCGCTGGTGGGCCTCCATCGCGTCCTCGACGGCGAGTTCATGGAGGTCGAACTCCGCGGCCAGGGAGAGGAGTTCGGCCTCGGTGGGACGGGCGAGGCCGATCCAGGCCATCCCGTCCTCCTGCTCGCGGAGCTCGCGGAAGGTGTCGGCGAGGGAGGCGGGTGTCGCGACGCGGACGCCGTCCCTGTACAGCGCCGCCTGCACCACGCTCGCGGCGTCCGGTGATGTCACGTCCGTCGGGGCGGCGGACGTGACATCACCGGCTCTTCCGTTCCCGGTCGCCGATGCCGCCTCGTCCTGGGAAGCGTGCCGCCAGCCGTGCTTCTTGGTGGTCGGTGCGGGCCGGCCGCGGCGCTCCGCCATGCTGGGTGCCTCCCATGTCGAACGTATGTCTAGATGGCCACGGAGCAGGATATACGGCTCAAAAGGCGCGGGCGTTGCGACGACGCGACCGGTCCGCCGATGGCTCGTTGACGGCCCCGCCGGTACGTGACCGAGTTGCGGACCGTAGGTGTCCGCAACGGCCGCTAGCGTGCGGAGCATGATGAACACGACGCGGAGTTCGACGCAGAGTTCGACGCAGAGTTCGGCGCGGAGTTCGGCGCGGAGTTCAGCGGAGGGGACGCGGGGCGCCGCCAAGGCCCCCGCCGGCGCCGCCCCCGTCCTTGGGACCCGTGCGCTCAACCGGGCCACGCTCGAGCGGCAGCTCCTCCTGCGCCGCTCGGCCGATCTGTCCGTCAAGGACGCCGTTGCCCATCTCCTCGGCCTGCAGGCGCAGAACGTCAAGCCGCCCTACTACGCCCTCGCCGCACGCCTCGAGAACTTCGACCCGCTGGAGCTCTCCGCGCTCATGGAGGCGCGGGAAGCGGTCCGCATCGTCACCATGCGCTCGACCATTCATCTGCACACCGCGGAAGACGCCCTCGCGCTGCGGCCGATGATGCAGCCCGCGCTCGAACGCGAGATGGCGACGGTGTTCCGGAAGGGGCTCGTCGGCGTCGACCTCGAGGAGCTCGCCGTGCTCGCCCGCGAGGCCGTCGAGGCGGAGCCCCGCACGATGAAGCAGCTGCGCGAGGTGCTGCTCGTCCGGTGGCCCGACGCCGATCCGCAGTCCCTCGCGATCGCCGCCCGGTGCGTGCTGCCGCTCGTCCAGGTCACCCCGCGGGGGCTGTGGCGGCGCAGTGGCCAGGTCGCGCTCACCACGCTCGAGCACTGGCTCGGCGACGGTGCGGGGGAGCGGCGGCCCGTGCGGGGCGGCGCGTCGGGCTCCGCGGTGGACGCTCTCGTGCTGGGCGGTGCACCGGGCTCCGCGGTGGACGCTCTCGTGCTGGGCGGCGCGTCGGGCTCCGCGGTGGACGCCCTCGTGCCGGGCGGCGCGTCGGGCTCCGCGGTGGACGCCCTCGTCCCGGGCGGCGCGTCGGGCTCCGCGGTGGACGCCCTCGTCCCGGGCGGCGCGCCGGCTTCCGCGGTGGACGCCACCGTCCTGCGCTATCTCGCCGCCTTCGGGCCCGCTTCCGTCAAGGACATGCAGACCTGGGCCAGGCTCACCCGGCTTCGGGAGGTCTTCGAGCGGCTCCGGCCTGGGCTGCGTACGTACCGTGACGAGAACGGCGTCGAGCTCTTCGACCTGCCCGACGCGCCGCGCCCCGACGCGGACACGCCGGCTCCGCCGCGGTTCCTTCCCGAGTTCGACAACCTCCTGCTCTCGCACGCGGACCGGGCCCGGGTCGTACCCGCCGAGTACAAGGGACGGACCTGGAAGGGGAACTTCGCGTACTGCGTCTTCCTTCTGGACGGGTTTCTGGGTGGGGTGTGGCGGTTGGAGGAGGACGCGAAGGGCGGGGGTGCCGTGCTGACCATCGAGCCGTTCGGGCGGGTGAGCCGGGCTGAGCGGGAGCTGTCTCTTATACACGTCTGACGCTGCCGACGAATAGCCTTGTGTAGAGCT
>NZ_SRIC01000397.1 GCF_004684775.1 Streptomyces sp. MZ04
GGGCGGGGGCGGGGCCTGCTGGCCGCCCCACTGGGACTCGACCCGGCTCAGGGTCTCGAGCTCGCCGTAGTCGAGGAATATCCCGCGGCAACCGCTGCACTGCTCGATCTGGACGCCATTGCGGTTGTACGTGTGCATCGGTGCATGGCACTTGGGACACTGCATGGTCGGCTCAACTCCTCGCCGGTCGTGACTGCTTCGCCGGATCTCTGCCCGGCTTCGGTGCGTTGCACCCTACTTCGTGGAGGCGGGAGCCAACTCCGGCGGGAGGGCCGCCATTCGATCACAGGCGTCGATGACGGCCTGCTCGACCTCGTCGAGGGGCCGCTCCTCGGCGACGGACTTCGCGACGGCCAGGGCGGCGGTCTGCGCGGTGAGGGCGCGGGCCGGGACGTCCAGGGCGGGCCAGGGGTCGGCGCCGACCGCGGGGCCGCCGGCGCCCTGATAGGCGGCGAGGAAGCGCGTCCACTCGTCGGGGCCGAGGAGTCCGCAGGCGTACCAGGCCGCGGGGCGGGCCAGGTCCCAGGCCGGGTCCCCCAGGCCGAGGTCGTCCACGTCGATGAGCAGCCACTGCCCTTCGGGGGTGCGGACCAGCTGGCCGAGGTGGAGGTCTCCGTGGCACAGCAGCTTCGGGTGCGGGGCGGGGGCTTCGGCCCGCGCCCAGGCCGGGAGGGTGGCCCAGGCGCGCTCGACGGGGTCGGCGGCGGGGTGCGGGCCCGCGGCGCGCATCCGCTCCATGGCGCGGGCGGCCTTCGTGGGGCCGCGCATGTCCGGGAGCGGGTGCGGGAGGTCCGCGGCGGGCGCCTTGTGGAGTCGGGCGAGGAGGGTGCCTGCGGCTTCCCAGGGGGCGGCGTCGGGGTTGTCGCGGTCCACGGGGGTGCCGGCCTCCCAGAGGGTGACCAGGCGGCCGTGGAGCGGGGTCGCCGTCTCGCCGAGCGGCGGGAGGAGCGTGCCGTGGAGGGCGGCGGCGACCTTGAGGCGGGCCGCCAGCTCGGTGGAGTCCGTGCCGGGGGCGTGGGCCTTGGCGACGATGTTGCCGTGCCGGATGACCGTGGCGTCGTCCCGGTCCGCCAGGACGGCTTCGGACCCACAGGCGCACGGGGTGCGGTGAGCCGCGTGGCGGACCTTCGCGGTCAGCGCGGGCAGCAAGGCGGTCACGGGTCCCCCGGTACGTCGATCGGTGCTCCCCGTGAGCGTACGCGGGCTGGATTTCCAGCCCGTCCGGCGTTTGAGGACGAACTCGGCGGAGCCGGTGATCAACGGCGCCCAAGGACCCCGGCGGAGCCCCGCCCCGCGCAAAGAAGTGCCCGCGCAGCTCCCCAGCTGCGCGGGCATTTCTCATTGCCGTCCGCCGCACCCCCGTCCCCACGGGGTTTCCTGGCCGGATGTCCCCGCCCGGACCGCTCATCCGGGCCTGGGGCGCCGCTCAGCGCCCCAGCATCACGCCCACGGACGACGCCTGTGTGACCACCGCTTCCCAGCCGCCGAAGACGACTACGAGCAGGGCCGCCAGGGGAAGAACCATGGCCGTCGCCACCAAGGGATGGCGCGTGCCGGACGGGCGGACGCCGAACGTGGCGAAAGCCTTACGTCCTTGCGTGCGGATCATCGTCCGCGATGCCGTGTCCGCCATGGTTCCTCTCCTGACCGAGTCTGTATGAACTTGGCAGCGGCGGGTGTCTGACCTCGGGGGACGAGTGCTGCACCCGCCGCTTGACTTCAAATTTAGGTGCGCGGAGCGTCCTGGGCGTCATGCCCTCGTACCGATTGCCGGGCCTCCCGGAGGATGACCGATCGCCCCCCACGTACTCCCATGGGTGGAGACGGGGTCCTAGGTCTCAGGGTCTTCCCGGAGGGGGCGGGCGGCCTGCTCGGATGTGTCCTCTCGGGGCACCGGCTGCTCGACCAGTGCCAGGACGCGGGTCGCCATGAACCGTGCCGTCCGCACGACGGAGCCTCCCCCACTGCCTGAAGGGCGTGGGGGGACCCCCCGCGGGTGACTTCGCTCACTTCGACCACCCCCCTGCGGACCGCCGTCTCCACCCGCCGGCCCGCCCGGCTCGCCACCACCTCGTACGTCCGCGTCGTGTCCCCGGCGTCCACGACTATCTCCACGCGATCACCCTTCACGGGATCAATCCCCCTTCAGCGATGGATGGTTGGGAGGCACGGCAGAGCCAACGCCCGTTCCTCCCCGGTCCCCTGAGCACTCTTCAAGTTTCCCACCCGGCACTGACAATCGGTCGGGCCGCGAGGGCGCGGCCTCTGCACCTGCCCGGCCGCGGAAACGTAAGCTGTGGCTCGACAACGGACCGGGCAGCGGGGATGGACATGGCGATGATGCGGCTCCGGCGCGAGGACCCGCGTGTCGTCGGCTCGTTCAGACTGCACAGACGGCTGGGCGCCGGCGGTATGGGTGTCGTCTACCTGGGGTCGGACCGGCGGGGGCAGCGCGTCGCCCTGAAGGTGATCCGGCCCGATCTGGCGGAGGATCAGGAGTTCCGCTCGCGCTTCGCGCGCGAGGTCTCCGCGGCCCGCCGGATCAGGGGCGGGTGCACGGCACGGCTCGTCGCCGCCGATCTGGACGCCGACCGGCCGTGGTTCGCCACGCAGTACGTTCCCGGGCCCTCCCTGCACGACAAGGTCGCCGCCGAGGGGCCGCTCACCGCGGCCGAGGTGGCGGTGGTCGGTTCGGCGCTGGCCGAGGGGCTCGTCGCCGTGCACGAGGCCGGTGTCGTACACCGGGACCTCAAGCCGTCGAACATCCTGCTGTCCCCGAAGGGGCCGCGGATCATTGACTTCGGGATCGCCTGGGCGACCGGTGCCTCGACGCTGACCCACGTCGGTACGGCCGTCGGGTCGCCCGGCTTCCTCGCGCCCGAGCAGGTGCGCGGCGCCGCCGTCACACCCGCCACCGACGTGTTCGCCCTGGGCGCCACGCTCGCGTACGCGGGGATGGCGGACTCGCCCTTCGGGCACGGCAGTTCAGAGGTCATGCTCTATCGGGTCGTGCATGAGGAGGCACAGCTCGGCGGGGTGCCGGACGCGCTCGCCCCGCTCATCCGGGCCTGCCTCGCCAAGGCCCCGGAGGAGCGCCCCAGCACGCTCCAACTGTCGCTCAGGCTCAAGGAGATCGCGGCCCGTGAGGCCCAGGGCGGGCTGAGCGACGTACGGCCGCCCGCGCCCCGGCACGACCAGGACCGGCCCACGGGACGGCTCGCCGAGGAGTACGCGGACCAGCGCACCCAGCGGCGTCACCCGCAGGGCACTCCCCCGCCGCGGACCGGCTCGTCACGGCCGGGGGCGTCGCGGACCGGTTCCTCGCGTGCCGGTACCGGTTCCTCGCGGTCCGGCTCGCGTCCCGCGCCGTCCAGGAACACCACCCGCTCGGGTGGCAGAACCGGCCCCCGGACCACCGGCACCGGCCGCAGACCCGCCAATCCGCGCCTGCTGCGGCAGCGGCTCTTCGTGTTCGTCGTCGTGACGCTCCTGGTCGCCCTCGGCATCGCCGCGGCGCAGGGGTGCCAGGGGCCCGCGAAGGGGCTCGGTGGCAGCGGCGTACACGATGTGCGTGCAGTGCAGCGGGCCGAAGACCCGGGGCCGGGTCCTCAGAGCTGAGGGCGGCCCGTCGCCACGGCGTAGAAGGCGACCGCCGCCGCGGCTCCCACGTTGAGCGAGTCGACTCCGTGGGCCATCGGGATGCGGACCCATTCGTCCGCGGCGACCAGGGCTTGGGTCGACAGGCCGTCGCCCTCCGCGCCCAGCATCAGCGCCACCCGGTCCATGCGGTGCGGCGCCGCCTCGTCCAGGGTCTTCGCCTTCTCGTCGGGGGTGAGCGCGAGGAGGTTGAAGCCCGCTTCGCGTACGCCGTCCAGGCCCTTGGGCCAGGACTCCAGGCGGGCGTAGGGGACGGAGAAGACCGCGCCCATGGAGACCTTCACCGAGCGGCGGTAGAGCGGGTCGGCGCAGTCCGGTGAGAGCAGGACCGCGTCCATGCCGAGGGCGGCCGCGCTGCGGAAGATCGCGCCGATGTTGGTGTGGTCGTTGACCGATTCCATGACCACGACCCGGCGGGCCGTGGTCAGGAGTTCGTCGGCGGTCGGCAGCGGCTTGCGCTGCATCGAGGCGAGCGCGCCACGGTGCACGTGGTAGCCGGTGACCTGCTCGGCGAGGTCCGGGTTGACCGCGTACACGGGCGCCGGGACCTCGTCGATGACGTCGCGCATGACGTCGACCCACTTCGCGGAGAGCAGCATCGAGCGCATCTCGTAGCCCGCCTGCTTGGCGCGCCTGATCACCTTCTCGCCCTCGGCGATGAACAGCCCCTCGGCGGGCTCGCGCTTGCGGCGCAGTTCGACGTCGGTCAGGCCCGTGTAGTCGCGCAGGCGCGGGTCGGCGGGGTCGTCAACGGTGATGAGATCAGCCACAGGGTGATACTGCCTTGTCCTGGGTGTGGTGCCAACGCCCGGGGGCGGGTTGGGTTACCGGTGGTTACATTGGGGCTCGTGGTGGTTACGCGGGGCTGTGTCCCGTCACGCGGAGTGGTCCGGGCCCACGTTCACCACGTCGCCGATGACGATGACCGCCGGGGGCTTCACCTCGTGCGCGATGACCTGGGCGGCGACCGTGGCGAGGGTGGCGTCCACGCGGCGCTGGGCCGCGGTGGTGCCTTCCTGGATGACGGCGACGGGGGTCTCGGGCGACCGGCCGTGCGCGGTGAGCGCCTCGGCGATCTTGCCGATCTTGTCGACGCCCATCAGGACGACGAGGGTGCCGCGCAGTTTGGCCAGGGCCGGCCAGTCGACCAGGGAGCGCTCGTCGTCCGGGGCCACGTGGCCGCTGACCACCGTGAACTCGTGGGCGACACCGCGGTGGGTGACGGGGATGCCCGCGGCGCCGGGGACCGAGATCGAGCTGGAGATGCCGGGTACGACCGTGCACGGGACGCCCGCCTCGGCGAGCGCCTGGGCCTCCTCCATGCCGCGGCCGAAGACGAAGGGGTCGCCACCCTTGAGACGGACGACCGACTTGCCCTGCTTGGCGTGCTCGATGAGCGCGTTGTTGATGGCCTCCTGGGCCATGAAACGGCCGTACGGGATCTTCGCGGCGTCGATCACCTCGACGTGCGGCGGGAGTTCGTCGAGGAGGTCGCGCGGGCCGAGCCGGTCGGCGATGACGACGTCCGCCTCGGCGAGCAGGCGGCGGCCGCGGACCGTGATGAGGTCCGGGTCGCCGGGGCCGCCGCCGACGAGGGCGACGCCCGGGAGTGGGGTCTCCCCTGCTCGAGCGGAGCCGAGAGCTTGGGGAAGGGTGCGCCGGCGGGGGGCCACGAGGGTGCCGTCGCGCAGGCCCTCGACGACTGCGTCGCGGATGGCGGCGGTGCGGCGGGGGTCGCGGCCGTGGATGTCCGTGGTGAGGACGGCGATCGTGACGCCTTCGGAGCGGCCGGTCGCGGGGGTGAGGGCGGTGGCGGCGTCGGCGTCGTCGGAGCGGACGCACCAGACGCGGTGCGCTTCCGCTTCCGCGGAGGCAGCGGTGTTCGCCTCGGTGTCGCCGGTGGCGATGAGGGCGTACCAGGCGTCCTTGAGGTCGCCCTCCGCGTAGCCGCGGCGCTCCCAGGTGATCTCGCCGGCGTCTGCCATCGCTTCCACGGAGGGTGTCGCCGTCGGCGATACGAGGAGGATGTCGGCGCCTGCCGCGATGAGGGCGGGGAGGCGGCGCTGGGCCACCTGGCCGCCGCCGAGGACGACTGCGCGGCGGCCGGTGAGGCGGAGGCCTACGGGGTAGGCGGGGTTTTCTGCCATGGCGGGTGGCTCCTCCGTGCGGGGCGCTGCCGCTGCGGCGGTGGAGCGGCGCTGACGTGCGAGTTCTGGGTGCGGGTTCACTTTACGGTGCGGGTGGGGGCGGGTTCTTTCCCCAACCCCGCCCCTTCCCGAAAACTGGGGCTTCGCCCCAGACCCGCCTTTACCTGCGGACCGTGGCCCGTTTGTGCCCACCCGTTCCGCCGTGCGGAACGGGTGGGCACAAACGGGGGCGG
>NZ_SRIC01000398.1 GCF_004684775.1 Streptomyces sp. MZ04
GACTGGTGGTGGGCGATACCGGGCGCCGCGTTGGGGGCGGCGGGTGCGCTGCTGCTGCGGGGGCCGCTCGCCGAGCGCCGGACGCTGCTCGCGTCCCTGCGGCGGCGCCCCCATGAGGAGGGGCCGCGCCAGGAGTTGCGGGACGTGTGAGCGGCGCGGCCCCGGCGGTCAGTGGGTCGGCAGGCCCGGGGCCGGATGGGCGGCCATCAGGTCGGCGACCTCGGAGCGGATCTTCGTCAGGGCATCCTCGTCTCCGGCGCGGGCGGCGGCGACACCGCGGTCGATCCATTCGGCGACGGTCGGCATGTGCTGGGTGCCGAGACCGCGGGAGGTGAGCGAGGGGGTGCCGATGCGGACGCCGGACGGGTCGAACGGCTTCCTCGGGTCGTACGGCACGGTGTTGTAGTTGACGACGATCCCGGCCCGGTCCAGGGCCTTGGCGGCGACCTTGCCCGGGACGTCCTTGGGGGTGAGGTCCATCAGGATCAGGTGGTTGTCGGTGCCGCCGGAGACCAGGTCGAAGCCGCGGGCGAGCAGCGCTTCGGCGAGGGCCCTGGCGTTGGCGACGACCGCGTGAGCGTAGTCGCGGAAGGAGGGTTGGGATGCCTCGTGGAGGGCGACCGCGATGGCCGCGGTGGTCTGGTTGTGCGGGCCGCCCTGGAGGCCCGGGAAGACCGCCTTGTCGATGGCCTTGGCGTGCTCCTCGCGGGACATCAGCATCGCGCCGCGCGGGCCGCGCAGGGTCTTGTGGGTGGTCGTGGAGATCACGTCGGCGTGCGGCACCGGTGAGGGGTGGGCGCCGCCGGCGATCAGACCGGCGATGTGCGCGATGTCGGCGACCAGGACGGAGCCGGCCTCGCGGGCGATCTCGGCGAACGCGGCGAAGTCGATGGTGCGAGGAAGGGCGGTGCCGCCGCAGAAGATCAGCTTGGGGCGTTCCTTGAGGGCGAGGTCGCGTACTTCGTCGAAGTCGATGAGGCCGGTGTCGTGGCGGACGCCGTACTGCACACCGCGGAACCACTTGCCGGTGGCGGAGACGCCCCAGCCGTGGGTGAGGTGGCCGCCCATGGGCAGGGCCATACCCATCACGGTGTCGCCGGGCTCGGCGAAGGCCAGGTAGACGGCGAGGTTGGCCGGGGAGCCGGAGTAGGGCTGGACGTTGGCGTGCTCGACGCCGAAGACGGACTTGGCGCGGTCGACGGCCAGGCGCTCGACGGGGTCGATGTTCTGCTGGCCCTCGTAGTAGCGGCGGCCCGGGTAGCCCTCGCTGTACTTGTTCTGCAGGACGGTGCCGGAGGCTTCGAGGACTGCGGTGGAGACGTAGTTCTCGCTGGGGATCAGGCGCAGGGTGTCGGCCTGGAGCTGTTCCTCGGCGCCTACGAGGGCGGCCAGTTCGGGGTCCTGCGCGGCGAGCGCGGGGTGGCTGAGGGTGTTCGGCGAAGAAGGCGACGAAGAAGGAGAGGGGTGGGTCATGGCGTCCTCCGGGGCGAGCGGTGAGTGTCCGGTCGTGGTCCGGGGGGCCGATGGGGCATCCCCTGCTCGAGCGGAGCCGAGAGCTTGGGGAAGGTCGGCACCTCGAAGGTTCTGCCTCGCACGGCTTCCTCGGGGTCGGTTCCCCGTGCGCCAGTCGCCGTGCTGTCGGGGCCAGCCTAGCTGGCGCGCCGGGACGGCAGGTTTCTTCGTCCACGATCCGAGCGACGATAGAAATTGGGCGCCACACCCGCCCCATGCCGCAGGACGATCGGAGACCCCGTGTCGACTACCGAAGAGTTCATCACCTCGGCCGAAGCGCACAGCGCGCACAACTACCACCCGCTGCCCGTCGTGGTCGCGTCGGCGGAGGGTGCGTGGATGACGGACATCGAGGGGCGCCGCTTCCTCGACATGCTCGCCGGCTATTCGGCGCTCAACTTCGGGCACGGCAACCGCCGCCTGATCGACGCCGCCAAGGCACAGCTGGAGCGGGTGACGCTCACCTCGCGGGCCTTCCACCACGACCGGTTCGCCGACTTCTGTACGCGGCTCGCGGAGCTGTGCGGCAAGGAGATGGTGCTGCCGATGAACACGGGGGCGGAGGCGGTGGAGACCGCCGTGAAGACCGCCAGAAAGTGGGGGTACCAGGTCAAGGGGGTGCCCGACGGGCGGGCGAAGATCGTCGTGGCGCGCGACAACTTCCATGGGCGGACCACGACCATCGTCAGCTTCTCGACGGACCAGGAGGCGCGTGCGGACTACGGCCCGTACACACCCGGGTTCGAGATCGTTCCGTACGGCGATCTGACGGCGATGCGGGCCGCGATGACGGAGAACACGGTGGCGGTGCTGCTCGAGCCGATCCAGGGCGAGGCCGGGGTGCTGGTGCCGCCGGCCGGATATCTCGCGGGCGTGCGGGAGCTGACGCGCGAGCGGAACGTGCTCTTCATGGCGGACGAGATCCAGTCGGGGCTCGGCAGGACGGGCAGGACGTTCGCGTGCGAGCACGAGGGCGTGGTGCCGGACGTGTACATCCTGGGCAAGGCGCTCGGCGGAGGTGTCGTGCCGGTGTCCGCGGTGGTGGCGGACGCTGATGTGCTCGGCGTGTTCAAGCCGGGTGAGCACGGTTCGACGTTCGGCGGGAATCCGCTGGCCTGCGCGGTGGCGCTGGAGGTCATCGCCATGCTGAGTACGGGCGAGTTCCAGCAGCGGGCCACCGAGTTGGGCGAGCATCTCCACTCCGAGCTGGGGCTGCTGGCCGGCACGGGCGCGGTGACGCAGGTGCGGGGCCGGGGGCTGTGGGCGGGCGTCGACATCGAAGCGTCGCACGGCACGGGCCGGGAGATCTCCCAGAAACTGATGGACCGGGGGGTGCTGGTCAAGGACACCCATGGGTCGACGATCAGGATCGCCCCGCCGCTGGTGATCAGTAAGGAGGACCTGGACTGGGGGCTTGATCAACTTCGGGCGGTGCTGAGCTAGTTCGGCGCGGTTCACCCCGGCGGGGCCACTCCCCCGCCGGGGAAGGGACCGGCTCCCGGGCTCACCGGTACTCCGGTGGGGACGCGTGGCCGGAGGCGAAGGCGGCGGCGAAGGCGGCGGCGTAGTCGTCCTCGCCCAGGGCTGTGCGGGAGCGGTGGGCGGCTCGTTCGGTGTCGGCGCGTTCGGCGGGTGGCAGGGGGCTGCCGACGGCCTCGCGCAGGGCGGCCGCGGCGCCGAGGAGTTCGGCGGTTCGGGTGTGGTCGCCCGCGAGGGAGCGGGCGCCGGCCAGGCCCTCCAGGGCGAGGGCGACCGCGCGGTCGTCGCCCGTGGCGCGGGCCAAGGTGAGGCCTTCGCGGTGGAGTTCCTCCGCGCGTTGCGCGTTGCCGCGCTGTTCGGCGACGTAGCCGAGCTGGGCCAGGATCAGGGCGGCGCCGGAGTCGACGCCCAGGCGACGGTTCCAGGCGAGCCACGGCAGGAGATGCTTCTCGGCCGTGTCGAGGTCGCCGCGGCGGCGGGCGCCGATGGCCAGGCCCGTCTCCGCGAACTGCTGCGCGGGGCGGTGCGAGTGCTGCTCGGCTAGGCGGGAGGCGCGTGCGTGGAACTCCGTGGCGGCGGCGTCGTCACCGGTGAGCAGGGCGATGCGGCCGAGGCGTGAGAGGCGGAAGGAGACGTCGGTCCACAGGCGCAGTTCCTCCGCGTCACGCATGCCGTCGCGGTGGAGCCGGGTGGCGGCTTCGTAATCGGCGGCGATCTCGGCCAGGACGCCGAGTTGCTCGGAGGCCTGCAACTGGCCCCAGCGGTCGCCGAGTTCGGCGAACCGGGCGGCGCTGTCCTCGGCGTCGCGGCGCAGGGCCGGGAGGTCGCCGCGGTAGAGGGCAAGCGTGGCACGGACGCTGAGGGCCGCGGCAACGCCCCAGCGGTCGTCCGCCGCGCGGAACTCCTCCAGGATCCCGTCGAGCCTGGCGTCCTCGTGCGGCGTACGGAATCCACAGCGGGCGTAGGCGAGCAGCCAGCGGGACCGGGTGTCGGCACCGTCGGCTCCCTCGCCGGCGGCGACGTCGCGGGGCGCGTCGCCGGTCAGCAGGGCGAAGGCGGCGCGGGCGGTACGGGCGGAGGCGGTACGGGCGGTACGGGCGGAGGCGGCGGCGTCACCGTTCGGATGCGGGTCCAGGGCGGCCGGATGCGGGTCCAGGGCGGCCGGATGCGGGTCCAGGGCGGCCGGACGCAGGTCCAGGACGGCCGGACGCAGGTCCAGGACGGCCGGACGCAGGTCCAGGGCGGCCGGACGCAGGTCCAGGGCGGCCGGATGCGGGTCCAGGGCGGCCGGATGCGGGTCCAGGGCGGCCCCGAGGGACCGCTCGGCTTCACCTAGGCGACCGCGGAGGAACCAGTACCAGGTCAGGGAGTTGGCGAGGCGAAGGGAGAGGGGGGTTGCGTTGGTGCCGGGTTCGGGGCGGTGCGGGGCGTGGCGGACGGAGGGCTCGATGAGCGCGCCTCCGTTGGGCGCGCCTCCGTTGGGCGCACCACCGTTGGGCGCACCACCGTTGGGCGCACTGCCGTTGGGCGCACTGCCGCTGGCCGCACTGGTGGCGCCGACCGGATCGCCGCTGAGCACGGCGCCGCTGAGCGCACCGCCACGTACCGCGGCCTCGCTGTGCGCGTCGTCGTACCCCGCCGGACCGGTGAGGGACGTCCCGCCCGTAGCCGCGGAGTTCGAGGCTGTCGCCCCGCCCGGGGTGAGGGAGGCGTCGTTCGTCGCTGCCCATTCCAGGGCGGCGCGGAGGTTGACCGTTTCGGTGTCCAGGCGGTGCAGCCAGTGGTGTTGGGCGGGGCCGAGGAGTTGGGAGGCGGCCTGTTCGGCGAGGTGGGTGTAGTGGTGGGCGTGGCGGCGGCGTGCGTCGTTCGTCTCGCCCGCATCGTCGAGGCGTTCGAGGCTGTAGGCGGTGACGGATTCGAGCATGCGGTAGCGGATGCCGGGGTGGGCGCCGTCGGTGCCGGGTGCCGTCGTGAGGAGGGAGCGGTCGACGAGGCGGGTGACGAGGTCGAGTATGTCCAGGGCCTCGGTCGTGTCGCCGGGGCCCGGTGCCGCACCGGGGTTTCGCGGGGCGCCGCCGCGCACCACGGCCTCGGCGGATTCGAGGGTGAAACCGCCGCTGAAGACCGACAGTTGCCGCAGCACGATCTGCTCGTCCGGGGTCAGCAGTTCCCAGCTCCAGTCGATCATGGCGCGCAGGGTGCGCTGGCGGGCGGGAGCGTCGCGCCGCGCCTGGTTCAGGAGCCGGAACCGGTCATGCAGCCGCTCGGCCAGCGCGTGCACGCCGAGGGCGCGTACGCGGGTTGCCGCCAGTTCGATGGCGAGCGGGATGCCGTCGAGGCGGCGGCAGATGAGGGCGGCGTCGGCGGAGTTCTCCGCGGACAGCACGAAGCCCGGGGCGGTGGCCGCGGCCCGCGCCGCGAACAGCTCCAGGGCCTCGTCCTCGCCGAGGGGCGCCACGGCTTCCAGGGTCTCCCCGGAGAGGGCGAGGGGTTCCTGGCTGGTGGCGAGGACACACAGACCGGGGGCGTGCCGCAGCAATTGATCGAGGAGAGCGGCGACTTCGTCGAGGACGTGCTCGCAGTTGTCGAGCACGAGAAGAAGCCGCCGTGGAGCGAGCGCCCTGGCAAGCACCATCGCGAGGGGGTCCGGGGCCGGGTTCCCCGCTCCCGAAGCACCGCCCGCGCTCCCCGGCTCCTCGTCCCGGATGACCGAAGCGTCGTCGCGGACACCCAGCGCGGCGGCCACCGTCTCGGCCACGCCGTTCCTCGTACCGGCCAGTTCCGCCAGCCAGACGCCCTCGGCGAAGTCGTCCGCGAGGCCCGCCGCCGCCTCCAGCGCGAGACGGGTCTTGCCCACACCGCCGGGGCCCGTGAGGGTGACCAGGCGGTTCACGCCCAGCAGTTGGCGCACCCGGGCCACCGCCTTCTCCCGGCCGATCAATGCCGTCACGGGCGCTGGGAGATTCGTGAGGGGGTGCGCAGAAGGAGAAGGAGAAGGAGAAGGGGAAGGGGGAGGGGGAGGAGCGGTGGACAGG
>NZ_SRIC01000039.1 GCF_004684775.1 Streptomyces sp. MZ04
GGGTGCCCTTGGCGCGGTTGTAGTCGATGGCGATGACGTAGTCGAAGTCGTGCCAGTGCGTCTTGGGCCAGTAGTGCGGGGCCTGCATCGACGTGCTTTGCGTGTACGGGAATTCGGCGCCCGGATCGGCGAGCACACCGCCCGCGTCGGTGAGCGTGAAGACGCCCACCGGGCTGCGCTTGTCGTTCTCGCGGTGGTCGGTGGTCCAGCCCTTCTTGCCGTTGTGGGCGGGCCAGCTGCGGGTCTTGTCCCAGGTGTCGCCGGACTTCGTGTACAGGACGACGGTGGACTTCGCCGAGTCCTCGCCCTGTCCGTAGACCGCGACGACCTGTCGCGCGTTCGCGGGGATCTTGTCCTGGAGGCGGTCGCCGACGTCGGGGATGCGCTCGAGGTCCTCGGTCGCGGGTGCCTTCGCTCCCTTCGCCTGGCCCGTGCCCCCGTCGTCCTTCTTCGCCGCGCCCTTCGCCCCGTCGTCCGAACTTCCGCAGGACGTCAGAAGAACACCGCAGGCCGCGACCGCGACCGCCGCTCGCACCGCACCGGCTATACGCATCCGTCCATGGTCGCACCCGGCACGCGGAACCCGTCCCGAGCCCCTGACCCGCGCGGAGAACGGGCCGAATCTTTACTCCACGGCAGAAAACCGTTTGCCTCGGCCCACCGTCCGAGGCGAACCTTTCACGGCCTGTTACCGCCGCCTCACCGGCTTCATACCGGCTTCATACCGGCTCCATACCGGCTCCATACCGGCTTCATACCGCCGCCCGCACGCTCCATACCGCCGCCCGCACACGGCCGTCCGTTCACGCCGGCTCTCTCCGCCGAACCGACGGTCCCCCGCTCCTAGCTCTGGGACGTCATGCAGATTCGCGATCTTCCGTACGCCGACCCGGGCATGCCGGATGCCCGCTCGGGCCCGCGCTTCCTTCTCTGGCTCGGACGGAACCAGCTCGGCGGGCAACTCAAGTCGCTCGCCTGGGGGCTGCTGCACTTCGGCTCCATCGCGGTGCTCCCGTACCTGGTCGGCGCGGCCGTGCAGGCAGTGGTCGACCGCTCCGGGAGCCGGCTCGCCCTGGCGGGCGGGCTGATGCTGCTGTGCGGGCTCGCCATCGCCGTGGGCGACACCATGCTGCACCGCACGGCGGTCACCAACTGGATCACCGCCGCCGCGCGCGTCCAGCAGCTGCTCGCCCGCAGGACCGCACAGCTGGGCTCGGCGCTCACGCGACGCGTCGCCGCCGGTGAGGTGGTCGCGGTGTCCACCGGTGACGTCGAGAAGATCGGCTGGTTCGTGGAGGCGGGCTCGCGGTTCCTGGCGGCCGCGCTCACGGTCGCCCTCGTCTGTGCCGGGCTCGTCGTGTACCAGCCCGCGCTCGGCGTGTTCGTCGCGGTGGGGGTCCCCGTGCTCGCGCTCGCCGTCCTTCCGCTGCTGCCGCGCGCCACCCGGCGGGCCGACCACCAGCGCGAGAAGGCCGGGCGTGCGACCGAACTGGCCTCCGACACGGTGGCCGGACTGCGCGTGCTGCGCGGCATCGGCGGCGAGGAACTGTTCCTCGACCGCTACCGCCGCGCCTCGCAGGAAGTACGTACGGCCGCCGTGCGCAGCGCCCGGATGTGGGCGACCATCTCGGCGGTCCAGGTGCTGCTTCCGGGGCTGCTGCTCGTCGCGGTCGTCTGGCAGGGGGTGAGCCTGGCCCGCGAAGGACGGATCACCATCGGTGAACTGGTCACCGTCTACAGCGCGATCACGATGCTGACCTACCCCCTGCGGCACTTCGAGGAGATCGCGATGGCCTACAGCTTCTCGCGCCCCTCGGCCAAGCGCGCCGCCCGCGTGCTCGCCCTGGAGCGCGTGACGCACCCCGGCGGACCGGACGGCGACGTGGACGGCGACGTGGACGGCGAGGTGGACGGCGACGTGGACGTCGAGGTGGACGGCGACGTGGACGTCGAAACGGAAACGCCTGCCGGTGACCTCTACGACCCGGCGACCGGGCTGCTCGCGCCCGCGGGCCGGCTCACCGCCGTCGTGTGCGGTGACCCGGACGAGGCGGGACGGCTCGCGGAACGGCTCGGCGGGCACGCCGCGTTCGACGGCGCGGAGGAGCTGCCGTCGGTGCTGCTCGGCGGGGTGGCGCTCGACGCCGTGCCGCTGGCCGCCGCCCGCACCGCCGTCCTCGTCCAGGACAAGGACCCGGTGCTGCTCTCCGGGACCCTCCGCGGGCTCCTCGACGTCCCCGCTTCGGGAGCGGTGAGCGCCGAGGAGGCTCTGACGGCAGCGCAGTGCTCCGACGTCCTTGACGCCCTGGCGCAGACCTCGGTGGACAAGGCGCCGCTGGACGCGCATGTCACGGAGCGCGGGCGTTCCCTGTCCGGCGGGCAGCGGCAACGGCTCGCGCTGGCCCGCTCGTTGGTCACCGATGCGGGCGTCCTCGTCCTCGACGA
The DNA here is from genome assembly GCF_004684775.1 of Streptomyces sp. MZ04. Lineage (GTDB taxonomy): Bacteria > Actinomycetota > Actinomycetes > Streptomycetales > Streptomycetaceae > Streptomyces. The sequence continues at coordinate 2,446 of NZ_SRIC01000039.1, forward strand.
GCCTACGTCCGCCGTCGACTCGCACACCGAGGCGCGGGTCGCCGACGGCATCAGGGAGCTGCGCCGGGGGCGCACGACCGTGGTCCTGACCTCGTCGCCGCTGCTCCTCGACCGGGCCGAGCGCGTCGTCTTCCTGTACGAGGGCGAGGTCGCGGCGGTGGGCGAGCACCGCGAGCTGGTGCACAGCGAGCCCCGCTACCGCGCGGTCGTCACGCGCGAGACGGACGACGAGCTGGCCCCGGCACTCATCACCAACCACGACTGCGACATCGACATCGAGGAGACGGCATGATCGGCCTGGCGCCACCGGAGTACGACCCGGCGGCACCGACGACCGCGGAGACCCTGCCCGTCGGCGCGCCGGCGACCGTGGGGGCGTACGTCCGCGAGCTGCTGCGGCGGCACCGCCGGGCGTTCGTCGCCCTGGTCACCGTCAACACCCTGGCCGTGGTCGCCTCGTTGGTCGGCCCCTACGTACTCGGCGATCTCGTCGAAAGCGTCTCCGACAGTGCCCGCGATCTCCATCTCGAGCGCACCATCGGCCTGTTCACCCTGGCCCTCGTCATCCAGGCCTTCTTCGTCCACCAGGTGCGGCTGCGCGGCGCCATGCTCGGTGAACGGATGCTGGCCGATCTGCGGGAGGACTTCCTCGTGCGGTCGGTCGGGCTGCCGCCCGGTGTGCTCGAGCGGGCCGGAACCGGTGACCTGCTCTCGCGGATCACCACGGACATCGACCGCCTCGCGAACGCCATGCGGGAGGCGGTGCCGCAGCTCGCGATCGGTGTGGTGTGGATCGTGCTGCTGATCGCGGGGCTCACCGTGACGGCGCCGCCGCTGGCGCCCGCCGTGCTTCTCGCGGTGCCGCTGCTGGTGGTGGGCTGCCGCTGGTACTTCAAGCGGGCGCCGTCCGCCTACCGCTCGGAGGCCGCCGGGTACGCCGCCGTCGCCGCCGCCCTCGCCGAGACCATCGACGCGGGCCGGACCGTGGAGGCGCACCGGCTCGGGGAGCGCCGGGTCGAGCTGTCGGAACGCCGCATCAAGGAGTGGACCGCGTGGGAACGGCACACGCTCTACCTGCGCTCCGTCCTCTTCCCGGTCATCACCTTCACGCACACCATCGTGCTGTGCTCGGTGCTGATGATCGGCGGCGCGTTCACCCTGCAGGGCTGGATCAGCGTCGGGCAGCTGGCCACGGGCGCGCTGATCGCGCAGATGCTCGTCGATCCGCTGGGGATCATCCTCCGGTGGTACGACGAGCTGCAGGTCGCCCAGGTCTCGCTGGCCCGGCTCGTCGGCGTGCGGGACATCGAACCGGACGCGGGCGACTCCTCGGTGGCTCCTGACGGGCGTGACGTGCTCGCGGACGACGTGCACTTCGGCTACCGGGCGGGCGTCGACGTACTGCGGGAGGTGTCGCTCGCCGTCGAGCCGGGCTCGCGCGTCGCACTCGTCGGCCCGTCCGGCGCGGGCAAGTCCACGCTTGGCAGGCTGCTGGCCGGGATCTACGCGCCGCGCGACGGCCGGGTCACCCTGGGCGGCGCCGAGCTGTCGGACATGCCCGCGGAAGCGGTGCGGGCGCATGTGGCGCTGGTCAACCAGGAGCACCACGTCTTCGTGGGCTCCCTGCGCGACAACCTTCTGCTCGCCAGGACCGGGGCGCGGGACGCCGAACTGTGGGCGGCGCTCGGCGCGGTCGACGCGGACGGCTGGGCACGAGCCCTTGACGAGGGCCTGGACACCGAGGTCGGCTCGGGCGGCTTCGCCCTGACCCCGGCGCAGGCCCAGCAGATCGCACTGGCCCGCCTGGTCCTCGCCGACCCGCACACGCTGGTCCTCGACGAGGCGACCTCCCTCCTCGACCCGCGCGCGGCACGCCACTTGGAGCGCTCCTTGGCCCGCGTCCTGGACGGCCGCACGGTCGTGGCGATCGCCCACCGGCTGCACACCGCGCACGACGCGGACGTCATCGCGGTGGTCGAGAACGGCCGGATCAGCGAACTGGGCAGCCACGACGAACTGGTGACCGCGGACGGCGCGTACGCGGCATTGTGGAGGTCGTGGCACGGGTGAGCCGGGCGCGCACGGGTGAGCCGGGCGCGAGGGTGCCCTCCCTGCGGGCGGCGTGCGAGCGGCCCGCGGGGGGGGTGGGTCAGCCGTGTCCTACACGCCCGCCGCGCGCTGCGCCCGAGCCGATCCCCGTTCTCAGCCGATCCCCCTTCTCAGCCGATCCCCCTTCTCAGATGAAGTTGAGCGCGGCCGCGCCGCCCACTCCCCCGAGCAGCATGAACACCGGCATCAGGACCTTCAGCTCGATCCAGCTGCCCGCCCGGAACCGCATCATCTTCGGCGGCCCGATCGGGTACCAGCGCTTGCGGCCGATGGGGATGGGCCACAGGATCGGGCAGCCGGAGACGGTGAGGGCGTCCCCGATGTCGTGCACCAGCGCACCGAGCACGATCGGCAGGCCCAGCCACAGATATTCCTGGCCCGGTGCCGTGAACAGCCAGTCGGCGCCGTTGCCCGGCTTGTCCAGCACCCCGGCGAGGATCCAGGCGCTGGTCGCGGCAAGGAGCCACACCAGCACATCGCTGCTGGATCCACGGGCGGCCCGCCACAGCAGGCCCTCGATGGCGAGCACCATGTGCACGAAGAGGATCGCGAGGACCGCCCAGCGACCGCCGAAGATGGCCAGGGCCGCGGTGCCGGCACCGATCAGCACCGCCCACAGCCAGGTGTGCGTGAGGGTTCGGTGCCCGCCCGCGCGGCGCGGGTCGCCCTGCTTCCGCGTCGCCTTGTAGACGGCGGCCGAGAGCTTGTCGACGATCTCGCACAGGCCTTTGGAGACCGGCCCGAAGGCTCTCGAGATGGTCGCCGACTTGTGGTCGAGGTCCGGTGCGAGCGCCGCCCCCGCGCAGATCAGGGCCCCGACGAGGAGGACCGGCCAGGGCATCGTGTGCCCCGCGGCCGCCGCGGCCGCGCCGACGCCGAGCCAGGCCGCCGCCCCCGACAGTGAGTGTGCCGGTCCCATCATTACTGTTCCCCGCCCCATTTCCGTTGTGCTGACGCCCCGTTGGCGACACAGCGTAGCGTTCGTGATCTTCGTACGGACCTCCGGTTCCCTGATCGAGTGCGAAGGAGGGCAAGATGGGGGTGTGACCCTTATTGATCAGCTGCCGCCGGATGCCGACCCCGATGCCCTCTTCGAAGCCTTCTCCTCGTGGGCCGAGGACCAGGGGATCACTCTCTATCCGGCTCAGGAGGAGGCGCTGATCGAGGTGGTCTCCGGAGCCAACGTGATCTTGTCGACCCCGACCGGCTCCGGAAAGAGCCTGGTCGCGGCGGGCGCCCACTTCACGGCGCTGGCCCAGGACAAGGTCACCTTCTACACGGCTCCGATCAAGGCGCTGGTGTCGGAGAAGTTCTTCGACCTCTGCAAGCTCTTCGGCACCGAGAACGTCGGCATGCTGACCGGCGACGCGTCCGTGAACTCCGACGCGCCCGTCATCTGCTGCACGGCCGAGGTCCTCGCCTCGATCGCACTGCGCGACGGCAAGGACGCCGACATCGGCCAGGTCGTGATGGACGAGTTCCACTTCTACGCGGAGGCCGACCGCGGCTGGGCCTGGCAGATCCCGATCCTGGAACTGCCGCAGGCGCAGTTCATCCTGATGTCCGCGACGCTCGGCGACGTCTCGATGTTCGAGAAGGACCTCACCCGTCGCACCGGACGCCCCACCTCCGTCGTCCGCTCCGCGACGCGCCCCGTCCCGCTCTCGTACGAGTACCGGCTCACGCCCATCACGGAGACGCTCACCGAGCTCCTGGAGACCAAGCAGGCGCCGGTCTACATCGTGCACTTCACGCAGGCGCAGGCCGTCGAGCGCGCGCAGTCGCTGATGAGCATCAACATGTGCACCCGCGAGGAGAAGGACAAGATCGCCGACCTGATCGGCAACTTCCGCTTCACCACCAAGTTCGGCCGCAACCTCTCGCGCTACGTCCGCCACGGGATCGGCGTGCACCACGCGGGCATGCTCCCCAAGTACCGACGGCTCGTGGAGAAGCTGGCGCAGGCAGGCCTCCTGAAGGTCATCTGCGGCACCGACACGCTGGGCGTCGGCGTCAACGTCCCGATCCGCACGGTGCTGTTCACCGCGCTGACCAAGTACGACGGCACGCGCGTACGCACGCTGCGCGCGCGGGAGTTCCACCAGATCGCCGGGCGCGCCGGGCGCGCGGGCTTCGACACCGCGGGCCTGGTCGTGGCGCAGGCGCCCGAGCACGTGATCGAGAACGAGAAGGCGCTCAACAAGGCGGGCGACGACCCGAAGAAGCGCCGCAAGGTCGTGCGCAAGAAGGCCCCCGAGGGCTTCGTGGGGTGGGCCGAAGGAACCTTCGAAAAGCTCATCGCCTCCGATCCGGAGCCACTGACCTCCCGCTTCCGCGTCACGCACACCATGCTCCTCGCGGTGATCGCCCGGCCGGGCAACGCCTTCGAGGCGATGCGCCGTCTCCTCGAGGACAACCACGAGCCGCGCAAGCAGCAGCTTCGGCACATCCGCAGGGCGATCGCCATCTACCGTTCGCTGCTCGCCGGCGGCGTCGTCGAGAAGCTCGACGAGCCGGACGCCACGGGCCGCATCGTGCGCCTGACGGTGGATCTGCAGCAGGACTTCGCGCTGAACCAGCCGCTGTCGACGTTCGCCCTGGCCGCGTTCGACCTGCTGGACAAGGAGTCCCCTTCGTACGCGCTCGACATGGTCTCCGTCGTCGAGTCCACCCTCGACGACCCGCGCCAGATCCTGGCCGCCCAGCAGAACAAGGCCCGCGGCGAGGCCGTGGCCCTGATGAAGGCGGACGGCGTCGAGTACGAGGACCGCATGGAGCGGCTCCAGGACATCACGTACCCGAAGCCCCTGGAGGAGCTCCTCTTCCACGCGTACAACACCTACCGGACGAGCCACCCGTGGGTCGGCGACCACCCGCTCTCCCCGAAGTCCGTCATCCGTGACATGTACGAACGGGCGCTGTCCTTCACCGAGTTCACGTCGTTCTACGAACTGGCCCGTACCGAAGGCATCGTCCTGCGCTACCTGGCGGGCGCGTACAAGGCGCTCGAGCACACGATCCCGGACGACCTGAAGTCCGAGGACCTGGAGGACCTGATCGCCTGGCTGGGCGAGATGGTCCGGCAGGTCGACTCCAGCCTCCTCGACGAGTGGGAGCAACTGGCCAACCCCGAGGTCATGACGGCCGAGGAGGCCCAGGAGAAGGCCGACCAGGTCAAGCCGGTCACGGCCAACGCCCGCGCCTTCCGCGTCCTGGTGCGCAACGCGCTGTTCCGCAGGGTCGAACTGGCCGCCCTCGACCACGTCGAGGAGCTGGGCGATCTTGACGGCGAATCCGGCTGGGACGCGGACGCCTGGGGCGAGGCCATGGACAAGTACTGGGACGAGTACGAAGATCTCGGCACCGGCCCCGACGCGCGCGGCCCCAAGCTGTTGCTCATCGAGGAGGATCCCGAGCACGGTCTGTGGCGCGTCCGGCAGACGTTCGCCGACCCGAACGGCGACCATGACTGGGGTATCAGCGCGGAAGTCGATCTCGCGGCGTCCGACGAGGAAGGCCGTGCCGTCGTCCGGGTCACCGACGTCGGCCAGCTCTGACCACCCCGAGCACCCCTCAGACAGGAGTCGAGGAACCGTCATGAACAATCCCGCCGACCGGCTCGTCGATCTGCTGGACCTGGAGCAGATCGAGGTCAACATCTTCCGTGGCCGCAGCCCGCAGGAGTCCTTGCAGCGGGTGTTCGGCGGGCAGGTCGCCGGGCAGGCCCTGGTGGCAGCGGGGCGCACCACCGAGGGCGAGCGTCCGGTGCACTCGCTGCACGCGTACTTCCTGCGGCCGGGCCGCCCGGGGGTGCCGATCGTGTACCAGGTCGAGCGGGTGCGGGACGGGCGCTCCTTCACCACGCGCCGCGTCACCGCGATCCAGCAGGGACGCACCATCTTCAATCTCACCGCTTCCTTCCATCAGCCCGAGGAGGGCGCTTTCGAGCACCAGCTGCCGCCGCGCATCTCGGCTCCCGACCCGGAGTCGCTGCCGACGGTCGTCGAAGAGATCAAGGAACATCTGGGCGCGCTTCCGGAGCAGTTGGAGCGCATGGCCAGGCGTCAACCCTTCGACATCCGCTATGTGGACCGGCTGCGCTGGACCGCCGAGGAGATCAAGGACGCCGAGCCGCGCAGCGCCGTGTGGATGCGGGCGGTCGGCCCGCTGGGCGACGATCCGCTCGTCCACACCTGCGCGCTGACGTACGCGAGCGACATGACGCTCCTGGACGCCGTCCGCATCCCGGTGGAGCCCCTGTGGGGCCCGCGGGGCTTCGACATGGCCTCGCTCGACCACGCCATGTGGTTCCATCGGCCCTTCCGTGCCGACGAGTGGTTCCTGTACGACCAGGAGTCCCCCATCGCGACGGGCGGCCGTGGTCTTGCTCGCGGCCGCATCTACGACATCGAGGGCAGGCTGCTGGTCTCGGTCGTCCAGGAAGGCCTCTTCCGGCCTTACGGGGAGCGGCACATGGACGGTCGCCCGCCGACGGGTTCGTAAGCGGTCGCGTCAGCCCGGTCTCTTGCCCGGTTCGGAAGTCTGGCTCTCTCCCTCGGCATCGATGTGCGGGAGCAGCCGGTCCAGCCAACGAGGCGCCCACCAGGCGGACTTGCCGAGGAGCGTCATGACCGCGGGCACCAGCAACAGGCGGACCACGGTGGCATCGATGAGCACACTGGCCGCGAGGCCGAGCCCGAGCATCTTCACCACGATGTTGTCGCTGATGATGAACGCGGCGAAGACACTCACCATGATCAGTGCGGCACAGGTGATGACCCGTGCGGTGATCTCCAGGGCGTGGGCGACGCTCGCCTTCGCGTCCTTGGTGCGCAGCCACGCCTCGTGGACCCGGGACAGGAGGAAGATCTCGTAGTCCATGCTCAGTCCGAAGACGATGGCGAACATCATCATCGGTACGTAGCTCTCGATCGGTACCTTCCCCGAGACCCCGAGCGCCGGCCCGCCCCACCCCCATTGGAAGACTGCGACCACGAAGCCGTACGAGGCCGCGATCGACAGCACGTTGAGCACCGCGGCCTTGACCGCGACGAGCAGCCCGCGGAAGACGACGAGGATGACGAGGAAGGCCAGGGCCACGACCACCGCGATGATCAGTGGCAGCTTCTTGGAGACGATCTCCAGGAAGTCGGCCTGCGCGGCGGTTGTCCCCGTGACGTACGTACTCGCCTTCGTCCCGGACACCGCCTGCGGCAGCACGTCGTCGCTCAGGTGCTCGTGCAGCTCTGTGGTCCGCTCGTCCTGCGGAGCGGCCACGGAGTAGGCCGTGGAGATCAGGACGTCGCCGTCCGACGTGGCCTCGAGCGGGGTGATGACGGCCGCGTCGGGTACACCGGTGAGGGCCTTCTGCGCCTGGGTCTCCAGTGCCGCCCTGTCTGACTGGGGCACGTCGCTCTGGTCGATGACGAGGGTCAGCGGCCCGTTCGAACCGGGTCCGAAGGCGGAGGACATCAGGTCAAAGGCGCGCCGGTCGGTGAAGGACTTCGGGTCCGCCCCGTCACCGATGTGCCCGAGCTGGATGAAGAAGACCGGAATCGACAGGACGGCCAGCACGACGGCGCCTGAAACGAGGAACCACCAGGGCCGTCGCTCCACGCGCTGTGCGTAGCGGTGCCAGCCGCCCTCGGATGCCGCACCCGTCGCGGTGTTCGTCTCGGCGGTCGGGGCCCGCACCCGGAGCTTGTCGATCCGCCGCCCGATCAGTCCCAGCAGCGCCGGCACGAGCGTCAGCGCGCCGAGCACCGCCGTGACGACGGTGACCGCGGCGGCCAGGCCCAGCTTGCCGATGAACGAGATCCCGGAGACCCACAGGCCGGACAGAGCGATGATCACTGTGCAGCCGGAGACCAGTACCGCCCGGCCGCTGGTCGCCGTCGCGTGCCCCGCCGCCGCGAACGGATCCTGGCCCAGGAGATTCTGACGGTGGCGGGTGACCAGGAAGAGGGCGTAGTCGATCCCGACGCCGAGACCGATCATCGTGGCCAGCGTCGGCGACACCGTGGCGAAGGTGAACGCGGCCGCCAGCAGGCCCAGGCCGGCAAGGCCGCAGACCGCGCTGATCAGCGCCGTCACCAGAGGCAGCAGCGCCGCGAGCACACTGCCGAACCCGATCAGCAGGACCACGATCGCCACACCGAATCCGATGGCCTCGCTCGACCGGTCGTCCGGCTCCGGCCGGGCCAGCTCGCCCAGCGGACCTCCGTACTCCACCTCCACACCGGCGGACCGCAACGGCTGCACCGCCTTGTCGACGCCGTCCAGATAGTCGTCGCCGAGGGTGGAGGGCTGCACGTCGAAGCGGACGGTGATGTAACCGGTCTTGCCGTCGGAGGACAGTGGCCCGACGTTCGGCGTGCCCGCGGGCTGCTGCTGCGCGGGCAGCGGACTCTGCGCGGACAGCACGTGAGGCAGCTTCTGCAGGCTGCTGACGGCAGAGCTGACCTGGTCACTCTCATCGCTGAGGGGCTTGTCCGAGTCGTGCAGTACGACCTGGGCGCTGTAGCCGCCGGCCGCGGGCTCGTGTGCCTTGAGGACGTCGAGGCCCTTCTGCGACTGGGTGTCGGGAAGGGAGAAGTTGTCGGAGTACTCACCCCCGTAGGCGTGGTTCAGGACCTGCAGCCCGACCAGAGCGGCCAGCCACGCCACAATGACGATCACGCAGTGGCGGGCGCACCACTGCCCGACCCGCCGGAGCAAGCCTCGCTGTCGCGACGAGCCGCTCGGCCGTGGCTCACGCGGCCCAGGTGACACAGACATGTTTGCTCCCGTAGGCATAGGTCACTTCGGATTCAACGCAACGGCAGTGCTCTCGGCACCCAGGGGCGGGGAAACGGGTGACGTTTGCGGGAGCTCGTCCGGGCAGGCCGGTCAGTCGGCCGGCGGGACGGGCCTACCGTAGGGATTCGGCAGAGGAAGGGATGGGGCATTGACCAGGGACGAGGACATGACGGGGCACCGCGACCGCCTGCTTGCCGAGGCCGTTCGGCTGCGCGAGGACGGCCACCGCGAGGAGGCACGGGAGCGGCTGCTCGCTCTGTGCGAGCAGTTCCCCCTGGACCCGGAGGTGGCGTATCAGACCGCGTGGGTGCACGACGCACTCGGCCTGGAGGCCGAGGCGGTGCCGCACTACGTACGCGCGGTCGAGGGCCCAGGCCTTTCTCCGAACGACCGCCGGGGAGCGCTCCTCGGCCTGGGCAGCACGTACCGCGTCCTCGGCCGCTATCCCGAAGCCGTTACGACCCTGAGCGACGCGGCGGCGGAATTCCCCGACGACGGCGCGCTCAAGACGTTTCTGGCCATGGCCCTCTACAACGCCGACCGGACCCATGAGGCCATGGAGATCCTGCTGACCCTGCTCGCCACCACGAGCAAGGACCCGGACATCGCCGGCTACCGGCCCGCGATCGAGCACTACGCCAAGGACCTCGACGCGACGATGTAGTGCGGCCGCCCGCAGGCCGGCCCTCCCTCTCTCGTCGGCCCGGTCAGCCCCCTCTGCGCCGCAGCCACTTCAGCAGGCCGCGTGGCTCTGGCACCCGTTCCTCGGTCTCGTCGTCGGGTTGCTCCGCCGGTGGCGCCGTGTGCTCCTGCTGCGCGTCCGGCGAGGGACGCGGTGCGGGGCGTGGCGCCGGGCGTGGCGCCGGGCGCTCCCTGCGGGCCTGGGAGAGGCCGATCGTGAGGTTCGCCCGCAGCCAGCGGATCTCGTCAGGATCGTCGGCGGTAGTGATCTTCTGGATGATCCGCGCCGCAGGTGACTCGGCCGTGCCGCGGGTGAAGGGGTCGGGCATGAGCCTGTTCAGATAGGCCCGTTCGTACGGATCCTTGATGAGCTCGGCGATCTGCACCGGATCCAGCAGCGAGGCCACGGCCGCGGCGCGCTCCCAGGGATCGTCGGACCGGCGCAGCAGCGATCCCGCGTGGCGGCCCCGCCAGTTGCGCGCCCGTACGTCCACTCCCGCTTCGAGCTGGGCACGGATCGCGGCGGGCGCCCGCCCGGTGAGCAGGGCGGCGTTGACCTCGGACTCGGCGAACTGGCTCAGCTCTTCGGCGAGATAGAGCCATACGACCGCCCGATAGCGGTTCACATAAAACTTCACCGGAGTCACGAAACCCGCGCGGCTGAGGCGGGTGAAGCGGGTCGTGGTGATGTCCATGAGCGCCGCGCCCTCCGTGGTCCCCACGGTTCTGATGCGCTCCATCCACGCCTCGGGAAAGCCCTCCGTGGCGCGGACGCGCTCGATCTCCTCGACCGTGACCCGGCGCGGCCCGCCCACCGTGTCGCTGACGGTGCGGATGCGCCCCAGCATCACGGCGAGCTCGAACTCCCCGCGTTTCAGTCCCAGTTCCCGCGCGGCGCGGCTTGTCGCGACCGATGTCGGTACGGCCGCCGTGGTGGTGGCGCCGGCGGATTGCGTGATCGTGTCACCTGTCATGGTGGTTCTCCCCCGTGAAGCGTCTTCGCTCTCGGGAAAAACCGTAGCGCGATCACCGCGATCTTCGCTGAGCCTGTGGATAACTCTGAATGCGGCAGCGTTTGCGCAGGTCAGAGATCCACGACTGGTGTTCGCTCCGGCTGCCGGGCTCCCACGCCGAGGTGTTCGCCGACCCGGTTGACGAGCAGGGTCATCTCGTACGCGACCTGACCGATGTCGGCCTCGGCGGAGCTGAGGACACACAGGCAACTGCCGTCGCCCGCCGCGGTGACGAAGAGCACCGCGTCATCGAACTCGATCATCGTCTGGCGCACGCTGCCGGCGTGGAAGTGCCGCCCAGACCCCTTGGCCAGGCTGTGCAGACCCGACGAGACGGCGGCCAGGTGCTCCGCGTCCTCCCTCGCCAGATCCGAACTCGCACCTGTCACCAGGCCGTCGTTGGACAGCACCAGCGCATGCCGTACGGGTTCCATTCGCTTGGTCAGATCGTCCAGCAACCAGCCGAGCCCGGTGTTCTGCTGCCCCATGTTCCCGTCTCCCCGCGTCCTGCTCCCCCTGGCCGGGGAACTGACCTTCCAGCCTTCCCCACCATCGGCGCCCCGGCAAGCATGATGAGGACATGGCACAGAAGATGACTGATGACCAGTGGCGGGCTTTCGTCTCGCACGGCACCCGCACCGGCAAGCTCTCGACCGTCCGGGCGGACGGCAGCCCGCATATCGCACCTGTCTGGTTCCTTTTGGACGGGGACCATCTGGTGTTCAACACTGGGGCGGACACCGTCAAGGGGCGGAATCTGGCGCGGGACGGGCGCCTCGCCCTCTGCGTGGACGACGACCGGCCGCCGTTCGCGTTCGTGGTGCTGCAGGCGCGCGCCGAGCTGCGCAGCGATCTCGACGAGGTACGGCACTGGGCGACGCGGATCGGCGCCCGGTACATGGGCGAGGACCGCGCCGAGGAGTTCGGCGCGCGCAACGGCGTGCCCGGTGAACTCCTCGTGCGCGCCAAGGTCGACAAGGTGGTCGCGCTGGGCGACGTCTCCGACTGAGGCGTCGGCCCACCCTGAAGCGTCAGCCCACCGTGTCGAGCAGCCGGGCGGTATACATCCGCCCGGCGTACTCGACCAGGCGTATCAGCACCTCCTTTCCCGAATCGCGGTCCCGTGCGTCGCACAGCACCACGGGGGTTCCGCGGTTGAGGTCCAGGGCCCGGGACACTTCATGCGCACCGTACGTACGCGCGTTCGCGAAGCAGTTGACGGCCACCACGAACGGGATGTGCCGGTGCTCGAAGTAGTCGACGGCGGGGAAGCAGTCCTCGAGCCGTCGGGTGTCCGCGAGGACGACGGCACCGAGCGCGCCCTGTGACAACTCGTCCCACAGGAACCAGAAGCGGTCCTGCCCGGGCGTCCCGAAGAGGTAGAGCGACAGGCCGGACCTGATGGTGATACGGCCGAAGTCCATGGCGACGGTCGTCGTGGTCTTGCGGTCGACGCCGCCGGTGTCGTCCACCGACTGGCCCGCCTCGCTGAGCAGTTCCTCGGTGCGCAGCGGGCGGATCTCGCTGACCGCGCCGACCAGGGTGGTCTTGCCCACCCCGAAGCCGCCGGCGACCAGAATCTTCAGCGCCATGGCGGTCGTGTCCCCGCCCGTGGCGTCAGAGCGCTCGGAGCCCATCGATCACCTCTCGCAGAATCTTTTCGTCGGGTAGCTGTGCGGGCGGCACGGGTCGGCTCACCTTCACACAGCCCATCTCCAGAAGGTCGCCGAGCAGTACCCGGACCACGCCCACGGGAAGATCGGCCCCGGCCGCCAGTTCGGCGACCGACTGGGTCTCGGTGCGGCACAGTTCGATGAGCGCCCGGTGTTCGGGACCGAGCGCGGTGTCGTCCCCGGGGGCCGGCGCATTGTCGTCCAGCGTGACGAGCGCGATCAGGTCGAAGCGCACTCCCGTGGGACCCGGTTTGGTCCGCCCGCCGGTCATCGCGTAGGGGCGGACCAGGGGTCCGGCCTCGTTGTCGTACCACTGGCTGCCCGCGTCGCGCGGGGTGCCTCCGCTGTCCTCGCTCATCTGCGTCGATCGCCCTGTCTCATCCGACGGCCGGTGGCTGCGCGGTGAACCGCGGCGGGGTATGGAGGTGCTCGCCCACCCGCTTGACCAGGCGTGCCATCTCGTAGGCGACCAGGCCGATGTCGGCGGTCACGGAGCTGAGTACGGCGAGGCAGGAGCCGTCACCCGCCGCCGCGACGAACAGGAACCCGTCGTCCATCTCGACCATGGTCTGGCGCACTCCCCCGGCCCCGAAATGCCGGCCCGCGCCCTTGGCCAGGCTGTGGAACCCCGAGGCGACCGCGGCGAGGTGCTCGGCGTCCTCGCGGGTGAGGGCGGTGGACGCGCCCACGGCGAGACCGTCGTTGGACAGCACCACCGCATGCCGTACCTCGCCGACGCGCAGGACCAAGTCGTCCAGCAGCCAGTCGAGTTCGCCGGACCGGCCGGCGCTGATGCTCTGGTCCTGGATCATGCGTGGTCTCCTTCGGTGCTGTCGGCCGGTTCGAGCCCTGAGGTGTCGGGGACCGCGCCGACGATGCCCGGGCGGCGGCCACCACCGCGGGCCCAGCCGTCTCGGTAGGCGGCCATGCGGTCCCGCACCTCTTCGGGGCTGCGTTCGGCGTCCTCACGGATGCCTGTCGCCCCGGATGACGGTTCTTCGGGGCGCTGTTCGCGCAGTTGGGGGGCGAGGCTCGCCTGGCGTACGCGGCGCGGGAGGTCGTCCGATGCCTCCTGACCGGCGCCGGTGTCCGGTTCTGGCAGCTTGTGCAGCCGGAGTGCGGTGACACCAGGGGGTGTGGGAGTCGCCGCCGGGGCTTCGGCCGATGGGGCGAGTGCGGGGCGTGCGGCGCCGGCGGGAACGGAGTTGCCGTTCATGGGCATGGGCGCCGCCGCACCCGGCACGCGCGCGTGCTCGTGCTGGTCGATTTCGCGTTCCATGGTGTGGGTCTGAGGGCTCTCTGCTGTGCTGCTCTGGAGCAGGGCGGTGGGCAGCAGGACGACGGCGGTGGTGCCGCCGTAGGGGGACGTACGCAGATGCACCTTGATCCCGTGCCGGGAGGCGAGCCTGCTGACCACGAAGAGCCCGAGCTGGTCACTGTCGAACAGGTCGAGCGCTTCGGACTGCTCGATGCGGCGGTTGGCCTCGGCGAGGGTCTCCCCGCCCATGCCCAGGCCGCGGTCCTCGATCTCCACCGCGTAGCCGTTGCCGACCGGTTCGCCGGTGACCCGCACCTTGGTGTGCGGTGGTGAGAACTGGGCCGCGTTCTCGACGAGTTCGGCCAGCAGGTGGGTGAGGTCGGCGACGGCTGTGCCGACGATCGATGCTCCGGGGAGTTGTCGTACCTCCACGCGCGCGTAGTCCTCGACTTCGGAGACGGCGGCCCGGACGACGTTCGTCAGGGAGACGGGCATGCGCCAGGCTCGTCCCGGTGCGGCTCCGGAGAGGATGATCAGGCTCTCCGCGTGCCGCCTCATCCGCGTGGTGAGGTGGTCGAGCCTGAAGAGGTCGCTGAGCTCGTTCGGATCGTCCGCCCTGCGCTCCATGTTGTCGAGAAGACTGAGCTGACGGTGGACGAGGACCTGGCTCCTGCGGGCGAGGTTGACGAAGACCCCGGAGATGCCGCTGGCCAGTTCCGCGCGCTCGATGGCGGCACGCAGGGCGGCCCGGTGCACCGTGCCGAGCGCTTCGTAGACCTGTCCCGTCTCGTCCTCCGCCGGCGGCCCCGGCGGTGCTTCGGCACGGACGTCGATCTCCTCACCGGCCCGCAACCTCCGCATGGCCTGCGGGAGTTTGTGGCGGGCGATCTCCAGCGCGCCGTTGCGCAGGCTCACCAGCTCGATCACCAGGCCGCGTCCGATGCGTACGGAGATGACCAGCGAGGCGGCGACGGCCGCGAGCCCCAGGAGCACGGCGGCGCCCGCCGCGGTGAGCACACCTCGGGTGAACGGGTCGGCGCGGTCGGCGGCGCTGCGGCCCGCGCCCACCTCGATCGCACGGAGCTCGTCCCGCACCGTGGCGTGGGCGGTGTCCCACTTGCCTGCCGGAGCCGCGTCGGCCGCCGCACGGCCCGGCGATGCGACGAGCACCTTGTCCTCGACGGCGCGCACATCGGCGTACGCGCTCCCCTCCGCGAGCTGGTGCCACGCCGCTCGTTCGGGTCCGCGCAGATCCGCCACGGCCGACTCCGTCAGGGTCCGCCGGGTGTCGACGGCCCCGGTGAACTGCCGCAGCCGCTCACCGTCGAGCGAGCCGGCGAGCCGGGCGCTGGACAGCACCACGTGTTCGCGTGCCAGCATCTCGCCCGCCCTGGAGAACTCGAGCAGCACGCGTGCCTCGGAGCCGAGTTCGGCGTCCTGGATGCCGGTGAGCGCTCCGCCCACTCCGAAGGCGGCCGAAATGGTCTGCGTGTACTGCCCGTACGTCACGTCCCAGCCGGTGCCCCGGTCGAGCACTTCGGTGCGCAGCGTGCTCAGTTCCTCCGCTCCGGAGACGAACGTTTCGAGCCGGGCGGCCACGCCGGTGGGCAGGTCGGCGCCATCGGCGACCGTCCGTTGATCGCCACGGCGCAGTTTCGCCACCGCGCGGTCGGTCCGTGCGGCCTGCCTCTTGAGGTCGGCGGCGCGGTCGGGCGCGGGTTCGGTCGCGTAGCGCACGGCGGCCACCCGCTCGGCTTGCAGCGCGGCGACGGCCGCGTCGACCGGGCCGCGCACCTGGGCGTCGACGCGCTGCAACTGCCGCAGGCGCGCCACGTCCTGGGCCGTGCTGACCGTCGCATACCCCCACAGGGCGAGCAGCGACACGACGGGCACCATCAGGAGGCACACGATTTTGGCTCGTACGGTGCGGGGGCGCGGCCACCAGGGTCCCTTGCGGACAGCGGAGGTCGTGGGCGGTCCGGGCTCCAAGGGGGCTTCCGCGTCAGGGCGTTCGTCGGCGGGCGGTCCCGCGTGCGCGCGGCGGCCGCGCGCCGGTGCCACGGGCCCCGGCGGCACGGTGCCGTCGGCGGTTTCGGGGGTCCTACGGGGTGTACGCATGGCCTCCTCGCTCGGAGAGATGTCAGGGCGTGTGCCCGCCCGGCCGTGACCGGTCCAGGCGCGCCGCTATCGGGCGGCGCTCTCCACCGGCCGCTGGGCCGACACGGAGGCCTCGCGTTCCCCCGCGGTCGGGGACAGTGCGACAAACGCCGAGGTCAGGAAGAGGTAGGACCCGAGGCCGACGGCGAGGGGGAAGATGAACTGCATCGTCGTGGCCCCGGGCAGCGCCCCACCCGACTCGCTGACCCGCACACTCACCGCCATCATTCCGGTGTAGTGCATGCTGCTCACCGCACCGCCCATGACCAGGGATGCGACGGCGACCGCGAGGGGCGACTTGATGTTGAGCGCCGCCCACAGGGCCGCGGTCGCGGCGACGACGGCGATGACTACGGAGAGGCCGACCAGCACCGGGTCGTAGCGCACATCGCCGTTCAGCCGCAGGGCGGCCATGCCCAGGTAGTGCATGCTGGCGACGCCGAGCCCGGTGGTGAGCCCGCCGAGAGCCAGCGCACGCCCGCGGTCACGGCCGTAGCCGACGGCGAAGACGCCCCCTCCCACGACGGCCATGGCGACGACCAGGCTGAGGATGGTCAGCGGCACGTTGTAGTGGATCTCCGTGCCGCTGACTCCGAAGCCGAGCATCGCCACGAAGTGCATCGTCCAGATGCCGGTGCCGATGGCGGAGGCCGCGGTGATCAGCCAGTTGCGTCGTGACCTGCCCGTGGCGGCGAGGGCACGGACGGTGCAGCGCAGCCCGAGGGCGGCGCCGATACAGGCCATCGCGTACGACAGCACGGGTGTCAGCCAACCGAAGGTGGCGTGGTCCAGGTGTCCCATGGCCCCGGGACGCTAGTCCTGGCGGGGGCGCACAACGGGGGCGCAGTTCGAAAGGTGTTGGAATATGACAGAGAGGGGTTCGTGAACGATCGCGTCACGCTCGAACGTGTGCCCCCGACGCGCATGCGCGTCGTTGAGCAATCATGTCCACATGAGCGATGACCAGACGCGCGTACGTGAGTTCTTCGGTGCCCGAGCTGCCGACTGGGACAGCAGGTTCCCCGACGACGGCCCCGCCTACCGGGCCGCGGCCACCGACCTCAAGTTGCGGCCGGGCGCCCGTGTCCTCGACGCCGGGTGCGGCACTGGACGCGCCCTGCCCGCGCTCAGGGACGCCGTGGGGCCCTCAGGAGTCGTACTCGGTGTCGACCTGACACCCGCCATGCTGGAGGCCACCGTACGGGCGGGCAGGGACCGCGACGGGCAGCTCCTGCTCACTGACGTGACGCGTCTGCCGTTGCGCGACGAGTGTCTCGACGCCGTGTTCGGTGCGGGCCTGATCTCCCACCTCCCCGATCCGGCGCGGAACTTGCGGGAGTTGAGCCGTGTCGTACGCCCCGGAGGGCTCCTCGCGCTCTTCCACCCCATCGGCCGGGCGGCGCTCGCGGCCCGGCAGGGCAGGCAGATCACCCCGGACGACCTGCGCGCCGAGCCCAACCTCCGCCCGCTGCTTGCCGCTTCGGGGTGGCGGATGACCTCGTACATCGACGAGGACGCGCGGTTCCTGGCGCTGGCGGTGCGACAGGGCTGACGCGGGGCGGCCGCCGGCGCTCCATCTCCGTTAGGGCCGGAGCGGTCCACTCCGTTGTCCTTTGCCCACACCCGGCAGATACCGTCGGCCGCATGGACGAAGAGGCCCTGCTCAAGCGCTCCGACGGCCCGGTCACCCGCAGTCGGCTCATCCATGATCTGACCGCGCTCGGCCTCACCGACGGCGACATCGTCATGTTCCATACGCGGATGTCTGCCATCGGATACGTGGCCGGCGGCACCCACACACTCATCGGTGCCCTCCGCGATGCCGTCGGCGAGTCGGGCACCCTGATGGTCACCTGCGGCTGGAACGACGCGCTGCCCTACGGATTCACCGAGTGGCCGCGAGCCTGGCAGGACGCTCTGCGGGCCGAGCACCCCGCGTACGATCCCCGGATCTCCGAAGCGGATCACGCCTATGGACGACTGCCGGAAGCTCTCCGCAGGTGGCCAGGGGCGGTGCGCAGCCGTCATCCCGATGCCGGCTTCGCCGCCCTTGGCGCATCGGCGACCGCGCTGATGGCCGACCACCCCTGGGACGATCCGCACGGCCCGGACAGCCCCTTGGCCCGGCTCGTCACCATGGGCGGCAGGGTTCTCCTGTTGGGCGCCCCGCTGGACTCCCTCACGGTCCTGCACCATGCCGAGGCACTCGCCGAAGCTCCCGGAAAGCGAAGCGTGGACTACGAACAGCCGATCCTTGTGGACGGCGAACGGGTCTGGAGGCGCTTCCACGACATCGACTCCTCGGCGGGCTCCTTCGACTACTCAGCCGTGGTCCCCCAGGGCCAGGACCCCTTCGATGCCATCGCCCAGGACATGCGCGGCGCCGGAATCGGCATCGCGGGGCTGGTCGGCGCGGCCGAATGCCACCTCTTCGAAGCCAGTGAAGTCGTGGACTTCGGGATCAGCTGGATCGAGGAGAAGTTGGGCAGCGCCTGACACCGACTGCGTCTCCGGCACGGCCGGTGTCAGAGCCGTGACAGTCGTATGTCCGGTCCGTCGGCGAGTGTGGCGGAACAACCGCGACGGAAGGAATTCCGATGAGTCAGACGCCTCCCATCCCGCACGGCCTCCCCATGGAGCGCGATGCGGGCGCCTTCGACCCGCCGAGCCGCATCACCGCGCTGCGCGAGGCTCGCCCTGTCAGTCCCCTGGTCTTCCCCGACGGTCACGAGGGCTGGCTCGTCACCGGCTACGAAGCGGTCCGCCAACTCATGGCCGACACCCGGTTCAGCTCCCGCCAGGACATCGGCCCCGTCCGCGTTCCGTACGAGGTCCCCGGTATGCCCGCGGTGACCGAACCGTCCCCGCAGATACCGGGCGTGTTCATCGCCATGGACCCGCCGGACCACACCCGGATGCGGCGCAAGCTCACCGGCGCCTTCACCGTCAAACGCATGAAGCAGCTCGAAGAGAGCATCATCGACATCGCCGAGCGGCAACTGGACGAGCTGGCGCGCCTCGCCCCACCGGTCGACCTGGTCAAGGAGTTCGCGCTGCCGGTGCCCTCGCTCGTGATCTGCGAACTGCTCGGTGTCCCCTACGGGGACCGGGAGACCTTCCAGGCCGACTCCGCCGCATTCATGGAGAGGGACATCGGGCTCGAGGACAAGATGGCCGCGTACACCGGCCTGACCACGTACCTCGCCGAACTGGTCGCACGTAAACGCGCCGAACCCGGCGAGGACATCCTGTCCGACCTGGCCCGCCACGACGATCTCACCATCGAGGAGCTGACCGGCGCCGCCTTCCTGCTGCTGCTCGCGGGCCACGAGACCACCGCCAACATGCTGGGCCTCGGCACCTTCGCGCTCTTGGAGCACCCCGAGCAGCTCGCCGAACTGCGCGCCGACCCGGACCTGATGCCCGGTGCGGTCGAGGAACTCCTGCGCTACCTGTCCGTTGCCGACATCTTCTATCGCTATGCCACGGAGGACATCGAACTCGGCGGCGAGACAATCGGCGAGGGGGCGACGGTCGTTGTTTCACTCCTGGCCGCCAACCGCGACCCCCGGCGCTTCGACGACCCCGACACGCTGGACATCCACCGCCAGGCCCGCGGCCACACGTCCTTCGGCCACGGCATCCACCAATGCCTCGGCCAGCAGTTGGCCCGCATCGAGATGCGCGCCGGTTTCGACGGACTGCTGCGTCGCTTCCCGACCCTCGAGCTCGCCATCCCCGCCGACGAGGTGAAGCTCAGGACGGACATGAACATCTACGGCGTCCACGAACTGCCGGTCACCTGGACGCATATGACCCGGTAAGAGCTGCTGGTCAGTCACCCGGCCACAGCGGACACGAAGGCATCCGGGTCGTCGAACATGACATTGTGCCCGGCCTCCGCAACGGTGATCACCCGGACCCCGGATGCGATCAGCTGATCCCGACCGTCGAGTTGGCCGCTCAGCGCGCCCTGCACGAAGACCCGCTCCACAGACAGGTCCATGAGCATCTTGCGCATCGTGGGCCGTGTCCCCCTCACGAGTCCCGTCGCGCTGCGGTGCAGGGCGCGGGGATCAGCGAGCCGCATGGTCGCCGCCCACGTGGGGCCGATCTTGTCCAGCACGCGCGCGTAGCCGTCGGTGACGAATTCCTCCTCTCCGTAGGTGGCGATTCCGCTGCTGCCCGCTGTCGGGACCGGGTTCGGGTCGAGATTGGCTTCGGTGAGGACGAGCCGTGACACAAGGGCGCCGCGTCGGTGCGCGAGCACGATGGCCACGGCGCCGCCCATGCTGTGACCGACGATCTCCGCGCCGGAAACCTTCGCCTCGTCCAACACCGCGGCCAGGGCGTCCGCGTGGTTCTCCAGCGTGTAGCCGAAGTCAGCCGGCCGGTCGCTGATGCCGTGGCCCGGCAGATCGACGAAGAGCGATCGGCGTCCGGCCAGTTCAGGCCTGGCCGCGATGTGCGCGTGGTAGACGCTCGATGCCGCGCCCAGCCCGTGCACGTACACCCGGGCCGGGCCGGATCCGTCGGCTTCAGTCCAGCGGACGCAGTTCCCCTGTGCGTCGAACTTTGTCTCGTGCATCGCCGCTCCCCCGCTCTTTTGTCCTGCCTCTTTCATCCTGCATCGCGCTCAACACAATACATCGAGATCGATGTATTGCGTGGGCGAGGTACAGCGGCTGTACGGCAGAATGCACGGCATGCTCGAACTGGCCATCCTCGGATTCCTCTACGCCTCACCGCTGCACGGCTACGAGCTGCGCAAACGCATCACAGCACTGACGGGGCACGTGCGCCCGGTCGCGGAGAGCACCCTGTACCCCGCCATCAAGCGGCTCGAGAAGGCCGGCCTTCTCGCCCGCGAGACGCAGCCCGGATCAGGGGCTGCTCCCCGGCACGTCCTGAGTCTCACCGCGGAAGGGCGGCACGAGCTGCGCCGCAGACTCGCGGAACCGGAGCAGGCGGACATCACCGACGAGAACCGCTGGTTCACCGTCCTCGCGTTCCTGCGTCACCTGGACGATCCGGCAGCACAAGCCGCGGTCCTGCGCCGCCGTCTGGCCTTCCTGGAGGAGCCCGCCAGCTTCTTCTACGACGGCGACCGCCCGCTGCGCGCCGAGGAACTGGACGACCCGTTCCGGCGCGGCATCCTCACCATCGCCCGAGCGACGAGCCGGGCCGAACTCAACTGGCTGCGGGCGACGCTGGAGTCACTCCGCTGAAGCGGGGGCGGTCGCGTCGCCGTGCGGCACCGGGCAGCCCCGCACCCCCGGCACCGGGAACGTGCCGAGCTCGCCCACCCGATAGCCGTTCCGGTACCCCTTGATCTCCCAGTTCTGGCGGGCGTAGTGCGGCGCGGTGCGCGGCGGCATCAGGCGCACGGCACGGCCGCGCAGCCGGACGGCACCCCTGACCAGCCTGCGGGCGGCGGCACTCGGCGGTTCGTAACGGAAGGCGCGCAGCAGGGGCTCGTCGAGCAGCGCGAGAGTCGACGCGCGCAGCACGGGAGCCAGGGCGCGCGGGTACCAGGAGGCCATGAGGTCGAGGGTCGCGTCGGAGACCCTGCGCGCGCCCTCGTCCCACGCGAAGTGGGCTTCTTCGTAGGCATCGAGACAGCGCTCGAAGTCTTCGTAGGACTCCGGGATGTCCTGGATGCCCATGTGCCGGCCCAGGGTGCGGTAGTGGACGACGGTGGCGACCGTCTCGTGACGGGAAAGGCGGCGCCAGCCATAGGCGTCGATCCAGCGCTTGGGCATCACGACGAACGTGCACAGCACGTATCGCATGTCTTCATTACTGATGTCGTAGCTGCGGTGCATCTGGTTGATGCGGCGGATCGCGCCACGGCCCTCGTCCGCGCCGAAGCCGTGCTCGACGACGGCGTCGAGGAGCAGGGACGTGTCGTCGTACCGCTTCTGCGTACGGTCCGTCAGTTCCGAGGTCTCGGCGAGGAGTCGGCCGATGCTGGGAACGGCGTAGGTGCGATAGAGCGCCATCTCAAGAGCGCGGGTGAAGTCCCAGGGGAACTCGTACACCGCGCTGAGCCGGTAGATCTCCAAGGAGTCCTTCTCCGGGTCGAGACGCCGGATCTCCTTGAGCCGCTCGTAGCGCTTCACCGCACGGTCCCCCTTCAGTCGCCCGAACTCCAACTCTACTTTGGGGTACGTAAGATGGATGATCAACGGCGCCGGCCGCGCCCTCGGGGGGAAGGTGGCTCACATGTTCGACAAGCTCCGCAAGTTGTGGCGCACGGAGGGAGCCGTGCACGGCGAGAAGGAGCGTGCGCACAACCTCTTCGAGGCGGCCGCGGTCTATGTGGCGGCGTGTGCCGAGGACGACCAGGACCGGATGGACGAGGCCACCGGCTGGGTGTCGCCGGAAGCCCTGTCCTTCGGTGTCAGCGAGCTGGCGTGCCGCGCGGTCATCGCCCTCGCCCGGGAGCGCGACGAGTCGCCGAAGGACGTGGCGCGTACGCTCCTCGACCTGCCTGCCGCCTGACATCCGTGTGGGTGGGGTCGGGGCAGGCCAGCGCCTCGGTGACGGGGTTGCCCGTCTCGGCCGCGTGGGCGAGCCGTTCCCGTACGTCGCGCGGCGTGCGGGGGCGGTAGCCGGGACCCCAGCCGCAGCAGTCCTGCCGGAAGCGCAGCCCGGCGGTCAGGACCGCGCTCAGGGCACGCCATGCCGCCGTGTCACGTCGCTTGGGCACCGCCAGCGCGGAGCCCGCGTTGAGCAACTGACCGCCGCACTGAGGGCAGATGTCGACGCGCACGCGTCCGTAGTCGGCCACCTTCTTGAAAGAAGCGCGGCACGGCAGACACACGAAGTGCGAACTGGCTCTGGGCATGACAGCCAGCTTAGGCATGCGGAACGGGGCCGACGAGTGAATTTCCTGGTCATCCACCCCTCGACGATCAAGCGGACCAGTGGTTAGGGTGCGCCGACGGATGAAGCAATGGGGAGGCTGGCATGGCCGGAACGGACGACGCAGTCGCCGCCGAGGACGACGCGCTGTACGTGCTGACCGCGGTGCTGCTGACACCCGCGAAGTTCCCGAGCGTGCTCGGTGACGACTATCCGGAGGCGTGCGCGGCCCTGGGACTGGCGCCGCTGGCCGCCGGGTACGGACTGGTGCTCGGTCAGGACGGCGCCGGAGCCCGGTGGACGGTAGTCGTCGACGATGTGTCGCTCGTGGCCGTGGCGATCGCGTCCTGGGACTGCGGCATGGAGTACGACCTGTCGCCCGATGAACGCACGGTGGTCGCCGCGCTGCCCGGCTGGCCTCTGGCGGTGGCCGTCGCCGCGCCCGGTGTGCCCGCCCCGCACGACCCCGAACCGGACCCCGAGGACCCGGATCTCACACCGCTCTCGCCCCCGGTGACCGACACCTGGGGACCCGCCCAACGGCGGCTCGGCGCCGACGAGATCGCCTTGCGGTGGGCGGCGTGGCGCGACCAGATCGACGATGCCGACTTCCTGCCGGACGACGCGCCTGCGCCAGCCGAGGCCACGCAGGAGGACTCTGGGAAAGAGGCCTCTCCGGAGAGCGACGACGCGGATGCCGCGGTCGCGTCGCTAACCGGCGTGCGTCGGGTCATGGCGGAGGCACGGGCGTATGTGAGCACTCCCCCGCCGCTGGGCCGCGTGCGGTCGTCGTTCGCCTCCGGAGAGGCCCGCACGCTGCGCGCCGACGGTCCTGGCTGGTCGATGGTGGCCAGGACCGACGACATCGCGTTCATCCTGCTGGACGAGGAGCCGGGCGAGGTGCTGCCCGTGGGGCGCGGGCCCGAACTGCCCGGGCTCCTCGAAGCGCTCGACAAGATGGCCGTGCGCCCCGCCTGATCCCCGCTGGATCGGCCCGGCCTCTGGCCTTCGTCAGCGGGGCGGTCCCGGGTCGACGAGCAGCGCCGCCATGGCCGTGTCGTGGTCCTCGTGGTTCCGGAGGGCTTCCAGTTCAGCTCGCCAGGTCTCGTCCCACGACGTCGCCCGGCTTCCGGCGCGGACCAGGTCGAGTGCCAGCGACCCGGAGGCCGGGGTGCCGCGTTCACGCAGCAGACGGACGGCCGCGAGCAGTGCCGCACGCGCGCGTGCGGTGGGCACGTCGACGGATACCCCCGTGGAGAAGGGCAGCCGTTCGGGGCGTTCCTCGACCAGGGCGAGGAGCTGTTCCCAGCGTTGCGCATGGTGTTCGCCGTGCCGGATGGCGGCCAGCGCCGACTTCCATGTCAGCGCGGCCGTCTCGCGATACAGGCCCACGGCCCGCAGGGAGAGAGCCACGGCGTCGGCGACAAGGAGCGAGCGCGGAGAGCCGCGTGAGATCGGCAGGGACTCCCCGATGCCCGCGAGGCGACGCAACGCGTCGGCCCGCAGCCGCGGGTCAGCCGCGTCCGCGCGTTCCTGGAGCGTCCGCATGGCATCCCTGAGGATGGGGCCTCCCTCCGCCCCCAAGGGGAACCACAGCAACTGCTGGGCCGCCGTCTCCCATTCCCCTCTGGATCGCCGACGGTCGGTGATGACATGGGCCACGGTGCGCATGGCATCGGCCGATTCCGGTGTGAACCAGGCCGGCAGCGCCCGGCACGCGGCGACGACGGTCTCCTCGGTGCCTTCCTTCACCAGACGTGTGAGGAAGGCGGTGTAGGCGACACCCACGGATTCGCCCACGGCTCCCCCGCGCCCTTGGATCACCGCTTCCCTGACCGCGGCTACGTCCGCCTCCTGCGCGAGGCGGTCGGCGATGCCAGGACGGTCGACCCTGGCAACGAGGAAGCGTGCGATGACGGCGCGTACGTCGCGGTGTTGGCCCGGTGCGTCCCAGGCTCGCACCAGCGCGTCGAACGCCTCGTCGCCGGTGAGGGCACACAGGGCGCGCACGGCCTCCTTCCGGGTGCCCACGGGGGCGTCGGCCGCGCCGGCGACAGGGGCGAGGAGGGCGACGGCTTCCGGGTCCGGCAGGGACACCAGGAGCCGACGGACGGATGCCATGGCGGCACGCCCCCGTACGCCGCCCGTCGCGGCGTGCCGCAGCAGGACCTCCAACAGCGCATCGGTGGCGGGCTGGGCACGGTCGTACGCCACTCCCGCCACTTCGCCCAGTGCCCCGAGTGCCGCCGCGGCGACGGGCTGGGGCGCCGACTCCGCGAGTGCGGTGAGCCGTTCGGCGTCGCGCAGTTGAGCCGCCGCGTCGGCACGGGTGCGCAGCGGGGCCAGTTCGTCCGTGGCCACGCGCGCGTGGTGCTCGTCCCAGGCGTGGCGCTGTACGGGGAGCCAGCGGCCGGTGGGGCCCGGGTGCGGTGCGCCCGACCAGGCGGCCGCCCGGGGACGTACACGGCCGGAGAGTCCGTCCCGGGCAGCGGCAAGCACCGAGTCCAGCAGGTCGGTTCGCCGGGTGACGAGGGTGCGCAGGATGACCGGCACCTCGATGAACGACGCGTCGAGGCCGATCAGTTCGGCGCTGCGCTGTTCCCGCAGCGGCGCGGGTGCCACCCAGGCTGCCGCGGCACGGGCCGCGAGGTCCGGGTCGCCGGACTCCAAGGCGATGCGCCGGACAAGGGTGTCGAGATCGGGCAGCGCGGTGAGGTGGGGCGCGAGGAGTTCGGCGAGGGCCGTGTGGAGATCGGGGCGCGCTCCTGTGGTGGCCGCTGTCGCGGGCCAGAGCGCTCGTGCCGATGCCTCGTCGATGGGCAGCGAGGCGACGGGGCGGTGCGAGCGGGGGTCGGCGAGCACCTGGCAGAGCAGCTCCGTCGCGTACGCGGCCCTCCTCCACTCGCCGGCCGACGTGGCGCTCTGCACGGCGCGGCGCAGCAGCCGCTCGGCCGCGTTCAGCGTGCGTGCGGTCGAATCCCGTGACTGGACCGTAGTGATCACCGCGTCGCGCAGGACCCGGTCGGGCAGTGCGGCGAGCAGGCGCCGGGAGGTTCCAGCGAGCTGCTGGAGGGCTGCCCTGCGTACCTCTTCCTGGTCGTGCCAGGCGCGCTCGCAGTCGACGGCGACCCGCGCGAACTCGTCCGGGTCGCCCTCCAGTTCCGCACAGGCCAGCAGCGCGGGCCAGGCCATCAGGCGGTGGTGGACGCGGTGCTGGTCCGCCATGTCGCGCAGCAACGGCTCCCCCACAGCGAGCGGGAGCGCGACCGCGAGACGGCTCGATGTCCACTGCTGGTTCGACCGGCGCTCCACCCAGGGGCCGACGATCTCCGCCCGGTGGGCCGGTTCCAGGGCGGCAAGCGTGGCGATGGGGACGCTGCGCATGGAGCGGCCGCGCCGGATGCGTTCTTCGACCAGTCGACGTCGATCCGGGCCGGGCAGCAGCGCCAGCAGGCCGTCCGGTTCGATGTCCTGTCGCCCTGGCCCGCGGTACCGCGGCTGCCTCATCAGGCAGCGGCGGGCCAGGTCCACGAGGTCCGCCGGCGGGAGTTCGCTCAGGGCACGCCGCGTGGCGGGTGGCAAGGCGCCTGCGGAGAGCCGCAGTTCGCGGTGTGAGCCGTCCGATTCGGGTGGCGCGGCGCGCAGGATCGCGAGGACGCGGGCCGGATGGCGCAGCAGGGAGCCTGCCGCTCGTGCCGTCAGGAGATCGGGTGCCCGTTCGAGGAGCAGCAGCCCCGCGTCCGGGTCGCGTTCGGCGGCCATGCTCGCGACCGCACGACAGCGGGCTGTGAAGCGGTGGTGCTCGCGATGGGCGAGGTTCTGCCATCGTGCGGCGAGGAATTCGGCGACGGCGTACGGAGCGGTGCGGGCCAGTGTGCTGAGCACTCCCGGCGGTGGATCGAGCCGGGGCAGCCATGCGGCGACCGTCCGGGCGGGGCATGCGGGCAGGAGCTGGGCGGCCTCCCGGGCTCCGTGGCGTTCGTGGACCTGCGGCAGCAGGCGTGCGGCGAGCGCGCGGCGACGGCTCAGTCGCAGTACACGGAATGTCTCGTGCCGCGCCGCTTTGATGTCGCTCGACGCGAGCTGCTCCAAGGCCGCTTCGGGCACGGGGAGCCGGATGGCGGCCGAGAGTGCTCGGCGGCGCAGCAGGGGGTCGGTCAGGGCCTCGGCGATGGAGGCGAGGTCACGCCGGGTGACGGCGAGGAAGAGCGCGGTGTGCCGTTCGTCAGGTGCACCTGCGGCGAGGACCTCGCGGAGTGAGGCGTACGCCTCCGGTGTGAGCGCTCGGGCGTAGCGTGCCAGGGCGCTCATGCGGGCCGGGAAGGGCAGCGGGTCGAAGTGGGCCTTCAGCCAGGCCGACGTCAGCGGCGCGGGAACGGGCTGGGGTTCGGGCTGGGGGGACGGCGTCTGCGACGCCTCGTATGTGGCCATCAGCGATCACCGTGGGATCGCTGGACGGCCTCCTCTCGGGAAGTCATGTACGCCATGATCACTGCCGAATCGCGGGTGGCGCAACGGGTTTTCCGCTCGTGGATCCGCCTGGGCCGATCCACGAGCGGGGAAGCCGCCGGTTGCCGCGCGCCGGGCTCGGACCGACCCGCGTGGCGCCGCCTCAGAAGCGGCCCGTCAGTGGCCTATCTCCTTGCGTGAGGCGCGGCGCAGCCTGCGCCGCTGGGCCGGGTCGAGTGTCAGATAAGCCGCGGCCGGGACTCCCAGCACGATCAGGAGGGCAGCCCACCAGGGCAGCCAGATCAACAGGATGATGCCGGCCGCCACACCTCCTGCGGCGATCTTCGCGTTCTTCGACATGTGCGTCGCCTCCTTCGCGGCTGCTGCCGCTCTCTGTCTTGAGAAACGGGATCCCGCCGCCCACGGTTCCAGTCTGCTCCCCTGATAGACCCCTGAGGCGCGACCCTGACATGACCCGGAGCCGCTTCCGGGATCCGGAAGGCGGCCTGCCGGGCTATTCGACCCGCAGCGGCTCGCCGACCTCGTACATGTGGCGCAGCACCTGCCGGTAGGAGTCGACGAATCCCGCTTCCGTGTACGGCATACCCAGCTCCGCGCAGTGGGCACGGACCAGCGGCTGGGCGCGCCGCAGGCTGGGGCGGGGCATGCTCGGGAAGAGGTGGTGCTCTATCTGGTAGTTGAGTCCGCCGAGGAACCAGTCGGTCAGGAAGCTGCCCCGGATGTTGCGCGAGGTCAGGACCTGGCGGCTGAGGTGCCCCCAGCGCTCGCCGTCGGGGTCAGGCATCTCCATGCCCTTGTGGTTGGGCGCGAAGGCGAGCCCCAGGTGCAGGCCGAACAGTGCCTGGTGGATGGCGGCGAAGGCGATGGCGTGCCCCACGGGCATGGTGATCAGCAGCAGCGTCACGTAGCCGACGATGTGGGCCACCAGGAGAAGCCCCTCCACGACGCGCTCGCGCGGGCTCTGGCGTCGCAGGTCCTGGAATCCGTAGATCTTCATGGCGACGCCCTGGAGCAGCGTCAGGGGGAAGAACAGCCAGGCCTGGTTCCGGGTGAGCCAGCGCCGGAAACCGACGCGGATGCTGGCCTGCTTGCTCGTCCACACGAGGACGTCCGCGGCGACATCGGGGTCCTTCTCGATGTGGTTGGGATTGGCGTGGTGGCGGTTGTGCTTGTCGTTCCACCAGGCCGAACTCATCCCCAGGAGGAGGTTGCCGTGGATGAGGCCGAGGGCGCGGCTGACCCTGCGGTCGCCGGTGATCTGGGAGTGGCCCGCGTCATGCCCGATGAACGCCGTGCGGGCGCACAGCACCGAGAGCACGGGAGCCAGGAGCAGCACCCACCAGGAGCCCCCGATCAGGAACATGCCCGCCGCTGTCGCCGTCAGCGCCGCCGCGTTGACGGCGATGGTCAAGGCGTACCAGCCGGTGCGGCGGCCCAGCAGCCCCTGCTCCTTGACGGTGCGCAGCAGGGGTGCGAAATCGCTCCCGGCGGGCTGCCTTCCGGTGGTGCCTGGGGAACGTTCCGCGACTGCTGCGGCGGCCTGGGGCATGGTGAGGTCTCCGGTCTGTGACTGGATCTGGCGGACTTCACTCAACGTATGAGCCGGTGACCTTGGGCAACCATGGCGCCTTCACCCGTCTTCTGAAGGGGGCCAGCACCGCCCGGCAGGGGGGTTAGCTACACCGTCGGAGCCGCGTGATCGGGATCACGGCGCGAGGATTCCCGTCCGCCCAGCGGCGTGCTGTACTCTCGGCCGCTCCGGTCTCAGTAGTCAAGTTTGAGGAATGCGCCATCGCTGTGCACAGACTCCCCACCGTGTCACCTTCCGAGATCTCTGAACTGTCCCGTTGTTCTGTGCTGTTCGTGCCCGCCGACCCGGCACGCACCGGCCGGGTGGCCTTCTGGCACCCGGACGGCGACGCGCCGCCCGCCGTCGCGGCCGGCACCGCCGAGGAGCTCACCGTCGCCGTGCCCGGCGACGACGGGGCACGGCTCGGCGACGTCTCGGCCGTACTGCTGCCGGTGCGCGCGGCGCTGCCGGTGCTGACACGCGCGCGTGCCGCGGCCGAGGCTCATCCGACCGCCACGTTCTGGGGGACGGCGGGCGTGCTCGCCCTGCAACTGGCCGCACGCGGCCTGCTGTTGCCCGGCCTGACGCCCGGTGACCACGACGCCTGGCGCTCGGGCCCACTGGGCGCCGACGACCTGCGGCGCCTGCGCGACCTCGCGGCGGCGATGCCTCCGGCCGCCCACGCCCTTCCGCTGGACGACACCGAGCCCCTGCGGCTGCCCCAACCGGAGCGGCTGCTGCGCCAGTTCCTCGACGCGGTGGCCGACACGCTGCCGCGCACCCCCGCCGCCGCGGTCGCCGCGGGCGCGCCCGCCTTCGCCGCCCCGCAGCCGCAGCACATCCCCGAGCAGCGGCCCTGGGCCATGGATGTCGCCGCCGGGCACGACGCGGGCGTACGCGTCTCCCTGCGCGTCGAGGTCCCCGGCCTGGTGTCGCAGACCTCCGACGAGAGCAGGCTGCCGTTCCGCGCCGTGCTGCAGATGCACAGCGTCAGCGACCCCTCGCTCGTCGCCGACGCGGCCGAGGTCTGGGCCGGTTCGGCCGCCTCGGGGCAGGGCTTCGGACCGCGCGCACGGATGGACGCGTTGCTCGCGCTGCGCCGGGCCACGCGCGCGTGGCCGCCGCTCGCCCCGCTGCTCTCGGCCACCGTGCCCGATGCCATCGAGCTCGCTGACGAGGAAGTGACCGCGCTCCTCGGTGAAGGCTCGCGGATGCTCGCCGCCGCGGGTGTCGAGGTGCACTGGCCCAAGGAGCTGGCGCGCAACCTCACCGCCCGCGCGGTCATCGGCCCGCCCGACGACGACACCAAGGACCCGGACAAGCCGTCCTCGGACACCCCGTCGCACCTCTCCGCCGATGCCCTGCTCGCCTTCAACTGGCGGTTCGCGCTGGGCGACAAGCAGCTGTCCCGCGAGGAGCTCGACCGGCTCGCGGAGGCCAACCGCCCCGTGGTGCGCCTGCGTGACCAGTGGGTGCTCATCGACCCCGAAGAGGCACGGCGCGCCCGCGAGCACCAGGACCACAAGGTCACCCCGATCGCCGCACTGAGCGCCGTGCTGACCGGCACCACCGAAGTGGCGGGGCACCGTGTGGAGGTCCAGCCGACCGGCTGGCTGGCGACGCTCCGCGAGCGCCTAGCCGATCCGGAGGGCATGGAGCCCGTCGGGCAGCCTGCGGCGCTCGCCGCGAATCTGCGCGACTATCAGCTGCGCGGCCTGAACTGGCTCGCCCGGATGACGTCGTTGGGCCTGGGTGGCTGCCTGGCGGACGACATGGGCCTCGGCAAGACCATCACGCTGATCTCCCTGCATCTTCACCGGCAGACGGAACCCGAGTCCGCAGGACCCACCCTGGTGGTCTGTCCGACGTCCCTGATGGGCAACTGGCAGCGCGAGATCGAGAAGTTCGCGCCCGGCACCCCCGTGCGCCGCTTCCACGGCGCCCGGCGCAGCCTGGAGGACCTGGCCGACGGCGAGTTCGTGCTCACCACGTACGGCACCATGCGCCTCGACTCGGACAGCCTGGAGAAGGCCCCCTGGGGCATGGTCGTCGCCGATGAGGCACAGCACGTCAAGAACCCGTACTCGGCGACCGCCAAACAGCTGCGCACGATTGGCGCACGCGCGCGCGTGGCGCTCACCGGCACCCCCGTGGAGAACAATCTCTCCGAGCTGTGGGCGATCCTCGACTGGACGACACCGGGCCTGCTCGGCAAACTCGGCACCTTCCGCACCCGCTACGCGCAAGCCGTCGAAGGCGGCAAGGACCCTGCCGCCGCCGAGCGGCTCTCGCAGCTCGTACGCCCGTTCCTGCTGCGCCGACGCAAGTCCGACCCGGGCATCGCTCCCGAGTTGCCGCCGAAGACCGAGACCGACCGGGCCGTCTCCCTCACCACGGAGCAGACGGGTCTGTACGAAGCCGTCGTGCGGGAGACGCTCGCGGAGATCTCCGGTGCCGACGGTTTCGCCCGCCGCGGTCTGATCGTCAAGCTGCTCACCGGGCTGAAGCAGATCTGCAACCACCCCGCGCAGTTCCTCAAGGAGGACGAGCCGCGGATCGAGGGGCGCTCCGGGAAGCTGGAACTCCTCGACGAACTGCTCGACACGATCCTCGCCGAGGACGCGGCCGTGCTCGTCTTCACGCAGTACGTCCAGATGGCGCGCCTCATCGAGCGGCATCTGGCAGCCCGTGGCGTGCCCTCCCAGTTCCTGCACGGCGGCACACCCATCGCGGCGCGCGAGGCGATGGTGCAGCGCTTCCAGGACGGTGAAGTGCCCGTCTTCCTGCTGTCGTTGAAGGCCGCGGGCACAGGGCTGAACCTGACGCGGGCCGAGCATGTCGTGCACTACGACCGCTGGTGGAATCCCGCCGTCGAGGCGCAGGCCACGGACCGTGCGTACCGCATCGGGCAGACACAGCCCGTGCAGGTGCACCGCCTGATCGCGGAGGGGACGATCGAGGACCGGATCGCCGACATGCTGCTGCGCAAGCGGGAGTTGGCGGACTCGGTCCTGGGCACCGGAGAGGCGGCGCTGACGGAACTCACCGACACCGAGCTGTCGGATCTGGTGGAGCTGCGAGGGGGGACGCGATGAACGACACGTACGACGAGGCGTTCGACGAAACACACGAGGAGTCCGGGCAGGGCGCGCACCGCCACGAGCGCACCTTCGACGCTCTGCCGCCCGCGCACGGGCGGGGGTTCGCGGAGAGCTGGTGGGGCCAGGCCTGGCTGAAGGCGCTGGAGGACACGGCGCTGGACCTCCAGCAGCTGAAGGCGGGCCGCAGGCTCGCGCGCGCGGGTGCCGTGGGCGCGGTGTCGGTGCGTCCCGGGCGCATCACCGCGGTCGTCCAGGACCCGGACGGCACCGCCCATCGCTCGGACGTGCTGCTGCAGCAGCTGACCGAGGCCGAGTGGGACCGCTTCCTGGGCATGACCGTGGAGCGCGCCGGGCACATCGCGGCGCTGCTCGACCGCGAGATGCCGCCGCATCTGGTGGAGGACGCGGCGGCCGCGGGCGTCGAACTCCTGCCCGGCATCGGCGACCTGGAGCCCGAGTGCGACTGTGACGCGTGGGACCACTGCGGGCATACGGCCGCGCTCTCCTACCAGATGGCCCGGCTGCTCGACCAGGATCCGTTCGTGCTGCTCCTGATGCGCGGCCGTGCGGAGCGTGAGCTCCTTGACGAGCTGCAAGTACGCAGCGTGGCGCGGGCGGAGGCCGAGGAGGCCCCGGAAGAGGAGCAGGAGGAGGCCCAGGAGGGCGTGTACGCCGCTGTGGCGTACGCCGAGGGTGCCATCCTCCCTCCGCTGCCGGACCTCCCTCCCCTGCCCTCAGAGCCGGGCCTGCCGCCCTCGCTCGACACGGAGGCGGAGCCCGCGCCGGGCATCGATGTGGCGGCGCTCGAGTTCCTGGCGGCGCAGGCGGCCTCGGAGGCGCACCGCCTGCTGGCCGAGGCGCTCGCCGCCGGGCACGAACAGCAGCCGGTCGAACCCGAGTTGACACCAGGTGAGGACGCCGTGCGCCTGGCCGCCGCGGCGCCGGGCGCACCGGTGGCGACACGGCTCGCGTCGGCGTTCGACCGGGGCAAGGACGGGCTCGCGCTGGCGGTACGGGCCTGGGAGTTCGGCGGACCGGCCGCGCTGTCCGTCCTCGAGGAGGAGTGGACGCCCGGCGCCGAAGCCCTGGCACGCGCGCGTGCCGCCCTCGACGTGGCCTGGGACGAGGACGAGCGGCCGCAGCTGCGGGCCGCCCGCAACCGCTGGACCGTGGTCGGCGGCGACGCCCAACTGCGGCACGGGGGCGACGGCCGCTGGTGGCCCTACCGCAAGGAACGCGGCCGCTGGACTCCGGCGGGCCCGGCCACCCATGACCCGGCGACGGCGCTGGCCGTGGTGACCGGCGGCGAGTGAGACCGACCGGTGGGGTGCGGGCCGAGAAGGGCCCGCACCCCACCGCTGAACCTCCACGGCACAACACACCTCCCCTTGACCGAAAAGCGTCCGGCGGCGCCCGGCGCGTCCGTGCCGGGCGCGCATGCGCCGGGAACACCGGCACGCGGACTCGCCCTGATCAGTGATTGAGCGCGGCCATGTCATCCGGGAGCGTGGACCGCACCGGTTCAGGGGCATCGGGTCACGGACACGACCTGCCTGAACACGTCAGCGCGATCCACCTGAGGGGAGGGCGACCAAGGGCCGCAGGCCCAACCACTGCTGACCGGACGATGACGGACGGCGGCGCCTCCTGCCCCTCGCGGGAGGCGCCGTCACCATGCCCCCTGACGTTCACCTTTCCGCCTCCTTGCGTTCGTGGCGACGGCGAAGTCTGACCGCTGTCACCGAACTCGCGCCCCAGGAGGCACCCATGTCCCCGCACGCCGCCCGTCAGCGTCGCGTCCGCCGTACCGTCGCCGCGGGTGTGCCGTTCGCCGTGATCGCGGCGGTCGCGGTGACCGGGACCGCCACGGGCGCGCAGACCGGCGGCAAGGAGAAGGCGCCTCGGATCACTTCCACCGCGACGCTCGGCGACATCCCGCTGGGCGGCTTCAGCAACTCCTTGCTGCCCGGCACGGTGGACGACGACCGGGACGTGCGTCTCGGAGGCATCGGCAGCGACATCTGTCCGGCAGGCCGCAAGGGCGAGTTCTGGACGGTCACCGACCGGGGACCCAACGGCCAGATCAAGGTGGACGGCAAGAAGCGACGCACCTTCCCCGTCCCCGGTTTCGATCCGGCGATCGTGAAGATCCGCGTCTCCGGAGACACCGTGAAGGTCATCGACGCGCTGCCGCTGACGACGTCCTCCGGAAAGCCCGTCACCGGACTGCCCAACCAGGAGGGGCGCGATGAGGCTCCGTACACGTACGACGCCAAGACCCCTCTGACACACGACCCGAACGGCCTGGACACCGAGGGCATCGTGCGGGCCGACGACGGCAGCTTCTGGCTGGTCGACGAGTACGGACCCTCGCTCGTCCACGTCTCCGCGCGCGGGAAGGTGCTCAAGCGCTATGTGCCTCAGGGCCTGAAGCTGTCCGGCGCCGACTACCCCGTTGTCGAGGCGCTGCCCGGCATCCTGCTGAACCGCAAGGTCAACCGCGGCTTCGAAGGGCTGGCCCAACTGCCGGGCGGGGACCTGGTGATGGCGGTGCAGAGCCCGCTGTCCGTCCCCGCCGAGGACGCCGGTGAGGGCTCGCGGACGACGCGGCTGCTGCGCTTCTCGCCGAAGAAGCAGGCGGTCACCGCCGAATACGCGTACCGCTTCGACGCGGTGGGGGTGGTCGACCCGGGCGAGGACGACACGTCCGAGCTGAAGATCTCCTCCGTAGTGGCCGTCGGCCGCGACCGGCTCCTCGTAGAGGAGCGCACCGACAAGGCCGCGCGGCTGCAGACGGTGAAGCTGGACCGCCGCTCCGACATCCTCGGCGGCCAGTGGGACGACGCCGCCACGAAGCCCTCCCTGGAGCAGCTCGACGATCCGGCGGACTCCGGAGTGCCCGTCCTGAAGAAGCGTCTTGTGGTCGACCTGGGCGGCATCGAGGGCGTGCCCGACAAGATCGAGGGAGTGGCCCTCGTGAACAGTCGCACCCTTGCCCTGATCAACGACAACGACTTCGGGATGACGGACGGCCCGGAGGCCTTCGACAAGGACGGCCGCCTGGTGGACAGCGGTGTCGAGACCAGTGTGACGTACGTGCGGCTGCCGAAGGGCCTCTGAAGCTGTCCACGGCCGACAAGTCGTCCACTGGCGACTAGTTGCCCGCGGCCGAAGGGATCAGGGATTCCAGGTCTTCCGGATCGCTCGGAAGATCACTGGGGAGGTCCGACGGGAGCCCGCTCGGCAGGTTGGAGGGGACCTCGGTCGGCAGTTCCGAGGGGATCTGCGACGGGATGCTCAGCGACGGCGTGGGCTTGCCGCCCGAGCCCTCGCTGCTCTCGGAAGGGCCCCTCTTGCCCGGGGATTCATCGCCGCTGGTGGCCACCATGACCACCGCGACGACGGCTCCCACCGCAATGATCACGGCGAGCAGGATGAACAGCCGGTTCCGCTGCCCCGAAGGACCTCCGGACGATGAGGGCGGCGGCCAGGGGCCTCCGTCCGGAGGTATGCCGCCGCCTCCTTCAGGAGGCCAGCCCCCGCCGCCGGGAGGCGGTCCGTACCCGCCTCCCGGCGGTCCGAAGCCGCCATCACCTGGAGGGGGCGCGTCGCCCGGCGGAGGAGGAGGCTGCGGCGGTACGGGCGGCATGGCCATACCGTCAAGAGTCGGCTCACACCGGTCAAGACGCGACCCCTGTGCAGAAGTTGATGCTTCCGCAGTGACGCTTCGGGGTCAGCCGCGCGCCCCCAGGAGGTGGTCCATGGCCAGTTGGTCGAGGCGTTCAAAGGCCATGCCACGGGCGGCGGCACCCGTGACGTCGAAGTCTTCGAAGGCGTGACGGTCGGCGAGCAGCCCGGACAGGCCGTCCTCGGCGGTGGGCAGCGACAGTTCGTCGAGCCGTGCGGCGCGCAGGGCTTCCTGGACCTCCGGGTCGGCGCGGAACGCGGCCGAACGCTGTCGCAGGATCAAGTAGTTGCGCATGCACCCCGCCGCCGAATCCCACACCCCCGCGTAGTCCTCCGTACGCGGCGGCTTGAAGTCGAAGTGTCGCGGCCCTTCGTAACCGCCCCTCTCCAGGAGGTCGACCAGCCAGAAGGCGCTCCGTAGATCGCCTGCCCCGAAGCGCAGGTCCTGGTCGTACTTGATCCCGGTCTGGCCGTTCAGGTCGATGTGGAAGAGCTTGCCCGCCCACAGCGCCTGGGCGATGGAGTGCGGGAAGTTGAGGCCGGCCATCTGTTCGTGGCCCACTTCGGGGTTGACCCCGAACAGCTCGGAGCGCTCCAGGCGCTCGATGAAGGCAAGGGCGTGACCGACGGTCGGCAGCAGGATGTCGCCGCGCGGCTCGTTCGGCTTGGGCTCGATCGCGAAGCGCAGGTCGTAGCCCTGTTCCGTCACGTACTCGGCGAGCAGGTCGAATGCCTCCTTCATCCGGTCGAGAGCGTCGCGCACGTCCTTGGCGGCGCCGGACTCCGCGCCCTCCCTGCCGCCCCACGCGACGTAGGTGTGAGCGCCGAGCTCCACCGCGAGGTCGATGTTGCGGATCGTCTTGCGCAGGGCGTAGCGGCGTACGTCGCGGTCGTTGGCGGTGAACGCGCCGTCCTTGAAGACGGGGTGCGTGAACAGGTTCGTGGTGGCCATCGGCACGACGAGGCCGGTCGCGTCGAGCGCCTGGCGGAAGCGCTTGATGTGGGACTCGCGCTCGGTCTCCGTGGCCCCGAACGGGATCAGGTCGTCGTCGTGGAAGGTCACTCCGTAGGCCCCCAGTTCGGCCAGGTGCCGTACGGAGTCGGCCGGTTCGAGGGGTGCGCGGGTCGCGTCTCCGAACGGGTCCCTTCCCTGCCAGCCGACGGTCCACAGACCGAAGGTGAACTTGTCCTCAGGAGTGGGCTGATACGTCATGTGCGGCTCCCTGGATGGCGGATGCGGGCGGCGGGGCGGCCCGGGCGCGGCTGTGCCGTGAGCTCGAATGCGGCCGCCACGACTATTTCGTCATGGCCCTTAACAAATTAGTATCCGGAGGCATCCCTGGGAAGGTCGGACGGAGAGAAGTCCGGAAGCACCCGGAAAGAGCCGCGGGAACGGAGACCCCCGATGTCATCAGCACCAGCAGCCGACGGTCCGCTCGTCGTCGGCGTGGACAGCTCCACGCAGTCCACCAAGGTCCTGGTCGTCGACGCCGCGACGGGCAGAGTGGTGGCGAGCGGTCAGGCGCCGCACGGCGTCAGCCCGGGCACAGCACGCGAGAGTGATCCCGAGGAGTGGTGGAGCGCCCTGGGCGAGGCCCTGCACCAGTGCGGCGAGGCGGCGCGGGAGGCCGCGGCGGTATCGGTCGGCGGCCAGCAGCACGGCCTGGTCACCCTGGACGCGAACGGCAGGCCGGTACGGCCCGCGCTGCTGTGGAACGACGTGCGCTCGGCGGCACAGGCCCGCACCCTGGTCGACCGCCTCGGTGGCCCGAAGGCATGGGCCGAGCGGGTAGGCAGCGTGCCGGGGCCCTCCTTCACGGTGACCAAGTGGGCCTGGCTCAGCGAGCACGAGCCGGCGTCGGCCCGCGCCACCGCCGCCGTCCGCCTCCCCCACGACTACCTGACCGAGCGCCTCACCGGGACCGGCACGACCGACCGGGGTGATGTCTCCGGCACTGGGTGGTGGGCGTCCTCTACGGAGACGTACGACGAGGAGATCCTCGACCTGGTCGGCCTGGATCCCGCGCTGCTGCCGCGCGTCGCCCGCCCCGGAGAGGTCGTCGGCACCGTACGGGGCAGCGGCGAACTTCCCTTCTCCAAGGGCACGCTCGTGGCCCCCGGTACGGGCGACAACGCGGCGGCCGCCCTAGGCCTCGGCCTGTGTCCCGGCACTCCGGTGCTGAGCCTCGGCACCTCGGGCACGGTGTACGCGGTCTCCGGCAGGCGCCCCACGGATCCGACCGGGACGGTGGCCGGTTTCGCCGACGCACGCGGCGACTGGCTGCCGCTCGCCTGCACCCTCAACTGCACCCTTGCCGTGGACCGCGTGGCCGCGCTCCTGAGCCTGGACCGTGAGGCCGTGGAGGCGGGCGGCGCCGTCACCCTGCTCCCCTACCTGGACGGCGAGCGCACCCCGGACCTGCCGCACGCCTCCGGGCTGCTGCACGGTCTGCGGCACGACACGACTCCGGGGCAGCTGTTGCAGGCGGCGTACGACGGGGCCGTGCACTCGCTCCTCGGCGCCCTCGACCTGGTCCTGGACGCGGACGCGGACCGCTCGGCTCCGCTGCTGCTCATCGGCGGCGGTGCACGGGGCAGGGCCTGGCAGGACACCGTGCGGCGGCTCTCCGGGCGTCCTGTTCAGGTGCCCGAGGCCCGGGAGCTCGTCGCGCTCGGGGCCGCCGCGCAGGCCGCCGGCATCCTGACAGGCGAGGATCCCGCGGCGGTCGCTCGCCGCTGGGGCACGGCCGCGGGGCCCGTGCTCGACCCCGTGGAGCGGGACGAGACGGCGCTGGCGCGGATCGCCGGGGTAATCTCCGACGCGGCGCCCCTTCTTGAGAAGGCGGCCCATGAGCAGGGAAAACCATGAGTGATGACGAGCAGGGGCTGACGGGGGCATGACCGCACCACCGCACGGTACGCGGCAGGGTGCGTCCGGCGCCCAGCTGCCCGACACCCAGCAGGGGATGCGCCGCCGGAATCTCTCGCGTGTCCTGCACGCCGTCGCGGCGCACGGGCCGTTGTCCCGTGCGGCGGTGGCCTCCCGGATCGGCCTGACCCGGGCCGCGGTCTCCACCTTGGTGGACGAGTTGATCCGTTCGGGGCTCTTGGACGAGCTGGGTCCCGAGCGCCCAGGCAGGGTGGGCCGACCGGGCTCCGCCCTCGCCATCAGCGGGCGCGGTCCGGCCGGCATCGGCGCGGAGGTGGGCGTCGACCATCTCGCGGTGTGCGCGGTCGATCTGCGCGGAGAGGTACGCGCGCGTGCCGTGCGTCAGGGCAGCAACCGGGGGCGCTCCCCCGAGCCGGTCCTCAAGGAACTCCTCGCGCTGGTGCGGCAGGTGAACACCGAGGCGGGCCGGGAGGGGCTGCGCCCCGCGGGGCTCGCCGTCGCCGTGCCCGGTCTGGTCGCCCGCGACACGGGCAAGGTCGTCCATGCCCCCAACCTCGACTGGCACGACGTCGACCTCGCCGCGCTGCTGCCGGGCAAGCTGCCGCTCACGGTGGACAACGAGGCGAACTTCGGCGCGCTGGCCGAGCTGTGGCTCGGCGACGAGGTGCCGCAGGACTTTCTCCATGTCTCCGCCGAGATCGGGATCGGTGCCGCGCTGGTCGTCGACGGGCGGCTGCTGCGCGGGACGCGCGGATTCGCGGGCGAGCTGGGCCATGTTCCGGTGCGGCCCGATGGCCCGGCGTGTCCGTGCGGCGGTCATGGCTGTCTTGAGCAGTACGCGGGTGAGGAAGCGGTGCTGCGCAGGGCGGGCCTTGCCCCTGGCGCGGACCGGGTGGGGCTCCTCACCGAGCGCGCCGCCCAGGGCGACCGGGACGTACGGAGCGCGCTGCGCGAGGCCGGGACCGCGCTGGGCATCGCGCTCACCGGTGCGGTGAACCTCCTGGACCCTCGGTCCGTGGTGCTCGGCGGGGCGCTCTCCCGGCTCGCGCCGTGGCTGCTGCCGCCGCTGGAGGCCGAGTTGGAGCGTCGCACCGCGGGCACGGCCTGCGGCGTCGCGGTCTCCCGCCTGGGCTCCGAAGGCCCGTTGCTGGGCGCCGCACACTCGGTCGTACGGGCGGTCCTCGACGATCCGGCGGGGGTGTCCTGACGGACCTCCAACCGGCTCGGCAGGCCTCCGGGGACAGCCTCGCTCCCCCTCGCCCATGGTCTGGGGCAGTCGCCCCCTGTTGACTATGGTCCGGGCCATGGGAAGCGATGACGACGCGCTTCTGGATGACGACGCACTTCTGGCAGAGCAGATCGCCTCCTACCGGGCCTGCGCGGCCGAGTACGACCAGCCCTACGCGGAACGTAGGACCTACAGGACCTGCTGACGGTCGCCGACGACCTCCCGATCGGCAGGGACGT
The DNA here is from genome assembly GCF_004684775.1 of Streptomyces sp. MZ04. GTDB lineage: Bacteria > Actinomycetota > Actinomycetes > Streptomycetales > Streptomycetaceae > Streptomyces. The sequence goes on from NZ_SRIC01000039.1 coordinate 42,187, forward strand.
ACTGGAGCTGGCCTGCGGGACGGGTCAGTGGACCGCGATGCTCGCCGCGCGGGCGCGTTCGGTGACGGCGGTCGACGCGGCGGCCGAGCCCCTGGCCCTCGCCCGCTCTCGTGCCGCTTCTGCACACGTCCGGTTCGTCCAGGCCGACATGTTCGCGTGGCAGCCGCCGAGGCGCTACGACACGGTCTTCTTCGGCTTCTGGCTCTCTCACGTCCCACCGGGGCGGCTGTCCGACTTCTGGAACACCATCGCGGCCGCGCTCGCGCCGGGCGGTAAAGCGATCTTCATCGACGACGGGCCCGCCGAGGCCGCACGGGAGGAGGTCCACGCCGACCGGTCCGTCCCGGCGGCCGTGCGCCGACTCGACGACGGGAGCCGGGACCGCATCGTGGAGGTGTTCCACGATCCCCGGACGCTCACGGACGAGCTGACGGCGTTGGGCTGGTCGACCCGCATCCGGACCGTGGCCGGCAAGTTCATCGTCGGCATCGCGGAACCCCCGCGGCCCAACGGGTCAGCGTGAGGCGCGGGTGGCCGACAGCGCGTCGGCCACCCGCGTTTCGGTGACGAGGGCGCGGATGACTCCCGTGTGCGGGGCCGCGTCGACGGCATGGGCGCGGCGGCGACGGCGCGGGCGGCGTACGGAGGCGGCGGCCACGACGTCACGGGCCAGTGAACCGCACAGTGTGCCCACGGCTGTGCGCGGGCTCGCCCTGGCGCATTTCCGTCAGCATGTGCGTACCTCAGCCTCCTTCCGGTGAACCGAGCGTCGTCGTGGCATCGCCCGGGCAGAATCGCGAGACTGCGAGGGAGCCGACGGGAGCAGGGACAGTCATGGAAATGGACCGGCATGGCCACGCCATGAGTGGCACCGGCGATGAAGCCGCGCGGCATTACGAGCGCGCACTCGACGCGCTGTTGTTCTTCCGGGGGGAGGTGGCCGATGAGGCGCAGGCGATGGCGGCGGCCGCTCCCCGGTCCGCCATGGCGCAGGTCTTCGGCGCCTATCTCGGGCTGCTCGGCACCGAGGAGAAGGAGGCCGCCGCGGCGCGGAAGTCCTTCAGCGCCTTCCTCGGCGCCGTCGACCTCGCGGGGCTCTCACCGCGCGAGCGCATGCACGCAGCCGCTGCCGACGCCTGGCTCGACGGGGACATGTTCCGCGCGGGGGAGATCCTCGGCGAGCTCAGCTGCGAGCATCCCCGCGACGCCCTCGCGCTGGCCGTCGGTCACCAGATCGACTTCTTCTCGGGCGACGCCCAGCGGCTGCGCGACCGGATCGGCGGCGCGCTGACGTCGTGGGACGCCGATGACCCGCACTTCGGCCCGCTGCTGGGGATGTACGCCTTCGGCCTCGAGGAGTCCGGGCATTACAGCCACGCCGAGGAGACCGGGCTACGCGCCGTGGAACGCCATCCGCGTGACGTGTGGGGCATCCACGCGGTCGTCCACACGTACGAGATGCGCGGACGGTTCGCCGACGGGATCCGCTACATGGACGCGCGGACGGCGGACTGGGCCGACGGCAACTTCCTGTCCGTGCACAACTCATGGCACTACGCCCTGTACGCGCTGGAGTCGGGGAGCATCGAACGGGTCCTCGCCGTCTACGACAACACCCTCCACAACGAGTCGTCGCACGCCATCGCCATGGAACTCCTGGACGCGTCGGCCCTGTTGTGGCGGCTCCTCCTCGCCGGTGTCGACGTCGGGCCGCGCTGGGCGACGCTCGCCGATGCCTGGGCGGGGCGGGAGGACGGCGCGTACTACGCCTTCAACGACGTACACGCCGTGATGGCGTACGCGGGGGCCGGCCGGATCGCCGATGCCGAGCAACTCGTAAAGGACCGCGAGCTGTGGCTCGCCCGCACCGACCCCGCGGTGTCCAACCAGGCGATGACGCGCGAGATCGGGCTGCCGGTGTGCCAGGCGCTCATCGCCCACCGCCGGGAGCAGTACACCCGCGTCGTCGAGCTGCTCGCGCCGATCCGGTACCGCCTCAACTTCTTCGGCGGCAGCCACGCGCAGCGGGACGCCATCCAGCGCACGCTGGTGGAGGCCGCCATCCGCTCCGGCCGACACGACGACCTCGCGCGCACCTTGCTCAGCGAGCGGATCAGTCTGCGCCCCATCTGCCCCTACAACTGGCAGGCGCGGGCGCGGCTGGCCGACCGCCTTGGCGACCCCGGCCAGGCCGTCGCCGCCCGTACTCGCGCCGAGCAACAGGCCGCCGCCGGTGCCGCAGCCTTGGGGTGATGGGGCCGCACCCAGCCTGAACGGTCCGGTCAACGCTCACCCATATCCCCCTTCGACGCCCACCCATCCTCCTTCG
>NZ_SRIC01000003.1 GCF_004684775.1 Streptomyces sp. MZ04
GGCGGACGGCTGATCGTCGGCGGGGGGCTACGGAAGCGCGTTGAGGTAGTGCTCCCCGATGTCGCGCAGCCGGTGCGCCGCGGAGTCGTGCGCGGTCAGGGCGCGGGCGTTGCGCCAGAAGCGGTCGAGGCCGGGGTCGGTCGCCAGGGTCGGGGTGCCGGCGGTGAGTTCGAGGACGCGGGTGGTGATGTGCAGGGCGGAATCGGCGGTGACCGCTTCGGCCGCGCCGACGAGGAACGCGATGTCGGCGCGCTCGTCCGCACCGAGCGCGGGGCCCTGCGCAAGTCCGAGCGCCAGGGCCTGCGCCGCGCGGTCCACCACCGCGCCCGCACTGTGGACGGACGTCGCCAACTCCCCGTAGGCGAGGAGCAGATAGGGGTCGGCGGGCGGTGTCCCGTAGTGCGCGCCGCCGTCGGCATCTGCCGACGGGCGGGTGCGTGGCAGGGCGCGGCTGATGTCCCGCGCCTCGGCCAGGGCACCCTCCGCGTTGCCCAGGCCGACGTGGACGAGCAGCAGTCGACGGGTCAGCGGCGCGAGCGCGGTGAACGGTGAGATCTCGTGCTCGTCCACCGGAACGCCGCCGAGTACCTGGTGCGCCGCCACGGGTACGTCGTCGTAACTGACGCCGCCCGCCCCGCTCAGACGCTGGCCGAGCAGATCGTGCGCGGGCTCGGCGGACACCCCGGGGTGGGCCGGGTCCACATGGACGACCACCCAGGCGCCGCTGTCCGTGCGCCGCGCCGTATGGAGGAGCCGGTCAGCGACGGCGACGCCCGCGGTCAGGGGTCGCCGGCCGTTGAGGACGTACCCGTCGGCGGCCGGGGTGAGCGCGAGGCCGGTGCCTGTCTGCGCGTCCGGCAGGTCGATGTCACCGCCCCAGAGCCACTGTTCCTGTACGGCGCGCAGTTCGAGCGCGGCGGCGTCTTCGGGGGTTCCGAAGAGCCGCGGACTCCACGACAGGGCGTGGTGGTGCGCGAGGAGTTCGGCGATGGAACTGTCCGCCGCCGCGATGTCCCTGACCGCCGTACACGCCGTGCGCCAGTCGACGCCGCGGCCGTACGTGCCGTCAGCGCCGGGCGGGCCATCCGTGCCTGGCGGTGTCAGGAGCGCGGACAGTCCCGCCTCGCGCAGCCGGGAGACCTCGTCGAACGGAGGCTTGCCCGCACGGTCGCGCAGGTCCGCGTCGACGGCGAGGTCGTCGGCGAGTTCGCGGACGACGCGCGGCGAGGCGGAGGGGATCAGCGTTGTCACGGAGACGCCTCACAGATTCCTAGTTTCCCTACCTGATTGATAGGAATAGTGGATCCGAACTCCTGTTGCGGCAAGGGGGTGTTCAAGGTGTGGACCGAGGAGTCTCGGTCTGTGGGATCCCGCCCTGAAATTCGGTTACGGAACCGCGGCCCGAATGCCTAGCATCCGACCATGCCAAAACCATCCGGGTTCGCCTACGAGCAGCGTCCCGACGCCAGCGTGACGATCACCCACCACGGCCGCCCGGCAGGCACACTGCGTGGTGCGCGCGCCGTGAAGTTCCTCGCCGAGGTCGAGTCGGGCGATGCCCAACTGGTGATGGCCCGTTGGACGGGTGCCTACAAGCACGGCAACGAACGCATGGCGCGCAATCACCCGCGCAACCGGAAGTAGCCGGTACCAGCCGGTACCAGCCGGTACCAGCCGGAACCAGAGGAGGCGTGGCTCGGACCGTGGGACTGATCGAACGGCTGTGGGCGGCTGGGGAGATGCCGTTCCGTGACGGGCTCTACCGGCCGGACGACACCGGCCGGGAGGTGCACGTGGAGGGTCCGGGGGCCTACCACCCGGACGCCGGGCAGCCGATCCCCTTCCTTCTGGGCGGGCCCGTCGACGTGGCCCTGGCCATCGCGGAGGACGGCTGTACCGATGTGCACCCCTGCTTCGAGAGCCCGCTGCCGGACGGATCGGGGTCGATGTCCGGCGGGGGAAGCGGAATGGGCAACATCGGCTATCTCGCCCGTCTCGACGCCGATGGCACCCTGCGGTGGGTGGCCGTCATGTTCCTCTCCAACCCGTTCGTCGGTGTGCGCCACGAAGGAGCGACCGCGGTCTTCACCAACGACTGGCGCAACAAGCTGACCCTCGACCTGACCGCGCCCGCCTTTGCCTGACCAATTTCTCTGGCTGAGGGTCTGACTAAGGGTTCGTCCAAGCCGCCGGGTCCTCGGCGAGCGCCGTCACCTGGGCCGGGAGTTCGGCCGCCGCGACGTCGGCCAGCGAGACGCCCTCGAGGATCTGGCGGACATTGGCGCGCAGCGCGATCCACAGCGGAAGCAGCGACTCCGCGGGTCCGCTGTAGGCCAGCTCCGGCGGGCGGACACCGCGCACCGACACCAAGGGCCCCTCCACGACACGGATCACATCCGCGATGCTGATGGAATCGGCGGGCCGGGCCAGGCGGTAGCCGCCGTTGCCGCCGCGCTGGCTGAGAACGAGCCCTCCGCGGCGCATGTCGTTGAGGATGCCCTCGAGGAACTTGTGCGGGATCTCCTGAGCCTCCGCGATGGCCTCGGCCTTCAAGGGCCCGTCGTCCTGGCACGCGGCGAGTTGCAGCGCGGCACGTACCGCGTAGTCCGCCCTGGCTGAGATCCGCATGGCCGCATTATGGTGCACCGCCCCGAACGGAACGTATCGCCCCTGGTCACACGGTCGTGAACGGCAGGCGCCCGACGTCCGCGATCAGCGTTGTCAGTGGTCGCCAGTAAGTTCATTGATGTCCCGCCGATCCGGCGTGGACGTCCCTTTGGCGTGGAGGAGTTGGTGTGGTGTCAGTTTGGGAGAGGTCGAGCACGGCGCGGGTGACCGCACCCGCACGGCCGCGTAAGCTCGCCAAGGTCCCGTTCGTCGAACTGGCCGACGGACGCCTGCAGGGAGTGGTGTCCAGCGGTTCGGACATCGGCCGGGTCTACGTCTCGTCGATCGCGGCAGGAACGTACGCGTTCGCGTGCAGCACCAACAACAACCGGCCCTGCGGCGGCGCGCGCGGCTCGTTCTGCAACCACATCCGGGCGCTCGTCGGCGAGGCGGTGCTGCAGTACGGCGCCGAGCGCGTCGCCCGCTACCTGAAGATCGAGGCCGCCGACGGCGAGCCGAGCGCGCACTCCCTCACCTTCGAGATGAGCGGCACCCGCCCGGCGCAGGGGGACACCACGGCCGCCGCGCCCGTCTTCAGCCGGTTCCTGCGCCACCTGGCGTACCTGGAACTCGCCCCGAGCACCGCGCCGTTGCCCGAGATGCAGTGGTTCCCGCCGACCAGGGCGGTGGCCGCCTGATGCGCGCCGATCTGCTCGCCGAGGCCGCCGAGGACATTGCCGGGCTCGACGAGGCCGTCACGGCCGTCGACGCCTTCGACCAGGCACTCGTCACCGGCCTGCTCCGTCCGCAGCCCGCCCAGGCCGCCGGTCTGACACAACTCGCCCACGCCGTCGCGGCATCGCCCTTGTCGGCGCGTGTCGCCGAGGCCGCCGAGAAGGCCGCCGCCGGCGCCGCGAGCGAGGACCACTTCGTCGCACTGGCCGCGGCCCGCACCGCACTGCTCGGCTCCGTCCACGACGCCCTGCTCACCCGCGTCGAGGAGGCGACAGGACGCCCCCGCGGCGAGCGGACCGCGTCGGCGCCCGGCGGGCAGGAAGCGGCGAACGTCCTTGCCGCGGCCCGCTCCTGGCTCTGCGACCTGGCGCGCGCCGGGTGGCAGGGCATCGACCACGAGCTGGTCTCCGGCGCGGCGCAGATCGTCTCCGCGATGCTCCCGGACCCGGCCCTGCGCCGCCCGGCCACCCTCCTGGACGGCTTCGCCGCCGAACTCGCCGCGTCCTGTCCGGGCGTGACCCTGGAACGCGTTCCGGTACGCCGCTGGGCCGACCTCTGGTCACGCGCGATGCTCCTCACCCTGCCCGGAGCGGCCGATGCCCCGGCCACCGGCACGGCCACCGGCCGCCTGCTGCCCCTCGGCGTCGATGTGCAGGAACACGCGACCGCCGTACAGGCCCAGGTCCACGCGGTGTTCGAGCCCGCCGACGGCAGCGCTCCCCGCCTGGTGCGGGCCAGTGCCTCGGCGCCCAAGCCCGACACGGTCGTCGGAGCCGGCCTCTGGCAGCTGCTCCGCCCGCACATGTCGCTCCTCGCGGCGCTCGGCGAGGGCCGCTCGATGGAACTCACCGACATGCCGGTCACCGCCGATGGCGACCTCATCTGGGGCGACGACCACGCCCGCGCGGGCGAGCCCGCGGACGCCTTCGCGACCGCCCGCGTGGCCCTGCCCACCGCCACGGACGCGCCGACCGCACCCCTGGACCGGCATCCGGCGCGCATCGCCGTCCCGGTGTTCCTCGAGGGGTACGCGGCGCAGGAGGACGACGAGGCGGTGACGTTCACGGTGGCCGGACACCCCTTGCCCGTCGACACCGACCGCATCCCGGCCGCGGGACCGCTCACCCCCAAGGCCGTCGCCGCGTCCGGAGCGTGCATCGGACTGCTCCACTGGGACGCCGGGGCGTACCGCCTCCAGCCGCTGGCCGTGGAGACGACCGTACGGAAGAAGACCGTGGCCATCCACGCCGGGGGATGGGCCGGAGGCACGACCGACAAGGCCGGTGTCAAGGCGGAGAAGGCCGCCACCGACGCGGTGGCCGTGCTGCGGGAGCGCGCGGGAAGGCTGCTGCGGAAATGACGGACCAGACGACCGGGCACACGGCCCAGGACACCGTGCGGAGGGCGGAGGACGCCCAGCGGTCCGCGACCCCGCAGAGCCCTGAGGCGGACCCCGACGACAACCGTCGGCAGGTCCTGTACTGGCGGCTCCTCGCGCGGCTCTTCGACCCCGAGGAGCAGCCCACGCTGGAGTCGGCGAGTCTCGCCGTCGTCGAGGACATCGGACTGCCCTCGGCGCTCCTGGACCCGGGGGCCTCCGTCGACTCGATCGTGCAGCGCCACCCGGAACTGGCCGCCGAGTTCGACGGGTTGATGGCGCCCGAGCCCGACTCCGCCGACGGTGCCCGCGATCGGGCCGCCGAAGTGCGGCGCGCCGCTCTCGTGTCGAAGACGCTGCTCAATGTGTTCGCCACCGGATCCGGCACGGTCACCGCCGGGCAGCTGGCGCGCTGGCAGTCCGACGCGGGCTGGCTGGAGCGTGCGCTCGGCTGCAAGCCCGGCGATCTGCGCGGCGGCCGGGCCGGTGCGGGAGGCACAGGGGCAGGAGGCGCAGGCACGGGAGCGGTCACAGGCGGCGGGGGACAGGGCGTCAGCCCGACCGGCACCGGCGGCCGGGGCACGACCCCCGACCTCAGCCGGCTCATCCCGGCGATCGGCCCGGAGCTGGGCTCCATCGAGGCCGACCTGGTCAAGCGCATGCACCTGCGTGAGGTCCTCGCCGACCCCAAGCTCGCCTCGCAGCTGACCCCGAGCATGTCGCTCATCGAGCAGCTGCTGCGCGACAAGGACAACCTCTCGGGCGTGGCCCTGGCCAACGCCAAGGCGCTGATCCGCCGCTTCGTCGACGAGGTCGCCGAAGTCCTTCGCACCCAGGTGGAGAAGGCCACGACAGGCACCCTCGACCGCTCGGTGCCGCCCAAGCGGGTGTTCCGCAACCTCGACCTCGACCGCACCATCTGGAAGAACCTCACCAACTGGGACCCCGAGGAGGAGCGGCTCTACGTCGACCGCCTCTACTACCGGCAGACCGCCCGCAAGACGACGCCCCAGCGGCTGATCGTCGTCGTGGACCAGTCGGGCTCGATGGTCGACTCGATGGTGAACTGCACGATCCTGGCGTCGATCTTCGCCGGGCTGCCCAAGGTGGACGTCCATCTCATCGCGTACGACACCCAGGCGCTCGACCTCACGCCCTGGGTGCACGACCCCTTCGAGACGCTCCTTCGCACCCAGCTCGGCGGCGGCACCGACGGCACGGTCGCCATGGCGCTGGCCCAGCCGAAGATCGCCGAGCCCCGCAACACCGTCGTCGTATGGATCTCCGACTTCTACGAGTGGCGCAGCGAGCCGCTGTTCGAGTCGATGGCGGCCATCCACCGCTCGGGGGCCAAGTTCATCCCGGTCGGTTCGGTGACCAGCTCAGGGCGCGGCAGCGTCAACCCGTGGTTCCGCGAGCGCTTCAAGGACCTCGGTGCGCCGGTGCTCTCCGGCCACATAAAGAAGCTCGTCCACGAGCTCAAGTCGTTCCTCGCCTGACGCTCCGGGCTTCGACCGCTCTCTCCCCTTGACCTGAACACTTTTCGAGGAAGGCCCTGCCATGTCCGATCTGTTGCGCGCCCCCGCCGAGCTCAAGTACGCCGAGGAGCTGGACTGGCTCGAGTCCGTCGACGACAACCCCAAGCCCTTCTCCTGGCGGCTTTCCCCCAAGATGGTCCGCCTGTTCGTCCTGGGCTCCGAGCGCTCCGACGGCCTGGACCGGAAGATCTCGCAGAAGTGGTTCGGCGACCGCAGCTTCGTCGAGCGTTCCATCGTCACGCTGGCCTCCGACCGCGGACTGCTGCTCATCGGCGATCCCGGCACCGGCAAGAGCTGGCTGGCCGAGCTGCTCTCCGCGGCGATCTGCCGCAACTCCACGCAGGTGGTGCAGGGCACGGCCGGCACCACCGAGGACCACATCAAGTACTCCTGGAACGTGTCCATGGTCATCGCCAAGGGCCAGTCGCGGGAGTCGATGATCCCTTCGCCGATGATGACGGCGATGGAGACCGGCACGATCGGGCGTTTCGAGGAACTGACGCGCTCCACCAGCGATGTCCAGGACGCGCTGATCTCGATCCTGTCCGAGAAGTACATCTCCGTACCGGAACTGGGCAGCGACGCGGACAGCGACAACATCGTCTTCGCGAAGCCCGGCTTCTCCGTCATCGCCACCGCCAACAGCCGCGACCGCGGCGTCAACGACCTGTCGTCGGCCCTCAAGCGCCGCTTCAACTTCGTCCGCATCCCGGTCGTGACGAACAAGAAGAGCGAGACGGAGATCGTCCGCTTCCGCACCGAGGAACTGCTGCGCCGCCACCAGATCGACCTTGACGTGCCGCCGACACTGCTCGACGTACTGCTGCAGAGCTTCGCCGACCTGCGCGCGTCAGCGGCCGCGGCCGCCAGCGACGACGAGAAGCTGGAGTCCGCCCTGTCCACCGCCGAACAGATCGGTGTGCTCGAGGACGCCATACTGCACAGCAACTTCTTCGGCGAGCGCGCCCTGACCGCGCACACGCTGGCCTCCTCGCTGGTGGGATCACTGGCCCGGCGCGAGCCCGAGGACCTGGCCATCCTCAACAAGTATCTGCACGGCGTCGTCGAGCCGCGCAGCAAGGAAGTCGGCGGATCCTGGCCGGAGTTTCTGGAGGGCGGCCGCGACGCGATCGCCACCCTGTCGTGAGCAGCAACCAAGTGAGCAACCAAGTGGGCAACCAAGTGAGCACTGAAGTGAGCACTCAAGCGAGCACCCACGAGGGCACCTTCGAGGCCCTGCGCGGACAGCTGCAGGAGGCCGCCGCGACGTTCGCCGACGGGCCCGACGCGCTGCAGGGCATCCTCCTCGGCCTCGTCGACGACGTCGACCGCGCCCTCGGAGAGCCGCTGGAGATCTTCCCCGTCTGCCACCACTCGCCCGCGTCGGCGCTCGCGATGGCCCGCCGCCTGCGCGAGAAGCAGCCGAAGGTCGTGTACGTGGAGCTGTGCGAGGACATGGCGCCGCTCCTGACCGAACTGCGCAACTGCAGACTCCCGGTGGCGGTCCAGGCGTTCGCCACCGACATCGACGGCTTCCCCGCCGACTGGGCGCCGCTGTCGGTGGTCGCACCGATCACCGAGGCCTCGGCCGAGTACCAGGCGATCGCCTACGCACTGGACACACCGGGCGTCGAACTGGTCCTCGTCGACCGCTCATCGGACCACGTCTTCCAGTGGGACACGCGCGGCAAGCACGCCGAGGACCCGGCCGATCCGGACGTGCCGCCCGCCGAGGAGGAGGCAGCGCTGCACGGCGACGCGGTCGGGGTGGAGATCGGCGACCTGCGCCCGCGGTTCGCCGAACTGGAGGAGCACCTGCTGCGCCACGGCCGGGTGCGGCACTGGTCGGAGTGGTGGCACCAGTACGTCGAACTGCCGCTGGGCGACAGCGACCACGACACCTACCGCCAGGTGATGCTCCTGATCGGAAGCCTCTTCCGGCGCCTTGCGCCGGGCGACCCGCACCGGGTGCGGGTCGACGAGGACCGCGAGCGCTACATGTGGACCAGGATGCGCGAGCACCTGGCCGCGACCGGCACCGATCCCGCCGACTGCCTCTATGTGTGCGGCGCCTTCCACGCGGCAAGCCGCGTCGAGGAGTTCGGCGCGCACGGCACCGACAGCTTCGAGATCAGCCCGCGCAGCGCCACCAAGTGGCAGCACGGCCTGATCCCGTCGAGCCACGCGGCGATCGAGGCGCAGTTCGGCCTCGCCGCCGGCTCGGTGTCCATCGCCGCGACGGTCTGGGCGAAGAACCTCAAGCGCACCAGGACGGAGCCGTACCGCCTCGCGGGACAGGCGGGCACGAAGAAGTCCAAGGCCAAGAAGGCGACGGCCGCGCCACCGCCCGTGCCGGCGGCCGAGCCCTCGGACAAGCTGACCGGCTTCCTGCGGCAGCCGCCCGCCCTCGACCGGCTCGACGAGGCCGAACTGCTCGGCTGGTCGGTGGAGATCGTGCGCGCCGCGCGCCGCAACGGCTATCTCGCCTCCACCGCCGACGCCATCGCGGTGTTCGAGACGTCGATCCTGCTCGCCGGGATGCGCGACCGGGCCAGGCCCACGCCGTACGACTTCCAGGACGCGGCCGTCACGTGCATAGAGAAGGACTCGGTGCCCGGCCGGCGCGACATACGCCGCCTCGTGGAAATCATGATGGGCGGCGACCGGATCGGGCAGGTCGGCTACGCATCGCTGCCACCGCTGGCCCGCGATGTGCACGACCGGCTCGCCCCGCTGAACCTGCCCCTGGAGAAGCGCGGAGTGCGGCGGGCGTTGCTCGACATCGCCGGGCAGCCGGAGCTCGGTGCGTGCTCCGACGTGCTGTGGATGCTGCGCCATCTGATGCCGCACGGAGCCGCACGGCCGATCATGGGCGAACGGAAACTGGGGGAGCGGTCGATCCAGGAGTCCTGGGACCTGGCTCTGGGCACCCACCAGCGCGCGCTCATCGAGCTCGGCTACGAGGGCGTCAGCATCGAACAGGTCCTTGAGCAACGGCTGCGCCGCACCGCGTACGGCCCGCAGGCCACCGCGGCCACGGTCCTGCAAGCCGTCGAGGACGCGACGCTGTACCTGCGCAGCCGCCGCCTCGCCGACGACCTTGGCACCCGAGCGCTCGAGGTGCTCTCGGCCGAACGCAGCGTGGACGGCGCGCCGGAAGTGCTGCGCCGGGTGCGGCGGCTGCTCGCCCACTACCGCACCAGTGAGCCGTCGCTTCCGCCGTGGATCGAGTCCTTCGTCAAGGCCGGGTACGCGCACTACTGCACCCTGCTGCCGACGGCGTTCACCGACGAGGACGCCACCGTGCGCCAGGTGGCGGCGATGCTGGGCTTCCTGTTCAGCATGGAGAGCCTGGCCCTCTCGCTCGGCTGCGACCGGACCCAGCTGGAGCTCGCGGTCGCCCAGTCGCACCCGCAGGATCCGTCGAAGACGGCGCTGCTGTGGGCCGCGCAGACGCAGCTGGGGAACCTGTCCCGTGCGGACCTTCGGGCCAGGTGCGACGAACTCCTGGGCAACCCCTTGGTGGTGCCCGCCTATCCGCGCTACCTGAGCGGTTTCGTGCACGCCCTGGAGCCCGTCCCGGGTCTCACCGACTTCGTCGTGGAGGCGGTGTCCAACGCGTTCGGACGGCTGCCGGACCCGGTGCTCCTGCCGTGGCTGCCGACGCTCATCACCACCCTGCGCGGCAGCGGCACGGACCTGGCGCCGCTCCTCATCCGCGAGGCCGGACGGATCTTCCCGGGCAAGCTCGCGGCCCTTGACGCGTGGGTACCGCCGTGGCTGGCGCAGCCGGAGCCGGTGGCGACGCGTCCTGCGGGGCGCGCCGACGGTGTCTCCGGGTCCACGCTGCTCGCCGCCCACCCCGCGACGTGCGACGCGGTGGCGAGCCTGCTCGGCTGCGAGGGGACGTGGGAGACGGCGGATGCGGGCCCGTCGGGTGCCGCACTGGTCGGTCGTCATCCCGAGACGGCACTGGCGCTGGAGGCGCTGCTGTCCGGCGCCTGACCTCGACGGGGTGACCTCCGAACTCGTCCGTGGCTCGCGGCAGTACCGCGAAGCCGCGGGCGAGTTCGTGATGTCCGGCAGCACGAGCGTTCCGCGAACCCGCGCGTTGCAAGGTCGTGAAGCGAGCCACCGGCACCTTGACCGTGCTTCCGGCCGACGGTCATGCTCCTGGACATGACCGCGATGACCCCTCTTGTCCCGCGGCTCCACGTAGACCTGGGCCGCCTCGCCTCGGCCGCGTGTCGCCCGCGCCTGGCCTGACCGGCCTCTCTCGCGCGCGGCCTCTTCGCCCGCGTACGCCTAGTCGGCGTGTACGTGGCTGTTCGCAAGCCGCCCGGCTCGTCGCCAAGCCGCCCGGCTCACCAAGCCGCCCGGCTCACCAAGCCGCCCGGCTCGTCGCCAAGCCGCCCAGCTCACCAAGCCGCCCGGCTCGTCGCCAAGCCGCCCAGCTCACCAAGCCGCCCGGCTCGTCGCCAAGCCGCCCGGCTCACCAAGCCGCCCGGCTCGTCGCCAAGCCGCCCAGCTCGCCAAGCCGCCCGGCTCACCAAACCGCCCGGCGGCTCTCACCCTCATCATCCTCATCACCTCCGCAACGCGACCACCTCACCCTCAACTCGGCCGAGACCGGGGCGAGGTGATCCGTGCTGCCCATCGAAGGGATACCGGCCCCATGACCTCCGCACCCGCGGTGGAAACACCGCACGACGCCCAGACCCCCGCCGTCACCGTCCAGAAGGTCGGCGGCCGCATCGGCGCCGTCATCTCCGGCGTCCGCCTCGGCGGCGACCTGGACGAGGCGACCGTGGCCGCCGTCCGCGCCGCGCTCCTCGAGCACAAGGTCGTCTTCTTCCGCGACCAGCGGCACCTGGACGGGGAGAGCCATGAGGCCTTCGCCCGGCTGCTCGGCACCCCCGTCGCCCACCCCACCGTGCCGTCCGTCGACGGCCGTTACGCCCTCGGCATCGACAACGACCACGGCGGCCGCGCCAGCCAGTGGCACACCGACGTCACCTTCGTGCCCGCCTATCCGGCGTTCTCCATCCTCCGCGCCGAGGTCATCCCGCCGTACGGCGGCAACACGCTGTGGGCCAACACCGCGGCCGCCTACGCCGAGCTGCCCGAGCCGCTGCGGATCCTCGCCGACAGCCTGCGCGGCGTACACACCAACGACTACGACTACGCGGCCGTACGCCCCGGCGCCTCGACGGCGGCGCTCGAACAGCACCGGAAGGTGTTCACCGCGGTCACGTTCCAGACCGAGCACCCCGTGGTGCGCGTCCACCCCGAGACCGGGGAACGCACCCTGACAGCACTACGGCGTGGACGACTCCGACGACCACGAGCGCACCCTGCGCCGCGTCACCATCGACGGCGACGTGCCGGTCGGCGTCGACGGGCGGCGCTCGACACTGCTCACCCCGCGGTCCGTTCCCGAGCCCGTGCACGGGATCGCTTCCGGTGCCTCCACGGACGGCACGGTCGCGGAGGGTTCGGAGGGCCTTCAATAAACCTGCACATCGAATACCCGGTCCAGTCACCGTATTCGGCGAACACTTCACACAAAGCCGTGTGTATGAGCCACAGATCAGACGCTATTGGGGAGGGAGTGTCCGCTTTGTTGAAGGGAGTCCCGCGGCCCGCCCGATTTCCTCATGTGAAGCTTGTGAAGGAGCTGCTGCCACACGGTGAACATGCCTGCACGCAGGGGTGATTCGTCGTCGCATTCACAGCGGACGGCCGTCCGACCGATTGGATGTGCGACATGCGAACGTGCTTTGATCCTGCCCACGCGGAAATCGCAGTTTGGGTTCCGCATTCTTAGAAACATCTTTGCAACAACCATGAGAAGGGCAGCTCACATCATGAACTCCACCCCCCAGGTCCAGACCCTCGAGATCTCCGACGCCGACCTCGACAACGTCTCGGGTGGCCTCTCCGCCGCTGCCGTCGGCACCGTGACCGGCGCCGTCGACTCGATCGCCCCGGTCTCCTCCACGGTTGCCGGCGTCGTTGGCGTCGTCGAGGGCACCACCGGCCTGAACACCGCCCCCCTCGCGGGCCTGGCCACCAGCACGGTCGCCGGTCTCTGAGCATCTCGCTCACTGAGACACCATGATTCGTGAGCCCCGGAACACCCAGTTCCGGGGCTCACGGACGCCCCAGGCAAGGTAGAGGAATCGTTCCGTGCAGTTCCGCCAACAGGCCCTGTCCAAGCTGCAGTCGCCCGAGGAACTCGACCTGCCGGTGCGCTACGCCCGCCCCCAGGGCCTGCTCGTCCTCGCCATCACCCTCGTCGTGATGGCCGCGGCCGGTGTCTGGGCCGTGACCGGTTCGGTCTCCTCGACGCTGCGGGCACCCGGCATCCTCACGCACGGCCAGGGCAGTTACGTCCTCCAGAGCCCCGTCACCGGGCAGGTGACCAGTGTCCTTGTCGAAGACGGCGAACGGCTCGCCGCGGGCGCTCCGGTGCTCAAGGTCCGTACGGAACAAGGCGACAAGGTGGTCCGCGCCATCGCGGCGGGCCGCGTCACCGCGCTCGTCGCCCGGATCGGCACCGTCGTCACCACGGGCGCCGACGTCGCGACCGTGGAGCGCGTGGACGGCAGCGACGACCCGCTCCTCGCCATGGTCTACGTACCCGCAGAGAGCGCGGCCACCGTCCCCGTCGGCGCGAAGGTGGACCTCACCGTCCAGTCCGTGCCCACACAGGAGTACGGCGTGCTGCGCGGGCATGTGAAGGCGATCGGGCGGTCGGCGCAGAGCGCGCAGAAGATCACCGGATTCCTCGGCGACAAGGAACTGGCCGGCCAGTTCACCAAGGAAGGGCCGCCCGTCGCGGTCCTCGTGCGGCTCGACCGCTCTTCCGCCACCAAGTCCGGCTACGCCTGGTCGTCGGCGGGCGGCCCGCCCTTCGCACTCGACTCCATGACCCTGGCCACCGGCGCCTTCCACCTCGCCGAGCAGCGCCCGATCGATTGGCTGCTTCCGTGACCGCACCGCACCCCTCCCCGGCACACCAGCAGCAACTGCCGCCCCCCGGCGGCCGCCGCAGGCACCGTCCCGAGCCCCCGCAGCGCGGCCGCCGCCGCGCGGCGCAACGCCCCGCGTCCAAGGGCAAGCGGCAGAAGACGGTGCGCACGCCCACCGTCCTGCAGATGGAAGCCGTGGAATGCGGCGCCGCCGCGCTCGCCATGGTCCTGGCCCATTACGGAAAGCATGTCCCGCTGGAGGAGCTGCGCATCGCCTGCGGCGTCTCCCGCGACGGCTCGCGGGCCAGCAACCTCCTCAAGGCGGCGCGCAGTTACGGCCTCACCGCCAAGGGCATGCAGATGGAGCCCGCCGCGCTCGCCGAGGTCAAGGCGCCCGCGATCCTCTTCTGGGAGTTCAACCACTACGTCGTCCACGACGGCATGGGGCGCCGCCTCGGCCGCCGCGGCGTGCACATCAACGACCCCGACAAGGGCCGCCGTTTCGTGCCGTCGGAGGACTTCGACACCAGCTTCACCGGCGTCGTCCTCGTCCTCGAACCCGGCGACGACTTCCGCCCCGGCGGGCGCAGGCCCGGCATCATGCGGGCGCTCCCGGCCCGCCTTCGCGGCACCACAGGCACCATGCTCGCCGCGCTCCTGGCCAGTCTGCTCCTGGTGGCGGTCGGCGCGGCGCTGCCCGCGCTCAGCCGGACGTACATCGATCTGTTCCTGATCGGCGATCAGACATCCCTGCTCGGCGCGCTGTTCGCGTCCATGGGCGCGATGGTCGCGCTGACCGTGGTCCTCACCTGGCTGCAACAGGCGAACCTGCTGCGCGGCCGCATCATCTCCTCCACCCTCAGCAGCGCCCGCTTCCTGCGCCATCTGCTGCGCCTGCCCGTCACGTTCTACGCCCAGCGCAGCCCCGCCGACCTGGTGCAACGCCTCGCGTCCAACGACGCGGTCGCCGAGACCCTGGCCCGCGACCTCACGGCCGCAGGCGTCGACGGCATCGTCGTCCTCCTCTACGCGACCCTGCTGTGGACGTACGATCCCCAGCTCACCCTCGTCGGCGTGGGCATCGCCCTGCTGAACATCGTCGCGATGCGCGTCGTCATCCGGCTGCGGGCCACCGGCACCCAGAAGCTGCGCGCCGACAGCGCCAAGCTCACCAACACCTCGTACACCGGCCTGCAGTTGATCGAGACGATGAAGGCCACCGGCGGCGAGAACGGCTACTTCCGGCGATGGGCAGGACAGCACGCCACCACCCTGGAGGAGCAGCAGCGCCTCGGCGTGCCCAGCGCCTGGCTCGGAATCGTCGCACCTACCCTCGCGACCCTCAACAGCGCGCTGATCCTCTGGATCGGCGGCCTGCGCGCGGTCGAGGGGCATCTCTCCATCGGCCTGCTCGTCGCCTTCCAGGCACTGGTGACCCGCTTCACCGCGCCCATCACCCGCCTCAACGGCGTCGCCGGGCGCATCCAGGACTTCGCCGCCGACGTCGCCCGCCTCAAGGACGTGGAGAACTTCCCCGTCGACACGCTCTACTCCCGCCCCGAACCGGCCGCGAGCACCCGCCGCCTCAAGGGCCACGTCACCCTCGAGGACATCACCTTCGGCTACAGCCCCCTGGACAAGCCGCTCCTGACCGGCTTCTCCCTGACGGTCGGACCCGGCCAGCAAGTCGCGCTCGTGGGCGGCTCGGGCAGTGGCAAGTCGACCGTCTCCCGGCTCATATCGGGCCTCTACAGCCCGTGGGAAGGCACGATCCGCATCGACGGACAGCGCCTGGAGGACATCCCGCGCGGTGCGCTCGCCGCCTCCGTCTCCTTCGTCGACCAGGACGTCTTCCTCTTCGAGGGCACCATCCGCGACAACGTCGCCCTGTGGGACCCCTCCATCCCCGACGACGCCGTCGTCGCCGCGCTCAAGGACGCCTGCCTGTACGAGATCGTCGCCCGCAGGCCCGGCGGCATCCACGGCCGCGTCGAGCAGGACGGCCGCAACTTCTCCGGCGGCCAGCGCCAGCGCCTGGAGATCGCCCGCGCGCTGGTGCGCCGCCCCAGCATCCTCGTGCTCGACGAGGTGACCAGCGCCCTGGACGCGGAGACCGAGCAGGTCATCATCGACAATCTGCGCCGCCGCGGCTGCGCCTGCGTCGTCATCGCCCACCGCCTGAGCACCGTGCGCGACAGCGACGAGATCGTCGTCCTCGACCACGGTTCGGTCGTCGAGCGCGGCCGCCACGAGCACCTGGTCGCCGCGGGCGGTCCCTACGCCGACCTGGTCAAGGAGCACTGAGGTGACCTCGGTACCGGAGCAGTACACGCACCATGCGTACGGGGACGACGCGGTCGCCGCCGCCTTCGGCGCGCTCGGCACACCCGTCGACTGCACGGACCTGCGCAGCGTGCACCTGGAGGGCCCGCAGGTGCTGTGGCTCGTCGTGGCAGGGGCCCTCGACCTGTTCGCCGTCGACGCCGCACAGCAGGGCCACTGGCATTTCCTGGGCCGCCTCGAACCGGGCACCCTGCTCCTCGGCCCCGTCGAAGGCCCCCAGCACACGCTGGTCGGACGGCCCCTCCAGGGCTGCGAGCTGCGCCGCATCCCGCTGCGCGAGCTCTACCGCCCCGACTTCGGCGACACCTGGGCGTACGAGCAGCAGTACCCCAGTCAGTACGACACCCAGGACCAGGCCCTGAGCCTGCTCGAGCACGCCTTCGCGCTCGGCATCGGACGCGGTCACCGGGTGCTGTTCGAAGCGCCCCTCGACGGACGCATCATGGGCGACGACGTGGTGACCGACGACGACATCCTCTGGATGCCGGTCGCGCCGGGCAGCGTGCAGTACGGCGCCGCCTACAGCACGGAGGCCGCCGGCGATCTGCTCGTCGACCCCGCCGTCTGGCAGCGCATGGTCAACCAGCAGTACCGGCTGCTCTCCACGCTCGACCGCTGGATCGAACGCCTGGAGCGCGCCCACGAGGACCGCACGGCCGCCGGCATCAAGGCGGGCGAGACGGTCCGCGAGCAGGCCGACCGGACCCTGATCGCCTCCATCGGCCGCTCGGGCAGGGCCGGTTCGGGCCGCCCCGCCTCGCAGGGCGGCGACGACATGACGTACGCGGCCTGCCGTCTTGTCGCCGACGCGGCCGGCATCAAGCTCGCCGCCCCGGCGGAGAGCGGTGCGGTCAGCGACCGGATCGACCCGGTGGAGCAGGTCGCGGTGGCCTCGCGGATCCGCACCCGCGCCGTCCGGCTCGACGGGCGCTGGTGGCGCGAGAACGCGGGACCCCTGGTGGGGCACCGCGCCGCGAGCGGCACGCCGGTCGCGCTGCTGTGGCGGCGCGGAGGCTACGAGTCGGTGCACCCTTCCTCCGGGCGGCGCACGCGCGTCGACGAGGACAACGTGGAGGAGTTCGAGCCGCAGGCCGTCATGTTCTACCGGCCGCTGCCGGACCGGGCGTTGACCCCCTGGGGTCTTTTCCGCTTCAGCCTGCGCGGCAATGGCGGCGACGTACGCAATCTCACGATCGCCGGTCTGGTGACGGTCCTCATCGGGGCCCTCGTGCCGATCGCGACGGGACAGGTGCTCGGCGTGTACGTGCCGAACGCCGAGAAGAGCCTCATCGTCCAGGTCTCCCTGGCCGTCATGATCACCAGCATCGTCTCCGCGGCCTTCATGCTGCTGCAGAACCTCACCATCCTGCGGATGGAGGGCCGCATGGAGAGCGCGCTCCAACCGGCCGTCTGGGACCGTCTGTTGCGGCTGCCCACCCGCTTCTTCGCCTCCCGCTCCACCGGTGAACTGGCCAGCGCGGCGATGGGCGTCAGCACCATCCGCCGGGTGCTTTCGGGCATCGGCCCGGTGGCCCTGCAGGCGGGCACGGTCGGCGCGATGAACCTCGTCCTGCTGCTCGCCTACAGCGTGCCCCTCGCCCTGGCCGCGCTGGGCATGCTGGTCGTCATCGCCGGGGTGTTCCTCGCCCTCGGCCTGTGGGAACTGCGCTGGCAGCGCCGCCTGGTCGAGCTCGGCAACAAGCTCAACAACCAGGCCTTCCAGACCCTGCGCGGACTGCCCAAGCTCCGCGTCGCCGGCGCGGAGAGCTTCGCGTACGCGGCATGGGCGGGGGAGTTCGCGCGCAGCCGCGAGCTCCAGCAGCGCGCGGGCCGCATCAAGAACCTCACGACGGTCCTCAACGCGGTCTATCTGCCGCTCTGTACGCTGATCATGTTCGTGCTCCTCGCGGGCCCGGCGCGCGGCAGCCTCACCGCGGGGGAGTTCCTCACCTTCAGCACCGCCGTGACGATGCTCCTGACGTCGGTCACCCAGCTCACCGGGGCGCTGATCTCGGCGGCCGCGGTCCTGCCGATGTTCGAGCAGATCAAGCCGGTGCTCGACGAGGCGCCCGAGGTGCGCGGCGCGAGCACGCAGCCCGGCGAACTCCAGGGGGAGATCGAGGCCCGCGCCGTCTCCTTCCGCTACACCGACGACGGCCCGCTGGTCCTGGACGATGTGTCCCTGGCCATCCGCCCCGGCGAGTTCGTGGCGATCGTCGGCCCGAGCGGCTGCGGCAAGTCGACCCTCCTTCGCCTGCTCATCGGCTTCGACAAGCCGGTCGCGGGCAGCGTCCTGTACGACGGCCAGGACCTGTCCGCCCTCGACCAGGCCGCCGTACGCCGCCAGTGCGGGGTCGTGCTGCAGAACGCGCAGCCGCTCACCGGCTCCATCCTGGACTGCATCTGCGGCGCCGAGACGTTCACCCAGGAAGAGGCCTGGGAGGCCGCGGCGATGGCGGGCCTCGCCGAGGACATCAAGCGCATGCCGATGGGCCTGCACACGATGATCTCCGGCGGGGGAGCGGTCTCCGGCGGCCAGCGCCAGCGCCTGATGATCGCCCAGGCGCTGATCCGCCGCCCCCGCGTCCTCTTCTTCGACGAGGCGACCAGCGCCCTGGACAACGAGACCCAGCGCACGGTCATCGACAGCACCCGCGCCCTGAACGCCACCCGCGTCGTGATCGCCCACCGTCTGTCCACCGTCCTGGACGCCGACCGGGTGATCGTCATGTCGGAGGGGCGCGTCGTCCAACAGGGCCCGCCCGCACAGCTGTTGGCGGACACGGGTGGTCGGCTGCACGAGCTGGTGCGGCGCCAGATGAGCTGAGCCTGTCAGGGGGATGCCGAATCCGTCAGAGAATTCCGAGGAAGGCGATCAGAGGGATCCGGGGACGACGAACAGGCCCCAGGTCACCAGCGGCGCGACCACGGCGATGCCAAGCCCCCAGGCCGTGAGGCGCCGGAAGACGAAGTCGCGCTGTTCTTCCGGGGTGTTGGCGGTCACCAGCGCCCCGCTGGTGGAGAACGGCGAGGCGTCCACCACGGACGCGGAGATGGCAAGGGCGGTGATGAGCCCCACCGCGCCCACCTGGCCGTCGAGCAGGAAGGGCACCGCCAGGGGGATCAGCGCCCCGAGCATGCCGGTGGTCGACGCGAAGGCGGAGACCACCGCTCCGATGAGGCAGATCAACAGGGCGCCTACGAGGGGCGCCTGGATGGAGGCGACCTCCTTGCCGAGGTAGTCGATGGTGCCCATGCGCTCCATCTGGCTCACGTAGGTGACGATGCCGCAGACCAGCAGCACGGTGGACCACGCGCACCGTTCGACCGCGCCCTTGGCCGACTTGGGGGAGACGAGGGAGAGCACGACGGTGATGCTGAGCGCCATAAGGCCCACGTCGAGGTCGAAGAAGAGCGCTCCGCCGACCAGGCTGAGGAGACCGAGCAGGGTCAGGGTGCGGGGGCCGTCGAGGCGGACGGGTGGTGTGTCCGCGGTCGCGGTCGCGGTGTTCTTGGCGATGGCCAAGGCCGGCCCGGACGTGCCGCCCGCCTCGACCAGTTGACCGCCGGGCGGTCCGTCGTCCTGTTCGCCCCCCGGTGCGGGGCCCGCGCTCCCGGTACCGCCGGTGTGGGTCGGTGCACATTGCCCCAGCAACTGCCGTCCGCCGAAGACGAAGCAGACGACGACGCACAGGCCGACGTTGAACCTCCCGTCCATCTCGCCGACTAGACCCGCCGGTTCAAGGACGTCCTCGACCGGCACGGCATGAGCGCCGGCTTCTACGGCCACTGCTCGGTCGGCTGTCTGCACATCCGCCCCTACCTCGACCTCGCCGACCCGGCCGACGTGGGCCGGATGCGCGCCGTCGCGGAGGAGATCAAGGACCTGGTCGCCGAATACGGCGGTGTGAACTCCAGCGAGCACGGCGACGGCCTGGCGCGCAGCGAGTTCAACCGGGAGATCTTCGGCGACCAGTTGTACGAGGCGATGCGCCGGGTCAAGCGGCTCTTCGACCCGCACGGCGTACTCAACCCCGGAAAGATCGTGGACGCGCCGCCGATGACCCAGAGCCTGCGCGACGCGGCCCTGCCACCCGCCGAACCCCTGCGCACCCGGCTCTCCTTCGAGGTCGTCGGCGGGGGCGGCATGCGCGCGGCGGCCGACCGGTGCATGAACATCGGCCTGTGCCGCAAGAGCGGCAGCGGCGCCATGTGCCCTTCGTACATGGCCACCCGCAAGGAGGAGGACTCCACCCGCGGCCGGGCGGGCGCCCTGGTCAAGGCTCTCTCCGAGCCCGACCCTCGGGCCGCTCTCGGCGACGAGCGCCTCCACGGGATCCTCGACCTGTGCCTGATGTGCAAGGCGTGCAAGAGCCAATGCCCGCTCGGCGTCGACATGGCCACCCTCAAGAGCGAGACCCTCTCGCACTACCACGACGCGCACGGAGTATCGCTGCGCTCCCGCCTCTTCGGAGCGATCCGTACGCTCAACCGCCTGGGCTCGGCGACCGCGCCGCTGTCCAATCTGCCGGGGCGCATCGCACCGGTGCGCCGCCTCATGGACCGCGTGGCCGGCATCGCCCCGGCACGGCCGCTGCCGGTCTTCGTACGCCACAACCTGCTGCGCTGGTTCCGCCGCCGCACACCCGCCGCGCACCCCGTCACCCAGGGCACCGTCACCTATCTCGCCGACTCCTTCACCACCTTCACGGAGCCGGACATCGGCCGCGCGGCGATCGAACTCCTCGAACGGGCCGGTTGGCAGGTGCGGTTGGAGAGCAGCGGCTGCTGCGGCAGGTCAAGCCTCTCCAAGGGCCTGGTGGACGACGCCAAGAACAAAGCACGCCACCTGGCCCACACCCTCGCCGACACGACCGACCCCGGCTCGCCGGTCGTGGGATGCGAGCCGTCCTGCCTGATGGCCCTGCGCGACGACTCCTGGCCGGCGGGCCGCAAACTCCTCTACCACGGCCACTGCCACCAGAAGGCCGAGGTCGGCACCGCCGCGACCATGGCCCTGCTCAACCGCATCCCGGGCGTGACGGTGACCGAACTGGACGCCGGGTGCTGCGGAATGGCGGGATCCTTCGGCTTCGAATCCGAGCACTACGACGTGTCGATGACGGTCGGGGAGGACCGTCTCTTCCCCGCGATCGCGGAGGAATCCGCGGACACGGTGGTGGTGGCCACCGGCGTCTCCTGCCGCCAACAGATCTTCCACGGCACGGAGCGCAACGCCTGGCATCCGGTCCAGCTGCTGCGGGAGGCGGCTACAACAGTCAGCTAGTGCGGGTGTAGGTGAGGAACGCGGTCCCGCCGTCCAGGATGGTGTGGTCCGTGAGGTTCCAGACGTGCGGGTCGAAAGCGGCCGTGCGGCCGAACAGGGGAATGCCGGCGCCGGTCGTCAACGGGGCCAGCTTGACGATCAGTTGGTCGATCTCGCCGTACAGGGCTCCCGCCAGTTCGCCGCCGCCGATCAGCCAGATGTCCTTGCCCTCTTCCTGCTTCAGCTCCCGTACTTTCGCCACCGCGTCGCCGGTGACCAGCTCCACGGTCGGGTCGGGGCTCTCGGTCAGCGTGGTGGAGAACAGCAGGTGGCGCAGGTGCGGGTAGGCGTTGGTGGTGCCTGCGTCCAAGCCGATCTCGTACGTCTTGCGTCCCTCGACGACAGTGTCGAAGTGGGTGCCCGCTGCCGTGATGGACAGCGCTGCCCTGGCCGGGGCGGGCAGCGTCTCCGGATACTCCGCGGCCAGGTGCTGCACGTAGTCGGCGGGGATCGGCCAGAAGCCGGCGGGGCCCGTGGGGTCGGCGCCGTCGGGCCCGGCGATGAATCCGTCAAGGGTGACGGCTATGAAGTACACGAGCTTGCGCATGGGGCCTCCTGTGGAGCGGCGGGTCAGCCCGCCGGCCGGTCGGCCGACGGGCACGTCAAAGATCGACTGACCCGGCACGGTACCCGGCGTACGCCCCGTCGGCGGGATCACGGTCGGCTGGGCCTGACCTGCGCCGCGCTGGGCCTACGCTCGTCTCAGCACCAGGGAAAGGGCCGACGGCGTGGCAGACGATGCGGACGATGAGCGGGACCTCGCGCAGGCGCAGCGGGCCCACTGGCAGGACACCTACACCGCGCACCCCGGCATGTACGGCGAGCGGCCCTCCGCCCCCGCGGTGCACGCCGCCGAGGTGTTCCGGGCGGCCGGGGCACGCGATGTGCTGGAGCTGGGCGCCGGGCACGGCCGCGACGCCCTGTACTTCGCCCGCGAGGGCTTCGCCGTCCAGGCCACCGACTTCAGCCCCGCAGGCCTGGAGCAACTGCGGACCGCCGCCCGCGACCAGGGCGTCGACCAGCGGGTGACCACCGCCGTGCACGACGTGCGCGATCCGCTGCCGCTGCCCGACGCCTCCGGCGACGGCGTCTTCGCGCACATGCTGCTGTGCATGGCCCTGTCGACCAAGGAGATCCAGACGGCGGTCGGAGAGGTCCGCCGCTTGCTGCGGCCCGGCGGCACCTTCGTCTACACCGTGCGGCACACCGGCGACGCCCACCACGGCGCCGGGATCGCACACGGCGACGACATCTACGAACACGGCGGCTTCGCCGTGCACTTCTTCGACCGCGGCCTCGTCGACGAGCTCGCCGACGGCTGGACGCCGGCCGAGGTCCATGCCTTCGAGGAAGGCGAGCTGCCGCGGCGCTTGTGGCGCGTCACCCAGACCGTGCCGCGCTGACACGCCGGGTCAGGCAGGGGCCCCGGCCGCCGGGATGCGCTCCAAAACCCCGCCCGCGAAGACGTCGTACAGCGGCAGCGTCTCCAGATGGACGTAGCCGATGTGGCAGTCGCACACGGCGAGCGGGCAGGTGCGCGGCTCCAGGGCGCGGCGGTAGGAACCGTCGTAGAGATTGCCCAGCTCGCTGCGGACGAAGTGGCAGCGGCGGACCGTGCCTTCGCCGTCGACCGAGATGACCGACTCGCCCGTACGGCAGGGCAGACCGGCCGAGCGGTGCGGGTGGCGGCTGTAGGGGAACAGGGGGTCGATGGCCGTCCACCGCTCGGCCTCGGCGTCGGTGTAGGTGTGGCCCTCCGCCGCGTTCACCCACAGATAGACCTCGCCGGGCAGCGCGGCGCGCAGCCGCCGTGCGTCGTCGAGATGCTCGGCCATGCCGACGACGCCGACGCTGAACCGCACGCCCCGCTCGGCGAGTTGACGCGTCTTGCCGAGGAAGCGGTCGTACGGCGTCTGCCCCGGGTGGTACGTGCACCACAGCGCGACCGTGTCCAGATCGGCCTCGGCCAGCCAGTCCGTACGGCAGCTGAGATTGGTCTGGATGGCGACCCGGTCGATGTGCGGCTGGTGGGAGAGGTCGACCAAAGTGCGCCTGTACCAGGAGCGGACCAAACCCTCGCCCCACGGGGTGAAGAGGACGGAGAGGCGGTCCTCGGTCTGCTGCCCGGCCCACCCCGCGAACCGCTCGAGGGCTGCCCGGTCGGCCCGCAACTGGCCGGGGCTGTCGCGGCGCTTGGCGAAAGGGCAGTACGGGCAGTCGTAGTCGCACGACGCCAGCGGGCCGCGGTACAGGATCGTGAGGTCCATGTTCGCCCCGCTCACTTCAGTTCGTACGCGGCCATCGCGGCGCGCACCTCGGGGGAGAACAGCTCGGGGCCGATCGCGTCGGAGTGCGCCAGGCCCTCCGGGGTCAGACGCAGCACATCGGCGTCCCGCTCCAGCCAGCCGCGGTCGGCGAAACCGGCGAGCTCGGCGGGGAAGTCCTCGCCCGGGTCGGTGCCGAACCGCTTGCGGTACTCCGCCAGTGGCATGCCGGCGGCCTGCAGCAGCGACTGGAGCAGATGGCGGCGGCGGGCCTCCGCCCCGTCGACCCGACGGCCGTGCACGGCGCGCGTGAAGTCCTCGGTCGCGGTGTAGTCGTCGATGATCGTGCGGATCTCGCGCAGGTCGACCGCGTAGTCGAAGGAGTAGTGCAGCGTCGAGGTGTACGAACGGGCGCCGCAGCCAAGACCGATCATGCCGTCGGTCTGGCACGCGTAGTCGTCCGCACCCTGCGGGGGCGCGTCCGCGCGGCGGAACATCCGCATCGACACCTGGACATAGCCCTCGGCGACGAGGTGGTCGCGGCCCTGTCGGTAGAGCCGCAGCCGCTGCTCGTCCCACTCCCGGTCGGCGAGCGCCGCGTCGAGTGCCGTGTCGAGCGCCGGGCGTTGCGCCGCCCCGTGCCTGCCCAGACCCGTCAACGGCCGTACGTACAGCGGGTAGAGGTAGAGCTCCTCGGGCCGCCAGGCGAGAGCGGCGTCCAGGGAGGTGCGCCAACTGTCCTCGGTCTGGCCATCTATTCCGTAGATGAGGTCGATGTTGAGCACCGGGATGCGGGCGTCGCGGATCCGCCCGAGCGCCGCCTCGACGTCCGCGCGGTGCTGGGGCCGCACGGCCGCCCGGGCCTCGGCGTCGATGAAGCTCTGCACGCCCAGACTGAGCCGGGTCGCACCCCGCTCGGCCAGAACCGCGAGCCGGTCGGCGGTCGCGGTCGCCGGGGACGCCTCGACGGACAGCGGTATCGCGCGCAGATCGGCACCCATGCGCCGTTCCGCGATGTCGCACAGCCGCTCCAGCTCGGCCGCCTCGAGATAGGTGGGGGTGCCGCCGCCGAACGCCGCGTTGGCGAACCGCACGGGCGCCGCCCCGCCCTGCGCATCGAGGGCGTCCCGCACGGCTGTCGCCTGCCGGTCCAGGGCGTCCAGGTAGCGGGTGGTCAGTTCGCCGGGGGCGCCGATGCGGGTGAACAGATTACAGAAGCCGCAGCGGACCTCGCAGAACGGTATGTGCAGATAGAGGGAGAGCGCGTCCTTGGGCTCTCCCTCCCACAGGGCCGTGCCCGTCGCGGAGCCGGCGCTGCCGCCGCACATCGCGGAAGCGCCGCGGGAGCCGCGGGACGCGCGCGGCCGGCTCGTGCTCGCCCTCGGCGAAGTGACGGGACACGCGCACGCGGTGGTGGGACCGGGGCAACTCCTCAGCGAACCCGGACCGTTCGGCCCGCTGCTGCTCCACCTGCCCGACGGCGGGCGCGTCGTCCACGAGGAGCATGCGGCGATCCCGCTGCCGAAGGGCTGGTACCGAGTGGTGCGCCAGCGCGAGTACGTACCGGGCTCCGTACGCCTGGTGGCCGACTGAACCCCACGCCGCCGCAGGGCGGCCAGGAGTCGGGGACGGGCAGGCACGACATGGAGGAGACGAACGACATGACGACCGTGGAGCGGACACCCCTGCGGCAGCCGGATGTGAGGGACTGGCGGCAGGTTGCGGCAGCCACCGGCCCCGCTGACCGCCCGGCGGCGGAGGCCGGGGTGCGCCTGGCCTACCGCAGGGCCGGACTCCCCGAACCGGAGCGCATCCGCTGGGCCGCTTCACCCCGCGAGGCCGTGCGGTTGGTGACGGCGGAGCGGGACACCCTGGGCCGCAGCGTGCGCGACGCGATCCGCAGCCACCCGTGGGCGGCCGAACGCGAGCGCCTGCACGGGCAGTTGGGCCCGGCCGGCTGGGGCGAACGCTGGAACGCGACCGGCGCTCGCCTCTGGGACACCACCCAGGCGCTCACCTCCCGGATCCGCACCGGCGTGGTGGACGAACTGGCGGGCGACCTGGCGGACGGTGGCGGCAAGGACGAAGTGCCCATCCGCCTCGTCCTCCTCGACGCCGTCCTCGGCCAGCACGAGGCGGCCTGGCTGTGCGCCTTCGACACCGCCGAGGGCAGTCCACTGGACGGACTCGCGGCCGTGGCCCGCGCGGCGGGCTGGTGGTGGCCCTTCGAACGCGAGGCGATCGTCTGCGAGCGCCCCACGGAACTGCACCGTGACGAGGCAGGCCGCCTGGACCGCGCCGACGGCCCCGCGCTCGCCTTCCCCGACGGCTTCGCCCTGCACGCCTG
The DNA here is from genome assembly GCF_004684775.1 of Streptomyces sp. MZ04. Taxonomy (GTDB): domain Bacteria; phylum Actinomycetota; class Actinomycetes; order Streptomycetales; family Streptomycetaceae; genus Streptomyces. The sequence goes on from NZ_SRIC01000003.1 coordinate 25,513, forward strand.
GCGCGGCATGCCGGTGCCGGGCGAGTTCCTGGACGGACTGTCCGCGCTGACCCCCGAGCGCATGCGCGCCGAGGAGAACGCGGAACTGCGCCGCGTGATGCTGGAGCACTACGGCTACGACCGCTACCTGGCCGAGTCGGGCGCGGTGCCCGTGCACCGCGACGAGACGGGCGTGCTGTGGCGCATCCAACTGGCCGGAGACGAGGACGTCGTGATGGTCGAGGTGATCAACTCCACGCCGGAACCGGACGGCACGAGCCGCACCTACTGGCTGCGCGTCCCGCCCACGACGCGTACGGCGAAGGAGGGCGTGGCCTGGACGTTCGGCCTGCACGCGGACGTGTACGACCCGGTCCGGCAGACCTGACCAGAAGGGTCAGGGGGACGTGCGTACCCTTGAGACGTGACGATGCACAAGAGCGCCGATGTGAATACCGACGCGATGATCGAAGACCTCAGGACGCTCGTCGAGATCGAGTCTCCGTCGCGCGATCGGGATGCCTTGACCGCCTCGGCCAAAGCTGTCGCCGCCGTCATCGAGAACCGCCTCGGCGGGCAGGCCGTCCTCGTCGAGAGCGAGGCCGGGCCGCACGTCCACTGGTCGGGCGGCGGCGATCCGCACGTGCTGATCCTCGGTCACCACGACACGGTGTTTCCGCTCGGCACCCTCGCGCGCCGTCCGTTCAAGGTCGAGGGCGGGCAGGCCACAGGGCCCGGGGTGTTCGACATGCTCGGCGGTCTGGTGCAGGCCATTCACGGTCTGGCGGCGCTCGACGACCGGTCAGGGGTCGAGATTCTGGTGACCGCCGACGAAGAGGTCGGATCCCGTTCCTCGCGCGCTCTCATCGAGGAACGGGCCCTTGCCTGCGGTGCGGTCCTCGTCTTCGAAGGCGCCGCCGACGGCGGCGCCCTGAAGACCGGCCGCAAGGGCTGTGGCACATTCCAGGTCTCCGTCACGGGCCGGGCGTCGCACGCGGGCCTCGAGCCCGCGGCCGGGGTCAACGCCCTGGTCGAGGCGGCGCATCAGGTACTGGCCATCGCGGCGCTCGGCCGACCCGAGATCGGTACGACCGTCACCCCGACCGTCGCGTCGGCGGGAACCCTGGACAACGTCGTGCCCGCGGAGGCGACCGTCATCGTCGACGTCCGGGTCGAGTCGGCCGATGAGAAGGAGCGGATCGAGTCCGCTTTCGCGGCGCTGGCCCCGCACCTCGACGAGGCGGAGATCACGGTTCAGGGAGCCGTTGGCCGGCCCCCGATGCCCGAGTCGGCGTCGACCGAACTCATCGCCCTGGCACGGCAGTTGCTTCCGGGCATCGAGGGCAAGGCGGTCGGTGGCGGCAGCGACGGCAACTTCACCGCCGCGCTTGGCGTACCCACCCTCGACGGCCTGGGCGCGGTCGGGGGCGGCGCGCACGCCGACCACGAGTACGTGGTGATCGACGCCATGGCCGAGCGGGCGAACCTCGTCACCGGCCTGGTGAACGCACTGCGCGCTGCGGGCTCGACCGGCACCGCCTAGCGGTTCGAAAGGCACCGCCTAGCGGTTCGAAGGCACCGCCTAGCATGGCGACATGTCTGGAGAATCCGACCTGGCGAAGCTGCTGAGCGGCATGCGGCCCGAACTCGCCCCGGGACGCTACGTCTTCACCCTCGGCCCGGGGCGCACGGTTCCCGCGGGCGTCGACCCGGTGGTCACCGTCCTGGAAGAGGAGGGGCTGACCCTGGTGCTTCGGCAGGAGGAGGCGGACGGCGCCGGGCTCCCGTACGACTACGTCGCGGGCTGGATCACCCTGCGCGTCCACTCGGCCCTGGAGGCCGTCGGCCTCACCGCCGCCATCGCCGGCGAGCTCGCCCGCGCGGGGCTGAGCTGCAATGTCGTAGCCGGTTTCCACCACGATCACCTCTTCGTGCCCTACGAGCGAGCGGAGGAAGCCGTGCGGCTGCTCGAGGGCATGGCGATGCGCTGAACTTCCTCTCCCCCGCATCAGCGCGCGCGGCCGATCTGGAACCTGATCAGAGGGTGGTGCGTCGTTGCAGGCATGCAGCAGATGGAGAGCGGTACGGCGTCGCAGGCACGGCGTCCAGACAGTCGGGCGTGGCTGCGGCGCCCCGCCTGGCCGCGTTGGGGTACGGACGCGGCCGGCAGGTCGCCCTGGACGCGCGGCCGGGTGCTCGCCGCCCTGGCCGTGCTCACCGCCGGGCTGCTGGCGTTCCCTTCCGCCGTGCCCAACACGGTCGGCCGTGCCGGCAGCCTGCTGGAGACGTTTCTTCCCTGGCTCGGCCTTGCCGTTCCGCTGCTCTTCCTGCTGGCGCTGCTGCGCCGCTCGGCCACCGCACTGCTGGCGCTGCTGCTCCCCGCCGCCGTCTGGGGCGGCCTGTTCGGCGGGCTCCTGTTCCCGGAGGACCGCGGAGCCCACGACATCACGGCCGTCCAGCACAACGTCAGCGACGTGAACGCCGACCCGGCGGGCACCGCACTTGCCCTGATCGAGGCAGAACCGGAACTCGTCGCCCTGGAGGAGCTGACACCGTCCGCCCTGCCGGTCTACGAGAGGGTGCTGGCACCCACGTATCCCTACCGTGCGATCGAGGGCACGGTCGGCCTGTGGTCGAAGTACCCGCTGTCGGACGTCCGGCCGCTGGACATCAGGCCGAAGGGGATCGGGGAGGGCTGGCAGCGCGGGATGCGGGCGAGGATGCGGGCGCCGCAGGGCGATGTCGCGGTGTACGTCGCCCACTTGCCCTCGGTCCGCCTCGGGTTGAGCGGCTTCGGTTCCGGGCGGCGGGACGAGAGCGCCGGGCTGCTGGGCGCGGCCCTCGCCGCCGAACGCCTTGACCGGGTGATCCTGCTGGGCGACCTCAACAGCACGGCGGACGACCGGGGGTTGGACCCGGTCACCTCGCGGATGGAGCCGGTGGAGCGGGACTTCGCCTTCAGCTGGCCCGAGGCCTTCCCCGTGTCGCGGATCGACCACGTCATGACGCGTGCGGCCACCGTCACCCACATCCGGACGCTGCCCGCCACCGGAAGCGACCACCTGCCGATCGCCGCCGACATCAAGCTCCGAAGCCCCTGATGCCTCGGGCGGCGCAGGGACCCCGGCGGTCGCCCCTACCGCCCGCCCCTGCTGCGAAAGAGCAGATACATGAAGTACGGCGTCCCGACGATGGCCGTCATGAGCCCCGCGCCCAGCTGAGCGGGCGCGATCAGCGTGCGCCCCAGCAGATCCGCGAGGCAGACGAGGGCCGCCCCGAGGAGCATGGCCACCGGAAGCACCCGTACATGCCGGCGCCCCACGAGCGCACGTGCCGCGTGCGGTGCCACGAGCCCGACGAAGCCGATGGTGCCCGCGGCGGCGACGGCGGTAGCGCTCAGGAGCACGCTCAGCAGAAGGAAACCAAGGCGTCCACGGGCGAGCGGCAGCCCGAGGAGCCGGGGCGTGTCGTCGTCGAGGGAGACGAGGTCGAGCTCCGTGCGCCGCGCGAACGCCACGGCCACACCGACGGCGAGCACGACGGCGAGCGGCGCGGTGTCCGTCAGGCTCCGCCCGTAGGTCGAACCCGACAGCCAGGTGAGCGCCTTGGTCGCGTTGAACGGGTCGGTGAGGACGATGAGCAGGCTGATGAGTGCCGTCGTCCCGGTGGACACGGCCACGCCGACGAGGACGAGACGGTTCTGCTGGAATCCGCCCCTGGCGGCCAGGCCGAAGACGAGGGCGGCGGCGAGCAGGGCGCCGGTGAACGCCGCTCCCGCGATGCCCCACGACCCGGCGAGCGGCACGGTGGTGACGAGCAGTACGGCGCCGAGGGCGGCCCCGCCCGACACACCGAGAATGCCGGGCTCCGCCAGCGGATTGCGGGTCACCGCCTGTACGAGCGTCCCCGACAGGGCGAGCGCCGCGCCCGCGGACAGCGCGGCGAGCACCCGCGGCACCCTTGTGTCGAGCACGAAGGTGACGGTCTGACCCGCCCTTCCCTGGGCCCAGTTGACGACGTCCCCGAGCAGCAGCTTGGCGTCGCCGAGGAGCACGGCGGCGATGGTCAGGCCGACGAGTACGGCGATCAGCACGACCAGGGTGACCTGGAACGCGGCCCGGCTCGGGATGCGCTGCCGCTCCGTTGCGCCGACGGCGCCGGTGTCCCGTACCCGCACGGCCATCACCATGAGGAACACGGCCCCCACCAGGCTGGTGACGACTCCCGTGGGCACCGAGACCGCGGTCTGGGCGGTGATGAGGGCCCGCAGGAGCACGTCCGAACCGAGGACGAGGGCGGCGCCGACAAGCCCGGCGACCGGTATGGTCCCGCGCGCCCGTACGAAGCCCTTGAACCTGCGGCCGAGCGGCCGCACCAGCGCCGGGGCGCAGAGTCCCACGAACCCGATCGGCCCGGCGAGCGTCACCGCCGCGGCGGAGAGCAGCGCGGCGAGCACCACCACCGTGACGCGGGTGAAGCGGACCGGGACGCCGAGCCCGCGGGCGGCGTCGTCGCCCAGGGCCAGGGCGTCGACGCGGCGGGCGAGCAGCAGCAGTCCGACGAGGCCGGTCACGGCGATGGGGGCCATCTGCAGTACGCCGCTGAAGCCGTTCTGCCCGATGCTGCCCTGATTCCACTGGTAGAGGCCGTCCGTCTCCTCGGGGAACAGCAGGAGCAGCCCCTCGGTGATGGAGTTGAGGCCGAGGGCGAGGGCGCTTCCGGCGAGGACGAGGCGCACCGTGCCGGTACCGAGCCCGGAGAGGCCGAGGACGGCCGCCGCGGCCGCGAGTCCGCCGACGAACGCGACGCCGGAGGAGGCGAGGAGCGGCAGCGACGTACCGGTGACGGCGAGCAGCCCGAGCCCCAGGTAGGAACCGGCGTTCACGGCGAGGGTGTCCGGCGCGGCGAGTACGTTGCGGCTGACGGCCTGCAGCGCCGCGCCCGCCATGCCCAGGCAGACGCCGACGAGCAGACCGGCGGCCATCCGGGGCAGGCGCGAGGCGATGACGACCGAGGAGCCGCCCGCGTCGGCCCGGCCGGTGAGCGCCTTGACCGTCTCGTGCACGCCGACGTCGGCCGTGCCCTGCGTGATGTCGACGACGGCGAGGACGGCGACCAGGAGCAGCAGTCCGGCCGTCACCGCGGCCGCGCCCGTCCTGGACGCCGTCGACGCGCGGGTCGCGGTGTTCGGTGCGGTGACGGCCATGGCGTTACTTCGTCAGGGCGTCGGTGAGCGCGTCGATGTACGCGCCCATCGACTCGGGGCCGCCGAACATCCATATCCCGTCGGGCAGTTGGTGGACGTCACCGGCCTTCACGAACGGCAGGGACTTCCAGACGGAGTTCTTGGTGAGGTTCTTGGCGAACGGGTCACGGTCGCCGCTGCTCTCGCCGCCGATGTAGGCGAACCGGACGTCGTCGCCGAGACCGGTGAGGTCTTCGACGTCGGTGGTGGCGAGACCGTAGTCCTTGTCGCCCTCGACCTTCCAGGCGTTCTTCAGGCCGAGCCGCTTGTTGACGTCGCCGATGAGGGAGCCGTCGGTGTAGGGGCGTATCGAGACCTGGTTGGAGGCGACGTAGCCGTCGGCGAAGGCGATCTCCGTCCCGGCGAGTCCGGCCTTGTCGAGCTTCTTCCTGCCGGCGGCGATCTTCGCCTCGAACTGCTTGTCGAGGGTGGCCGCCTGCTGCTCCGTACCCGTAGCCTTGGCGATGAGCTCGAGGTTCTCGGTCATCTGTCCGATCGGGTCGGACGCGTCGGCGGGGCGCACCGTGAGGACGGGGCCGACCTTCTTCAGCTGCTTCACCGCGGAGGCAGGCAGGTCGGTCGTGGCGAGGATGAGGTCCGGCTCGAGCGAGGCGATCGTTTCCATGCTCGGCTCGCCGCGCGTGCCGATGTCCTTGGGGGTGTTCTTGAGCGGGACGACGGAGTCCCACGTCTTGTAGCCCTTGACGTCGGAGACGCCGACGGGGTCGACGCCGAGGGAGACGAGGCTCTCGACGACGTTCCACTCGGTGCCCACGACCTTCTTCGCGCGCCCGTCGAGCGTCACCTTCGCGCCGGTCGCGTCGGTGAGCCTGATCTGGTCGGCGGCCTTGTCCGAGCCGTCGGAGGCGGACTCGGTCGTCCCGCAGGCGGCCAGGGAGAGGGCGGCGGCGGTGACGACGGCCGCGGTGCTGATGAGTCGTCTCATGAGGTGGTGCGGAGCCTTTCGGTGCGAGCGTGGTGGCGGCCGATGGCGCGGGTGCGCAGGCGGCCGGTCAGCGGATCGTTGTCGACATCGATGCGGATGCCGTACGTGTCGGTGAGGCGTTCCGGCGTCAGTACGTCCTCGGGGGCGCCGTCGGCGATGATCCGCCCCGCGTGGAGCAGGGCGATCCGGTCGGCGACGGCCGCCGCCTGGTCGAGGTCGTGCAGGACGACACCGACGGCGATCGCGTGGTCGTCCGCCAAGTCGCGGATGAGATCGAGGAGTTCGACCTGATAACGCAGGTCGAGATAGGTCGTCGGCTCGTCCAGAAGCAGCACGCCCGTCTCCTGGGCGAGACAGCTCGCGAGCCAGACGCGCTGGAGCTGCCCTCCGGAGAGCTGGTCGGCGCCGCGTCCGGCGAGGTCCTCGACGCCCGTCATGCGCAGCGCCCGGTCCACCGCGGCGGGCCCGTCGGGATCGGCCCGGCCCCACCGGCCCCGGTGGGGATACCGGCCGAACTCGACGACGTCCCGCACGGTCAGCCCGCTCGGCGTGGGCCGCGCCTGGGTGAGCAGAGCGACGTGCCGCGCGAACTCGCGGGAGGTGAGGGCGAGACCGTCGGTGCCGCCGTCGAACGTCAGCGTGCCCGTCCGGGCGCTCTGGAGCCGCGCCAGCGCACGCAGCAACGTCGACTTGCCACTGCCGTTGGGCCCCGCGAGCGCGGTCACTTCACCGGGCCCGAGGGAGACGGCGGCATCGTGCACGACGTCGACACCGTCGTACGCCACGGTCACATCTTCGGCGGCCAGTTCATGCCCACGTGCACGATCCGCACGCTCGCGCTCACGCGAACGTGCGGAACCGACTTCTTGCTCACCAGCTTCCACGCGGTGAAGGTTAGCCTAACCTAAGTGACTTGAAGGTGGAGGGTGCCGAACCGGGTGGTTCAGCGGCACAGGGCCGTGTCCACGACACCGTCGACGCGCTTCATGACCGCCTTGTCGGTCGGCTGGGTGGTCACCGCGACGTTGGCGGCGCGGCCGTTGTCGGTGGCGCCGCCGCGCGTCTCGTAGCCGGTCATGCTGCCGCCGTGGCCCCAGTAGACGCCGCCGCACGACAGCGGCTTGCTCACGAGTCCGAGGCCGTAGCGGGCTCCGGTGCCGAAGTAGTCGGCGGGGACGGTGGTACGCATCTGGGCGAGCTGGGCCGCCGGGAGGAGCCGGCCGTCCAAGAGGGCGGTGAAGAACTGGTTGAGGTCGGAGTTGGTGGAGACCATCTGGCCTGCCGCCCAGCCCCAGGAGGGGTCGAATTCCGTGACGTCGAGCGGGGCGCCCGCCGCATCCCGGTCGTAGCCCTTGGGATGCTGCTCTCGGATGGCCGCGTCACCGGGGGCGGGGAAGTAGGTGTGGCGCAGCCCGATGCGTTCGATGATGCGCCGGTCGATCTCCTTGGCGACGGAGTGGCCGGTGACCCGCTCGACGATCAGGCCGGCCAGCACGTAATTCGTGTTGCTGTACTCCCATTTCGTCCCGGGAGCGAAGTCCGCCTTGTGCTGGAGAGCCAGGTCGAGGAGCTCGTGAGGCGCGTAGTACCGGGGTTCGTCGGCGAGGTGCTTGACGTAGTTGGGAACTCCGCTGGTGTGCTGAAGCAGCTGACGGACGGTGATGTGGCGTCCGTCGATCCCCTTCCCGCGGACGAGGCCCGGCAGATAGGTCTCCACCGGGTTGTCGAGGCCGATCCTCCCTTCGCCGACCAGCTGCAGCACGACCACCGCGGTGAACGTCTTGGTGTTGCTGCCGATCCGCACCTGACCGTCCCTGGGCACCTTCGAGCCGGTGGCCAGATCACCGACCCCCGCGGTGTAGGGACGTCCGTGGCCCGCACGGTCCTCGACGCTCGCCAGCGCGGCGGGCACGCCGTCGGAGCGCACGAGAGCGTTCAGGCCCTGCTGTACGTTGTCCGGCCTGGCGGCGGATGCCGCGGGCGACGCGAGGACACCCACCGTCATGGCACCGACGGCCACCGCGGCCGCGGCCTGAACTGCTCCGCGCCGGCCACCCCGCTGCCGCCCGGAAGGACCAAACCTCTGCCATGTCTGCTCACGCACGTGCCAACTCCTACGGAATCGTCGGGAAATCAGCGGCATATGCCGCACCGGACCCAGCATTTCCGGATGAGGCAGCCCGGGACGATCCCGCTACCCGGCCGCTCCAGGTAGGGGTAACCCCCCGTTGCGGGGCCGCGCGGACGGCGAGGACTGGCGGGCGGGCCGAGCGGAGGGATGATGGAGAGGATCCGGGCCTTCCGGAACGGGAGGCAGGCGCCAGGCCGGGGCGCGACGTGGAGGAAGCGAACGAGGGGACTCTGCGGGGTGCCGCCATGTGAGGGAGGCAGAGCACGAGGTGGACGAAGAGATCCTGCCCTTCGCGCCGGAGCACCGTGGGCTGCCGTTCGCCGACGGGGCGGCCGGGGCGCTCCTCGACGTGGAGGGCCGGGTCATCGGGTGGACGCCGGCGGCGGAGGAACTGTTCTCGCTGCGCGCCGACCAAGTCCGCGGCCGTCGCCTCCGGGACCTGCTCAAGGATCCCGACGCCGCCGGACCACCGCCTGAGAGGCGAACGGGAGCCTGGTCCGGCGAGGGCGTGGTGCGTACCGCCGCGGGCGGGGAGCTGAAGGTCGAGTTCCAGGTCCTGCCGCTCACGGACGTCGGCACGAGTGCCGGGGCGGCCGCGGGTCCAGCCCGGTACTTCGTGCTCGCCGCCCCCGCGAGGATCGCGGCCCGGTGGCGGCAGGACCAGGCGTTCACCAGGGAGCTGTTCCTGCAGGACCGGCTCGGCCTCGCCGTGTTCGACGAGGAGTTGCGGCTGGTCAGGACGAACACCCATCTGCTCCCGTACACGGGTCTCCCGCCGGACCTGCGCGACCGGCGGCTCGGGGACTTCCTGCAGGCCAAGGACGCGGCGGCCGTCGAGCAGCGGTTGCGGGAGGTGCTGCGGACGGGGCTGCCGCTGGTCCGGGTCGAGGAGACGGTCCGGACCCTCGAGGACCCCCGTGGCGGCGCGGTGATGGCCGTCTCGGCGTTCCGGCTGCAGTCTCCGGACGGGCAGGTGTTCGGCGTGACGGCGCTGTTCACGGATATCACCGAGATGCGCCGCGCCGGCGAGCGTCTGGCCGTACTGCACCGTGCGACCGCGTCCGTCGGGGGCTCGCTGTCGGTGGCCGGTACCGCCGAGGAACTGGCCGCGGCACTGGTGCCCGCGTTGGCCGACCTCGCCGTGGTGGAGATCGCGGAGGCCGTGTTCACCGGGGAGGAGGCGACCCCCGCTCCGGACGGCACCCTGACCCTGCGGCGGACCGCGGTGGCGGGGCGGACGTCGGTGGAGGCTCCCCTCGAGAGCCTCGTCCCGGCCGGGCCCGACGACGGGGCGATGCCCGCCGATCCGCTCACCTCGTTGACCGTTCCGCTGAGCGCCCGCGGCAGCGTGCTCGGACGCGTGGCCGTCCACCGCGAGGCAGGCGAACCCCCGTACGAGGCAGCCGACTTGGACCTGCTGCAGGAGGTCGCGGGACACGCCGCCCTGGCACTGGACAACGCCCGCCGCTACACCCGCGAACACCGTGCATCGGTGGCCCTGCAACGCAGCCTGCTGCCGCCCTCACAGTCCGAGACCGTCGCCGTGACCACCGCGGGCGCGTATCTGCCCGCGGACACCGGCACCGGTGTCGGCGGCGACTGGTTCGACGTGATCCCGCTGTCGTCCGCCCGTGTCGCCCTGGTCGCGGGCGACGTCGTCGGCCACGGCCTCGCGGCCACGGCCACGATGGGACGTCTGCGCACCGCCGTCCGCACCCTCGCCGACCTCGATCTGGAACCGGACGAACTCCTCGAGCACCTCGACGACCTGGTCTCCCAACTCCGCGTGGAGACCGACGAACCCGAACAGCCGGACGATGCGGCGGAACACACCCGCCCCCGGCCCGACCCGATCGGCGCCACCTGCCTGTACGCCATCTACGACCCGGTGTCCCGGCGGTGCAGTGTCGCCTCCGCCGGACACCCTCCGCCCGCCGTGGCGACGCAGGACGGGACCGTCACCTTCGTCCCCGTGAATCCCGGCCCGCCCTTGGGCGTGAGCGGCCTGCCCTTCGAAGTGGCCGAGGTGGACGTGGCGCCGGAGAGCATCGTCGCCCTCTACACCGACGGTCTGATCGAGAGCCGTGACCGTGACCTCGACGAAGGCATGGCCGAGTTGAGCCGCAGTCTGTCGAGGCCGGGCGTCTTCGACACCTCGCTGCGGGAGCTCGGCCTGGAGATCGTCTCCGCACGCCCCGCCCACCATCTGACCGACGACATCACCCTGCTGCTGGCCCGCACCCACGTGGTGCCGTCCGAGGACCAGGTGGTCTGGCCGGTGGCCGCCGACCCGGCCGCCGTCGCCGACGTACGCGAGGCCGCCGCCCGGCAACTGCGGGTCTGGGACCTGACGGACCTCGCCTTCACCACCGAACTCGTGCTGAGCGAGCTGGTCACCAACGCCATCCGCTACACCGGCGGCCCGGTCGAGGTACGCCTCATCCGCGCGGGCAGCCTGATCTGCGAGGTCTCCGACCCGAGCGCCACCCAGCCGCGCATGCGCCGTGCGCTGCTCACCGACGAGGGAGGCCGCGGCCTCTATCTGGTCGCCCAGCTCACCACGCGGTGGGGCTGCCGCTACACCCGCCAGGGCAAGACGATCTGGGCCGAGCAGGAGTTCCCCGACGGGGAGGTCGTCCTGCCGTAGCGATCCGGTCGCGTCAGCCGTGTTCCGTGGCGTCACGGCGCCGCAGGAGCTGAGCGGTGACGAAGGCGGCGACCGACGCGGTGACGATCAGCGGCATCTGGTTGTACGCGTCGTTCCCGAGCAGGAGGACCGCCAGGACGGCGCTGGTGAGCGGAAGTCCGGTGATGCTGGCGGCGGCGGCCGCGATCCCGAGGGCCAGGCCCGGTGTCGTACCGAGTCCGGGGAGCCCGGAGCAGGCGATGCCGATCGCGGCGCCGATGAGCGTGGCGGGGAAGATGGGGCCGCCGCGCATGCTGCCGAGGCTGATCCCCCAGGCGAGCGCCTTGCACACGACGAGTGCGATCAGCGCCGCCACCGACCACTCGTGCGGCTCGGCGGCCAGTTGGCCGAGGGTCGCCTGCCCCGACAGGGCGGCTTCCTCGGGCGAGCGGCCGGTCAGCAGGGCGTACGCGCTCAGGCAGCAGCCGACGGCCGGCGCGCACAGGATCGTCCGGCGGACGGTGTGCTTCGACGTCCATGTCGCCGTGCGGTAGCCGAGGCCACGGCCGACGGTGAGCACGGCGGCGATCAGGACGGCGGCGGGGACGCCCCACAGGAAGTCGCCCGCGTCCGGGTTGACGTTCGGCGGCAGATGGGGGAGCCGCAGCCCGCCGACCGAAAGGCCGGTCCAGTTGCCGAAGCCGGTGAAGACGAGGGCGCCCGTCGCGCTGGCGAGCAGGCAGGGCAGCAACAGGACGACCAGTTGGGTGCCGCCGAGCCCGGCGGCCTCGACGACCATCACGGCGGCCACCACCGGACCGCCGAGGATCGTCGAGATCGCCGCGGTGGAGCCGCTGGTGGCGATTACGGCGGAGGCCCTCGGGTCGGGCGCGTGCTTGAGGGTGCGTACGGAGAGGAGGGCCAGCGCGCTGCCGACCGCCATGAGCGGCGCCTCGGGACCGAGCACGATGCCGAGCGGGAGGGTCGCGAGCGCAGCGATGGCGACGCCCGGCAGTTCAGCGGGCCCGATGGGCGGGCCGCCCGCGAGACCGTGCACGGGCAGATGGCCGCCTCCGCCCCGCATGCGGGTCACGACGGGCGCGAGGATCAGCCCGGCGAGCAGCAGCGCGGGCAACGGCCACCACCACGGGGCGCGGTCGTATCCGACGGCCTCGGGCAGCGCCTCCCACACACCGTGCTGCAACTCGTGCTGGAGGCTCACGAAGAAGAAGCAGGCAAGCGAGATCGGCACCCCGAGCAGCACGCAGAGCAGCAGCAGGCGCAGATAGCCGCGGCTGAGCAGTGTGCTGCGCAAGGTGTCGGCGGGCTGACCGGGCCCGGCAGCCGTGGGCGTGCCGACGGCGTCACCCATGCATGGCCCCCTGAACCTAGCCGTGCGGCGGTTGGCAACAGATGGGCCTCAGTAAAGAACGAGAGCGCACCCCGCGCATCTCGTGGAGCTCCTCAGTGCGCCGCGCCCGACCAGCCGTCGCCGCACGGCCCGCCGCCCACCGCCGCGGCCACGGTGACGTCGGACCCGTCCGGTGCGACCAACGGCAGGTACCACCGGGCGATCTCCACGGAAGTCTGCGGAACGTAGTGGAAGATCAGCGACATGCGGAAGCGGTCCTCCGTCGTATTCGGCAGCGAGCCGTGCACCAAGCTCCCGTGGAAGAACAGGACATCGCCCGCGCGCATCACCGTCTGCACAGGTGTCATGCCTGCCGGGGGACGCACCAGACCGGTGGTGAACGACTCCTCGTCGTCGGCCGTCTCGGGGCACACCACCTCCATGGTGTGCGAGCCGGGAACCACGGACAGCGCGCCGTTGGCCGCGTCGCAGTCGTCGATCGCGATCCAGGCGGCGACGCACGTCTCCGGGTGGGCCCGGAGGAAGTAGTTGTCCTGGTGCAGCGCCTGGCCGCGTGCGGAGGGCGGCTTGAAGTAGAACATCGACTGCGCGCCGAACGCCGGGCCGATGAGTCCGGTGACGATGTCCAGGATGCGGCGGTCGGTCATCAGCCGGCGTGCGATCGACCCGACTTCCAGGTCCGGGTGCCGGTGCGGCTGCATGAAGCGGGGGAAGCGCGCCAGGATGTCGTCATCGGCGAGGCCGTCCCGCGCGCCCAGGCGGTGCCGGTCCCGTACGACCTGATCCATGAACGCCGAGCGGATCGTCTCGACCTCGCCGGAGGTGAGCAGGCCGTCGACCCGGACCATGCCGTCGGCGGCGTAGCGCTCGACCCGTTGCGACGCCGGTGCTGTATCGGGTGTCATGCTCTCCATCGTGTTCACCGGCCCCGTGACCGGGAATCGGAGTTCGAGGACTTCATATGGAAGATGCTGCCGCGGGGCGTGGCGCGCCGGCCCGTCGGCAGGTCGTCGCCACGGCCGAGAACCGGGTCGTCGCGGGCCGGCTCGCGGCCGGCCTCGACTACCGGACCGTGCGGCACGCCGGCACGGACGACTGGCTGCTCCTGTTCACCTGCCGGGGGCGTGGCCGGATCAGGAACGCGGGGGCGGCCGACGTGTACGCCGATGACAGGTCCTTCGTCGCGATCGCTCCCGGCACTCCCCACGACTACAGCACCGACGCCGCGGCCGGGGACTGGCTCCTGCTCTGGGCCCATGTCCAACCGCAGCCCGAGTGGCTCGCCCTGCTCGACTGGCCGCAGGCCGCTCCCGGCGTGGGCCGCGTGCTGCTGCCCGATCCGCTCGCCGGCCGCGTCGCGGCCGCGCTGACCAGAGCCGTGTCCCTGAGCAACAGCGCACTGGCGAACGCCGCGCTCTTCGGGGTCAACGCGGTGGAAGAGGCGTTGCTGTGGTGCGATACGCAGAATCCCCGCGGTGAGCGGATGGACCCGCGCCTCCTCGCCGTGCTCGAGCACCTCAGCAATCGCTTGGCCGCCCCGCACACCGTCGGGTCCCTCGCGCGCGTCGCCGGACTGTCGCGGTCCCGGCTCTCCCGCCTGTTCACCGCGCAGTTCGGGACGAGTGTCATGGCGCATGTCGAAGAGCGCCGCATGGCCGTGGCGTGCCGGCTGCTGCGCCTGTCGTCGCTTCCGGTGCGCGATGTCGCCCGGCAGGTCGGCTACAACGACCCGCTCTACTTCTCCACGCGTTTCCGGCGCGCCCTGGGATGCTCTCCTTCGGCGTACCGCGACGGAGCCTGAGCCGGGTCGGGACCTGAGCCGGGGCGGCTTGAAATTCGTGTGACTCCGGGATCCGGGCCCGCTACCGTCGCCCGTATGAACGTCACCGGCCCCAACACCACCGCGACCGCGCGAGCGACCAGCTCGCCGGTTGCCGCCGCCTGACGTACTCCCCCCTCTCCACCGGCGACCGGAAACGGTCCGCCGGTGGTTCCGTGGCTCTCCCGCCTGTGCCGCTGTGCGGACCGCGTCCGGTGCCTCCCCGCCGCGCACGCGAAGGAGCCACCCCATGAACACCGACCACGTCATCCGTACGTTCGTCGAGTACTTCGAGGACCGCGGTCACCGCCGGATCACCGGCTCGACACTGCTGCCACCGACCGGTGACCCGGTCCTGTTCACCACCTCGGGCATGCATCCCCTCACCCCGTACCTGGAGGGGCGCCCACATCCGCTGGGCAGGCGGCTGGTCAATGTGCAGCGCTGTCTGCGCACCACGGACCTGGAGGAAATCGGCGACTCCACCCATCTGACGGTCTTCGAGATGCTCGGCACCTGGTCGCTGGGCGACTACGAGGGCCCGCTGAGCCTCGACTGGGGTTACGGGCTGCTCACCGACGGATTCGGCATCGATCCCGGTCTGCTGCACGCCACGGTCTTCGGCGGCGACGACCGGATCGGCCCGGACACCGCCTCCTCGGAGCTGTGGCAGGAACGCGGGGTGCCGGTGGAGCTCACCGTCGAGGACAACTGGTGGGACAACGGACCGACCGGCCCGTGCGGCCCCGACTCGGAGATCTTCATCTGGACCGGCGCCACCCCGCCCGAGTCGACGCCGACCGGCGACGACCGCTGGGTGGAGGTGTGGAACCACGTGATGATGCGTCACCGCCGCCTCGACGACGGCTCGCTCGTGCCGCTCCCGCAGCGCAACGTCGACACCGGGCTCGGCCTGGAACGGCTGGCCGCCGTGCTGCAGGGCCGGACGTCGGTGTTCGACTGCGACCTCTTCGATCCCTGGCGGCGTCTCGTGCCCGCCCTGTGGGAACTGGACGAACCGTCGCTGCGGCTGGTCTGCGACCACCTGCGCTCGGCCATGGTGGTGATCGGCGACGGGGTGCGCCCGGCCAACACCGGCCGCGGCTATGTGCTGCGCCGACTGGTACGCCGAGTGCTCACCGTGCTGTGGCGGGACGACCCTTCGCGCGGCCTCGGTGACCTGCCGGACGAACTCATCCTGCACACCCTGGACCACTTCCGTCAGGAAATGGACACCGACGACGTGCGCCGATCGCTGATCGAGGAGGAGCGCCGCTTCAGTCGACTCCTCGAGCGCGGCAGGCAGGTACTGGCCCGGCCCCGGTTCCGCGGCCCGCTGGACGACGAGGACTTCCACTACCTCCACGACACCCATGGTCTGCCGCGCGACCTGGTCCTGAGCCTGCGTCCGGAGTGATCGGGGGGCAGCCGGAGAGTGCGTACGGGGGCTGTCCCCAGGGGAGTTGGCCCGGCAGCCCGATGGTCCGATGCCGCACGCATTCCTAGCGTAGTGATCGATTTCTTCTGCCGATCCGGCAGTTCTTCCATCCAGTCGATCCAAGGAGCACGATGCGCGTCGCCTCAGCAGTCACCGCAGGCCTGGCCCTGGCCGGACTGCTCGCCGGCGGAGTGGCCGCCGCGGCCCTCCCCGACCCCTCCGAGCAGCCTCGCCCGCCGGTCGATTGGGGCCGCTGCTCCGCCGACCAGAAGGCGTTGAACGAGGCGGGGGCGCAGTGCGCGAAGGTGACCGTCCCGCTCGACCACGCCGACCCCGGCGGTCGTACGATCCAGATCGCGATCTCCCGCATCAAGGCGAAGTCGCCGGGCGAGCGGCGCGGCATCCTGCTCTCGAACCCCGGCGGCCCCGGCGGGACGGGCCTGGCCAACACCCTCGCCCTGCGCCCCGCGTTGAAGGACGTGGCGGACCGCTACGACCTGATCGGCTTCGACCCGCGCTTCCTCGGCGAGAGCACCCCCGTCACCTGCGGCAGGTCCCCGCGCCCGACGCCGCCCCCGGAGACCACCACCCCGCGCAAGGACTTCGAGGCCTCGGTACGTTCCGCGCGGGACACCGCACGCCGCTGCCAGGAGCACGGCGACAACGCCCGGTTGCTGCCCCACGCCTCGACCCGCAACGTCGCCCGCGACATGGACGCGATCCGGGCGGCACTGGGCGAGAGCACGCTCTCGTACTACGGAGTCTCGTACGGCGCCGACCTGGGCGCCGTCTACACCCAGCTCTTCCCGCGCCGGGCCGACCGGTTCGTCCTGGACTCCTCGACTGATCCGGCGGCCACGCAGTACGAGCTGTTCCAGCGGTCGGGCGCTCCCGCGGAGGCGGCCTTGGAGGGTCACATACGTTCGGACATACGGAAGTTGCTCGACCGGGCCGAGCGGCGCCCCATCACGGTCGACGGGCAGCGACTCAATGCCCCGCTACTGCGCATCGTGTTCAAGCAGCTCGTCCAACATGAGGAGAACACCCCACAACTGGCCGATGTGGTAAGTGACGTGAAGAAGGCCGCCGCGGGCGAGCTCGACGAGCCGGGGCCCGCGCTCGCCGCGCTCCTGGAACTCCTCGCCTCGCCCGAGCTGGAGAGCAGCATGGTCGGCGGAGCGATCTTCATGTGCGGCGACGGGGGCTGGCCCGCGGGCGGCTGGCCGAAGAACCCGGAGACGTACTGGAAGAACATGCAGCGCAGCCGCGTCACACAACCGGTCTTCGGTCCGTACGTCAACGGAATGATCGCCCCGTGTGCGTTCTGGGGAGCCGAGCCGAAGGAACCCGGCACGAGGATCGGCAACGCCGTGCCCCTCCTGATGCTCCAGGCCCGATACGACAACAACGTCCCCTACGACGGTGCCCTCGCCCTGCACCGCAAGCTCACCGGCTCACGCCTGCTGACGGCCGACATCCGTTCGCACGGCGTCTACGCGCGCGGCAACGACGGCCTCACGCCCATCGCGTGCGCGGACCGGACCGTCAACGCCTATCTGCGCGACGGGAAGCTGCCCGCGACCGACCTCACCTGCCCCCGACCGACGGACAAGGCGGACAGGGCGGGCAAGGCCGAGAAGACCGAGGTGGAGCGATGAAGGCGAACACTTCGACGATCAGCAGGCGCACCGGCCTGACAGCCACCGCGGCGGCGCTGCTCGCGGGAGTGTCGGGCGCCCCCGGGGCAACGGCGTCGCAGCGCACACCCCACGCGGCCTCTTCGCTCCAGAAGGACGTAGACGCGATCCGCGCCGCCGGAGTGTCCGGCATCCTCGCCGAGGTGCAGGGCGCGCACGGCCGTACGAGCGCCCGTGCGGGCGTCGCCGATCTCGCGGCGAAGGGGCCGGTGCCCTGGGGCGCGTACTACCGCATCGGCAGTGACACCAAGACCGTCACCGCCACCGTCGTACTCCAACTCGTCGGCGAGGGACGGCTGAAGCTCACCGACACGGTCGACCGATGGCTGCCCGGAGCGGTCCGGGGGCACGGCAACGACGGCCGCCGCATCACCGTCACCAACCTGCTGCGGCAGACCAGCGGCCTGAACGACTACTTCGCCGCAGGCGCCGGCGACCTCACCCCGGCGAGCTACCGCCGCCACCGCTTCCGCTCGCAGACGCCCGCCGAACAGCTGACGGCCGGACACCCCTGGGCGCAAGAGGTCCACGAGCGGATCATCGAACCCCTCGGCCTGCGCCACACCCTCATCCCCGGCACCTCCTCGTACGTACCGGGGCCGACGGCCACCGCGTACACATACTTCCCCGGCGACTCGCGGCCGGCCGACACGACCCTCAACTCCGGAGGAGGAGCGGACGGCGGAATCATCACGACGCCACACGACCACGGTGTCTTTCTGCGCGCCCTGATGAGCGGCCGACTGGTGCGCCCGGCGCAGTTGGCGGCGATGAAACAGACCGTACCGGCCGCCGATCTGATCCCCGTGCCCGGTGTCCGCTACGGCCTGGGCATCGCCTGGCGGCCGGTGGCCGGGCGCGACGACGGCATCTGGTTCCACGGCGGGACCAGCCTCGGCTGTGTCTCCGAGTGTGGTGTGACCCCGGACGGCTCCATGGCCGTGACCAGCGCGGCCTTCACTCTCAGGCTCGGAGGGCCGCAGGCCGCGCGGACGCTGCGGATGGTCGATTCGGCGCTTCGTGCGGGCTCCGGGGGAAGCCGGTGAACATGGGCGTCCCTGGGTGAACATGCGGGGTTTCGGGTGTGTCCGTTTCTGCCGTGATCTGACGCTCCGTAGTTTCGAGGTGTGACCGACACTTCGATCTCCGTATCTCTGTTCAAGCGCACCGCCATCACCTGTGCGGCCGCCGCCGTGGGGCTCACCCTGTGCGTCCCCGCCGGCTCCGCCACGGCTTCCGCGGGCGATTCCGCGCCCGGCAGGGCCGATGGCGTGCCCGTGCAGCTCCTGGCGCTCAACGACCTGCACGGCAACCTGGATCCCGTCGACGGCCCGGCCGGCCGTGTGGAGCGCGGGGGAGGGGGCGGCCTGCAGGCGGGCGGGCTGCCTCAGCTCGCCACGCTGATGAAGGAGGCCCGGAGTGCCGGGCCGAACTCCCTCACGGTGGGCGCGGGCGACATGATCGGCGGCAGTCCGCTGCTGTCCGCGCTCTTCCACGACGAGCCGACGATCCACGCCCTGGAGCAGCTCGGGCTCGACGCCAGCTCGGTCGGCAACCACGAGTTCGACGAAGGGCCGGACGAACTGCGGCGCATCGCCGACGGCGGCTGCCACCCGGAGGACGGCTGCGCTCCCGGCGGCGACTACGACGGCACGGACTTCCCCTACCTCGCCGCCAACGTGACCCGTGAGGGCAGTTCGTCGCCACTGCTGCGGCCCTACACCGTCAAGACGCTGCCCGGCGGGCAGCGGATCGGATTCATCGGCCTCGTCACCAAGGAGGCGCCCGGGTCGATCAACGCCTCGCAGATCCGCGACGTGGAGTTCCATGACGAACTGGCGGTCATCAAACGCTATTCGAGCGAACTCAAGCAGCGTGGGGTCGAGGCGCAGGTCCTCCTGATCCATGAGGGCGAGGCCGCGAACGGAGTGGCCGGCAAGGGGGATTGCGACGCCGATGGCCCCGGGTCCCGACTGCGCGGGCGGATCAAGGAGATCGCCGAGGGGACGCCGAGCGCGGTCGACGTCGTCGTCACCGGCCACTCGCACGACTCGTTCGAATGTACGGTCACCGACCCCGCGGGCGAGCCGCGCATGGTCACCCAGGCCGACTCCTTCGGCCGTTCCTTCACCGATCTGCGCTTCGGCCTCGACGGGACCGGAGACGTCATCCGCAAGTCGGTCCGGGCGAGGAATCACGTCGTACCCGTCGACACCCCGAAGCAGCCCGCGATGACGAAACTCGTCGAGACCTGGCGCAAGCGCTCGGAGGCCGCCGCCGATCGGACCGTCGGCTACATCTCCGCCGACTTGCCCGGCCGCGGCTCCACGGAGCGCGAGACGCCGCTCGGCAGTCTGCTCACCGACGCCCAGGTGGAGGCCACCCGCGGCTACAAGGCCGAGGTGGCCTTCCTCAATCCCGGCGGCATGCGCGCCGACCTCGTACACAAGGGCGACGGGAAGGTCACCTACGCCGACGCGTACCGCACCCAGCCCTTCGACAACCCGCTGTGGACGATGACGCTCACCGGTGAGCAGCTGATCGACGTCCTGAAGGAGCAGGTCAGCGGCGAGAACGCCGGCGCCCCGCGCTTCCTGCAGCTCTCCTCGGCGCTCAGCTACTCGGTCGACATGAGCCGCGCCGGAGCCGACCGACTGCTCGCGGGTACCGTCAGGGTCGACGGCCGGCAGGTGCAGCCCACGGACACCTACCGCGTCACCGTCAACGACTTCCTCGCCAACGGCGGAAACGGATTCAGTACGTTCACGAAGGGCACGGACCGCGAAGGCGGCGACGTCACCGACCTCGAGGCGATGATCGGCTACCTGAAGGACAACTCCGCCGCGGACGCCCCGCTCGCCCCTCCGACATCGGGGCGGATCACCTTCCTCGGGGAGTGACCTGACCTTTACCGGGACCCTGCCAGTAGGTCAGCCTGCCCCGTACCTTCTGGCGAGTGCGTCGACCGTGTCGGCCATCGCCCGGCGCAGCTCCGCGGGCTCGACGACCTCGACGTCGACACCGAGCCGCAGCAGCTCACCGCACGCGTGGCCGGTGCTCTCGGTCGGGATGACCGCCTCGACCCATCCGTCGTCGCCGACGGGGGTCGCGGTGGCGTCGACCGCCCGCACCACCTCCGGGGGAAGGTTGTCCGGCAGGCGTCGGCGACCCCGCCCGGAGAGACGAATGGTGGCCGTGCCGGTGAAGCGGCGCTTCTGGAAGTCGTCGAGGTACGAGGTCCAGTAAGCGGCCAGGTCGAAGTCCGGCGGCCTGTCGAACTGTTCGTCACCCGGCACCGCGTCCAGGACCTGAGTGACCCGGTACGTCGCGACCTTGTTCTCCGTGGCGGCCACGAGGTACCAGACGCCGGACTTGAGAACCAGGCCGTAGGGGCGAAGGCGACGCCGCACCTCCTGCGGTGCGCGCCAGCGGCGGTAACGCACCTCCACCACACTCCGGGTGAGCACCGCGTCGGCGAACAAGGTGAGATACGGCGTCTGTTCGGGCTCCCGGTACCAGGCCGGAGCGTCCAGGTGGAACACCGCCGCGGTCCGCGCAGCCTCCTCGCGCAGCCCGGCAGGCAACGCGGCTAGCAGTTTCAGCCGCGCCGCCGTCACCTCCGCCGCCAGCCCCAAGTCGGCTGCGGGGCCCGGCAGTCCGGCGAACAACAGCGCCCGTGCCTCGCCCTGGCTCATCCCGGTCAGCCGGGTGCGATAGCCGTCGAGCAACTGATAGCCGCCTCCGCGGCCCGGCTCCGCGTACACGGGAACTCCGGCGTCCTGCAGACGCACCACATCACGGTAGGCGGTGCGCACGGACACCCCCAGCTCGTCGGCGATCACTCGCGCGGACACACGGCCACGTGATTGCAGCAACAGCAGTACCGACAACAGTCGACCAGCGGACATGGGCACATTCTCCCCGGAAACCCTGACAGCCCCTGACACGCGGCCGCCGTAGCGTCAGCTGACTCGTAGTCCCGAAGAAGACAACTGAAACAGGAGCCCGCAGCGTGCCCCTCACCGAGACCTCCGGCCGCCCCGCCGTCATCGAGCTGCGCCAGTACACGCTGCGCCCCGGCCGTCGCGACGAACTCATCGAGCTGTTCGACCGGGAGTTCGTCGAAACCCAGGAAGAGACCGGGATGTGGGTGCTCGGTCAGTTCCGCGACCTCGACGACCCGGACCGCTTCGTGTGGCTGCGCGGATTCCGGGACATGGCGGCACGACAGCACGCGCTGACTGCCTTCTACGGCGGCCCTGTCTGGGCCAAGCACGGCCCCCAGGCCAATGCCACCATGCTCGACTCCGACGACGTACTCCTCCTGCGTCCCCTGTCGGACGAGACCGGCTTCACCATCTCCCCGTCCGAGCGCCGCCCGGCGGCCGGTGCTCCGGAACCGGAGGGCTTCGTGGCCGCCACGGTGTGGTCCTTCCCTCCCGGGCAGCACGACGGCATCGAGCTGATCCGGGACGAACTCCTCCCCGTGCTCCGCAAGACGGGGCCCGCGCCACTGGCCGCCCTCACCACCGAGACGGCGCCCAACACATTCCCCGGACTGCCCGTGCGCACCGGGGAGAACGTCGCCGTGGTCGTCACCTCGTACCCCGACGAGAGCACGTACCGACAACACCTCGCCGCTCTACAGGCCGATCCCCTCGCACGGGACGAGATTCTGCCGAGCATCGAGCGAGAGCAGTCGACACCAGCCAGGACACTGCGGCTGGCGCCGACGGCACGCTCCCGTCACCACCGCGGTATCGGAGTCTGAGGCCGCAGCCGCGCGGATCAGGTCGTCGTCGACGCGGGCTCCAGCACGAAGACGGGGATCACGCGGTCGGTCTTCTCCTGGTATTCGGCGTACGGCGGATACGCGGCGACCGCGCGCTCCCACCACTCGGCCTTCTCGTCCCCGGTGATCTCACGGGCCGTCATGTCCTGGCGTACGGCCCCGTCCTGGAGCTCCACACGCGGGTCGGACCTGACGTTGAAGTACCAGACCGGGTGATGCGGGAAGCCGCCCTTGGAGGCGACGGCCGCGTACCGCCCTTCGTGCTCCACGCGCATCAGCGGGATCTTGCGGATCTTGCCGCTCTTCGCGCCGCGCGTCGTGAGAATGACGACGGGCAGGCCCGTGTCCCAGAGCGTCGCCCCTTTCGTGCCGCGCGAACTCTCGTACAACTCGACCTGTTCGCGCACCCACTGCGCCGGACTCGGCTCGTACTCGCCCTCAAGAGGCATCGCATTCACTCCGTCGTCGCGTACGGATTGTCTTGCGCAGTTCAACACACGCACCGCTCGGAGTCATCCCCACAGGCCACAGCTCGCCGGCGGCGGCGTCGTCGGCGTCGCGCAACTCCACCACGGCCACCACCAGACGCACCTGGACGACCGGGAACGCGGGCCCGAAGCGCCCGGCCAGCGCCTGCTCCGCCCGCTCGGCGGCCTCCGTGCACGCGGCCAGGGCCCGCTTCACGCGCACCGCGGCATGGTCATGGACCACCAGCAGCGCACAGACAAAACCGACGGCGATGCCCAGGACGCTGCCAAGCACCCGGTCGAGGACGAGATCCCCGGCCGGGGCGGGCGAGGCCATGTCGCTGAGCAGCAGCGCCAGGGGCGTGAGGAAGACGACGCCCAGACCGTAGTCGGAGGTTGATCGAGTGGAGAACGGCGGCGGCCGACACCGACGCCCATTAGCCGTGCTCCAGGCCAAGGACCACCGCGAGACCACCGGCGATCCCCGTGCCCAGGACCATCCGCAGGGCGGGAACGGCCAGGACGGCGATGCGGTGCGGGCCACCGGGGCCGTGCCCCATCAGGAGGTCGGAGGCGCGCCGGGTGGCAGGGGTGCCCGCCTGCGCGGCCGCGCCCCCCTCGGCCGTTGCGGGGGGTGACAGCTCGGACAGTACGGAGGGCGGACGGCGGCGCCGCTCGGTGAGGAGGCGGGCCTGCCGCCGCAGGTGGTGTGCCGTGGCGGCGGGGTCATCGGGCGGCCGGCGGGCGGAGCCGATCAGGAGTGACCAGGCCAGGTCGGTCAGGCGTACGAAGGTCTCGTCCCGGCCGGCTGCTCGCGCTTCGGTCGGCGGCGCGAGCCCGAGGGAGTGGTAGGCCCGCAGGACCGCGACGGTCGCCCGGTGTCGCGTCTGCCGGGCGCCGTCCTGCGCCGCCGGCGTTTCACGGAGGTCCGCGAGCTCACGCGACGGGGAGTTCGGCACCTACTTCATCGGTTACGCGCGTACCCCTGACGTGACCGAGCAGATGCTCAGGAACATGTTCGCGGGTGGCCGACCGGGCCTGCACGACCGGATCCTCGACTTCTCGACGGCGGTCACCGGATGCCTGTTCCACGTGCCGACCGCCGATTTCCTCGATGACCTCCCCGCCGCGCCGCGGTCGACGAGCGCCTGAGCGGCCCCTCCACGCTCGTTCCCGCCTCCGTTTCGCTCCGTTTGCGGGGCAGCGGACATCGCGATTCAGTTGTACAGATCCTCTCGGTACCAGGAGCCAGCATGTCGATGTCCTTCGGTTCAGGGTTCGGTTCCTCTGACCCCTTCAGCGAGTTGTTGAACCGGTTCTTCGGAATGTCGCCGGCATCGTCACCACCGGCCGTTCAGCGCGTTCCCATCGGACGGCTCCTGACCGAGTCGTCGCAGGAACTCCTGAATCTGGCCGCGCAACGGGCGGTCGAGGACGGAACCCCGGACCTCGACACGGAGCACCTGCTCTGGGCGTCCGCACAGGTCGACCCCGCGCGAAAGCTGCTCTCCCAGATCGGCGTCAACCCCGACAAGCTCGCTTCGGAACTCGCCGGGGTCCTGCCGCGGGAGTCCGGCGAGCCGTCCGCGGAACCGGGACTCACACCGGCGGCCAAGCGCACCCTGGCAACGGCCTACGCCCACTCGCAGGCCGCCGGGGTGTCGTACATCGGGCCCGAGCACATTCTCAGCGCGCTCCTCGACGACGCCGACTCCGGTGCCACCCGGCTGCTGCGCGCGGAGGGAATGGACCCGGAGAAGCTGTCGGGCCTCGCGGACCAGGCGGCCCGCGCGGACGGGTTCCCGGCCGACGCGAAGAAGGAGAAGCCCGCCACGACCCTCGACGAGTTCGGGCGCGACCTGACGGAGGAAGCGAAGGCCGGAAAGCTCGACCCGGTGGTCGGACGGTCCGAAGAGATCGAGCAGACCGTCGAGATCCTCTCGCGGCGTTCCAAGAACAACCCCGTGCTCATCGGTGAGCCCGGTGTCGGAAAGACCGCCATCGTCGAGGGCCTGGCCCAGCGGATCGTGGCCGGCGAAGTCCCGGCGACCCTGAAGGACAAGCGCGTCGTCTCGCTCGACCTCTCCGGCATGGTGGCCGGCGCGCAGTACCGCGGTCAGTTCGAGGAGCGCCTGAAGAAGGTCATCGAGGACGTCCAGGAAGCCAGCGGCGACATCATCCTGTTCATCGACGAGCTCCATACGGTCGTGGGCGCGGGCGCGACCGGCGAGGGGTCGATGGACGCGGGCAACATGCTCAAGCCCGCGCTCGCACGCGGAGAGCTGCACGTCGTCGGCGCGACGACCATCGACGAGTACCGCAAGCACATCGAGAAGGACGCCGCACTCGAGCGCCGCTTCCAGCCCGTACTGATCCCGGAGCCGACCGTCGAGGAGACGGTGCAGATCCTGGAGGGGCTGCGCGACGCCTACGAAGCCCACCACCAGGTCCGCTTCGCCGACGGCGCCCTGGCGGCCGCGGCCGAGCTGTCCGACCGGTACATCAGCGACCGGTTCCTGCCCGACAAGGCCATCGACCTGATGGACCAGGCGGGCGCCCGTGTGCGCCTGCGCAGTGCGGGCCGCTCCACCGAGGTCGTCAGCCGCGAGGACCGTATCGCCAAACTCCGCCGTGAGCAGGCCCATGCCGTGGCCGGTGAGGACTTCGAGAAGGCCTCCGAACTCAAGCGGCAGATCGCCGAGGCGGAAGGCGAACTTGCGGGCGTCGAGGAGCGGCGCGAGGGCGTCGTCTCCGTCACCGCCGACGACATCGCCGATGTCGTGTCCCGCCGCACCGGGATCCCGGTCTCCCAGCTCACCGCGAGCGAGAAGGAGAAGCTCCTCAACCTCGAGGAGGAGATGCACGCCAGGATCGTCGGCCAGGACGAAGCGGTCACCGCCGTCTCACAGGCCGTACGCCGCAACCGTGCGGGCATGGGCGACCCCGACCGCCCCGTCGGCTCGTTCCTCTTCCTCGGCCCCACGGGCGTAGGCAAGACCGAACTGGCCAAGACGCTCGGCGAGTTGCTGTTCGGCGACGACGACCACATGATCCGCTTCGACATGAGCGAGTTCCAGGAGAAGCACACCGTTGCCCGGCTCGTCGGAGCCCCTCCCGGATACGTCGGCTACGAAGAAGCCGGCCAGCTCACCGAGAAGGTCCGCCGGCAGCCCTACAGCGTGGTGCTGTTCGACGAGGTGGAGAAGGCCCACCCCGACGTCTTCAACACGCTGCTGCAGATCCTCGACGACGGACGTCTGACCGACGCCCAGGGGCGCACCGTCGACTTCCGCCACTGCGTCATCATCATGACGTCCAACATCGGCGCGCATCGCATTCTCGCGCACGACGGCGATGTGTCCGAGATCAAGGACGAGTTGATGGGGGAACTGCGGACGCGGTTCCTGCCCGAGTTCCTCAACCGCATCGACGACATCATCATCTTCCACGGCCTCACCGAGAAAGACCTGTCGCAGATCGTGGATCACCTCCTCGACCAGAGCAAGCACCGGGTGCACGCCCAGGGCATCAACCTGGAAGTCACCGACGCGGCGAAGCAGTTGCTCCTCGCCCATGGCCATCAGCCGGAATTCGGCGCCCGTCCGCTGCGCCGCACGATTCAGGCGGAGCTCGACAACCGCATCGCCTCGTTCCTGCTCGGCGGCGAGGCGGACCCGGGAGACACCATCGTCGCCGACGTACAGAACGACACGCTCCACTGCACCGTACGCAAGGGCGACGCGGATCGGTAAGCACACGCGGGCGCACCGGCGCCCGGGTGTTCGTTCCATCAAGGAGGACACATGGCGGCTCACCACAAGTCCAACCGGGAAGTCGAAGGCAACCCGGACACGGACCACAGCCGAGGAATGCCCCTGCGGCCCGACGAGGAACAACTCGAGCGTCGCACGCGGGAAGACGAGCGAGACGCGGGAATTCCCGTGAAGAAGCGGGAGAGTTCCGAGGCACAGTACGAAGAGGCGCAGGCCGAGGTCGACCGCGAAGTCGACAAGGGCGATATGCGGACGGGCAAGAAGACCCGTGCGCAGCGCGAGGCCTTTCCGCCGAGTGACCACGAAAGCTGACGGGACACGGGAGCAGTGGTGAACGGAGATCCCCAACCGATCAGCGCCACCGCACGTCGCGCGCTCGAGAAGGAGCTCGCCGACCTGCGCGCCGAACGGAACGCGGATGCCGCGACGCTGCAGGACACCAGCGAAACGGGCGACCGCGCCGACCAGGCCGACGAGTTGCGGCGGCTGGCCGTGATCGGACGCCTCGACGACCGCATCACCGAGATCACGCTGCGGCTCCGCCAGGCCGACGACGCGGGTCCGCCCTCGACCGACGAGGTCGGGATGGGCAGCACGGTCACCGTGCGGTTCTCGGACGGCTCGGTGGGAACCGTCGAGATCAGCGAGGTCGCGGAGCCGCTGGAACCGACGATGGTCACGTACGACAGTCCCATGGGCCGCGCGCTGCTCGGCCACCGCGCGGGCGACAGCGTCAGTTACAAGACGCCCGGTGGAGAGGCGGCCGTGACGATCGTGTCGCTGGGCGAGACGGGCCCTGCGGGGGAGGGCTGAGGCAGCCACGGCGGCCCGCCGTGTACGGCGAGGGGGACCGTCACCCTGGCTGGGGCACCATCCGGTGCAGACCCTTGCGGTCGTAATAGCGGGTCATGGCGAAGCCGAACGCGAGCGCGGCGACGAAACCGACCGCGATCATGATCCAGCCCCGGGTGAGTCCGGCGTCCGCACGCGCGTCGAAGTAGACGATCGCCCGGACGCCGGAGACGAGTTGGCGCATGGGTTCGAACGTGCCGAGGAAGCGGTAGAAGCCCGGAGTGGCTTCCAGCGGGACGGTGGCGCCGGAGGACGGGAGCGCCAGCGCGATGAAGACGAACATGGCCACGAGTTGGCCGATGCTGCCGAAGGCGGCGTTGATCGCCTGAACCCCCAGGCCGACGGAGAGACTCGCGCAGCAGGAGAACAGCCAAAGGAGCGCCGGGTGTGGCGCGTCCATGCCCAGGATCGAGACCGTCGCGACCATGAGAAGCGTGGTCGTCAGGAGCGAAAGCCCCGCGGTCATGACCATCTTCAGGACCAGCATCTGGGTACGGCTGATGGGAACAGTGGGGTGGCGGGAGTGCCAGGGGCCGATCTCACTGTCCGCGTAACCGAGTGAACTGTCCACGGTGTTGTGGATCAGGTTGGCGGAGAGGAATCCGGTCAGCACCAGCAGCAGCGTGTAGTAGAAGGCGCTCAGGCCCAGACCGGTGTGCGCGCCGATCGGGTGGCCGACCTTGGTGCTCACGGCGACCGGGTCGGCGAGCAGCACACGTGTGGTGGAACTCGCCTTGGCGACCTCCGGTGACGACACCAACTGCTCGCCGATGTCCACGGAGGCCTGGTGCGCCGCCCGTTGGGTGATCTGCCCGGCCAAGGACGAGCCGAGGCTGCCCATTCCGGGATTGGTCAGCGTCGTCAGGGTCGGCTGGGCGGTGGCGTTGCCGGAGGCCAGCGACCCCACGGCGGACGTGAAGCCGGAGGGGATCTCCAGGGCCCCGTAGACCTTCCCGGAGGCCAGCTCGTCCTGCGCGTCCGCGCGGCTCATCCGGCGCCAGTCGACGTCCCCGTGCGGAGAGGCGGAGACGATGCCGTCACTCACCTGGGAGCCGAGGTTCTCCTTCTGCCCCGGCAGCGGCTTGTCCGTGTCGGAATTCACCAGGGCGATGGGCAGCCGGTCCACATGGTCGGCGGGCGTGAGGATGCCGCCCATGTACAGCAGGGAAAGGGCCAGTGCGACAAGGCCGCTGAGCACACCGGGAACAATCCACAACTTCCAACGACGCAGCAGCCGCCCCGCTTTCACATCCTGGGCCGAAGCGTCGCGCGGCGGAATCCCGGTGTCCATAAAACTCCATGAGCTGTTCGACGGCTTGAGCCGTGCGTGGGATACGACAGCGGAATGTACTGACCGCCCCTTTTGGCTGCCCGACGACCATAGGGCGAAGTGGAAGAAAGGGGGCGCCACGACACTGGGTTCGCCCGCTTCGACAGGTGCCGGTGATGACCAGCCCGCTCAGGACAGGACCGCGTCCCCGACTGGAGCGCTTCGCCCCCGGCGTCCGCGAACACATCGTGGGCCGGCAGGTCACCCGGCCCGCCGACTTCGCCGCCGCCGACCCCAACTTCCCTGGCGGCGACATCCTCACCGGGGCCAAGACCGGGCGGCCACCCCGCCCGGCCCCGGAGCACACGGTGCGGCGCCGGGGCGGTGGCGTCGGCCCTGCGTCATCTCGGCATCCGGCCCGCCTGATGTACAGTCACCGGCCGTGCGACTGTGGGTCGTTCACTGGGGGCCCGGGTCCCCAGGCAGGCGTTCGAGGGTGGTGGCGAGATCGGTCTGCCGGGCGGTTTCCGTGAGGGCGCGGGCCATGACCGACACCGGCTCCCGCGCGGTGACCACGAGCCCGACCGGTACCGTCCGGGCGGGCTCGACCATCGGCATGGCCCGCATGCCGTGCGGGACGCCGAAGACATGCAGCCAGGTGTGCGGCACGATGCTGGCCCACCGGCCCGTGCGGACATGGGCGAACAGCGCGGCCACCGAATCGGTCTCGACCCGGGGCGCGGGCCGCACGCCCGCCTCGGCGAACACCTCGTCGAGCACCCGCCGCCCCTGCATGGCCCCGGTCAGCAGACACAGCGGCAGCCGCGACGCGTCCGCCCAGGTCGCCGTCGGCTGATGGGCGAGCCCGTCGGCGACATTGGTCAGGAGCACATACCGCTCCTGATACAGCGGGACCGACTGGAAATTCTCCGAAAGGGCCTTGTGCAGATAGGTGATTCCGGCGTCGATCTCGAAATTCTGCAGCTGCCGGAGAATTTCCTCCGACTGAAGGTCCCCCGTCACCTCCACGGTCGCCAGCGGATGTGCCGCGCAGAACGGGCCGGTCAGCAGGGAGACGGCGCCGGACGCGGTGGGCACCGAGCCGATCCGCAGCCTGCCGCTCAGACCGGTGCGCAGGGCGCCGACCTCGTCCTTCAGCGCGTCGCGGTCGGCGAGGATGCGTTGCGCCCGCACCACGATGCGTTCGCCCTCGGGCGTGAGCCCTTCGTACTTCCGGCCGCGGCGGACCAGAGGCACGTCCAGCTCCTCCTCCAGTTTTCGGATGGCTTCCGACAGGGCGGGCTGGGAGACGTAACAGGCCTGGGCGGCACGGGCGAAATGACGCTCCCGGGAGAGGGCCACCAGATATTCGAGTTGGCGAAAGAGCACGTCACGGGTTTACCGGACGGCGGGCTGGAATGCCAGTTCCATGCGCTCGGCTCCGGCGTAGACGTTCATCGAGGCGCCGCGCAGGAAGCCGACCAGGGTCAGACCGTTGTCCGCGGCGAGGTCGACGGCGAGCGAGGACGGGGCGGATACGGCTGCCAGCATGGGGATTCCGGCCATGAGTGCCTTCTGCACCAGCTCGAAGGAGGCCCGGCCGCTGACCATCAGGACCGTCTCGCGCAGCGGCAGCAGTCCCGATCGCAGGGCGTGGCCGATCACCTTGTCCACGGCGTTGTGCCGGCCGACGTCCTCGCGCAGGCACAGCATGTCCCCGTCGGCCGTGAAGAGCCCGGCGGCGTGCAGGCCGCCGGTCCTTTCGAACACCCGCTGGGCGGCCCGCAGTTGATCGGGCAGGGCCGTCAGCTCCTGTGGACCGATGCGCAGCGGGTCATCGGCGACGGACCACGCCGCCGAGGTGCGTACGGCGTCCAGGCTCGCCTTGCCGCACAGGCCGCACGAGGACGTGGTGGAGAAGTTCCGCTCCAGCGAGGCGTCGGGCGCGGCGACGCCCGGGGCAAGCGCGACATCCACCACGTTGTACGTGTTGCCGCCGTCGGCCGTGGCGCCCGCGCAGTAGCGGATCCCCGCGACCTCGTCGGCGGCGTGCAGCACCCCCTCGCTGACCAGGAATCCGGCCGCGAGGTCGAAGTCGTCGCCCGGAGTGCGCATGGTCACCGTGAGCGCACGCCCGCCGACCCTGATCTCCATCGGTTCCTCGACGGCCAGGGTGTCAGGACGGTGCGAGGACACCCCGTCGCGGATGCGCAGCACCTTTCGCCGCGCGGTCACGCGTCCCATGATGTTTCTCCTCTCCTCGGAGGCGTGCTCCGGCGGCTGTGGCGTGCGGTGATCAGCAGGCAGAGCAGGCCCACGGCGGCCATGGCCGCCAGCAGGTGGTGGTAGGGGGCGGCCCCCGCGCCTGCGCTGGACGCGAGGGCCAGCAGCAGCGGTGTCAGAAAGCCGCTGTAGGTGGCGCCTTGGTAGAGGAACGCCGTCGACGGCCGGGCCTTCGGCGGCGTCAGCCGTTCCATCTCCATCAGTCCCGAGGCCAGGGTGAGGCCGTACCCGGCTCCGAGCAGCACCGCCGCGGCCAGGACAAGACCCGCGGAATCCCAGCGGACCGCGAAGGCGCCCACCATGAGTCCGCCGATCACCGTGACCATGGCGGCAAGGGTGGCCCGCGCGCTGTGGGCGTGGTCCAGCCACATGGCCAAGGGCTGTACGACGATGCCCGTCGCCAGCGTCAGCGCCGCCACGAGGCCGCTGAAGAGCGGCGCGTAGCCGGGGACCTGGTCGGCCACCAGGGGCGGCAGCACCACGTACGCCACGGTGGCGGCACCGAAGACCGCCGGGGTCGCCGGAAGCACCACCCACAGGAAGCGCGGGTGCCTGACGGCCGCGCGGCGCGGGCCCTCGACGCGCGGCTTCAGCGGCGCGGTATGAGCGGCATCGGCCACCGACGTCGACTCCGATGCCGACTCCGACGTCGACTCCGATGCCGACTCCGACTCCGTCTCCGGCACGAGGCAGGTCGCGCCGAGCACCAGCAGCGCCAGCGAGCAGTGCACGAGGCCCGGCAGCACCATCGGCCGCGGCAGCCATTCGGCGACAGCGCCCGCCGTCAGCGCACCGGTGGCGAAACCGCCACCGGTCGCCAACGTCGCGCGGCGGTCGACGGCGGCCCGACGCCCGCACCCGGCGGACAGCTCCCGAAGCCACTTGGTTCCCGCGGTCAGGATGACGCCCGCCGCGACGCCGGTGGCAAGGCGGCTGACGTACACGGAGGTCTGGGAGACCGGAGCCGCCGCCAGCAGGGCACTGGCGGCGCCGGACAAGGCCAGCGCGGGCCGGACCACGCGCCGCCTCCCGAACCGGTCCGCGGCCGCGCCGCCGAGCAGCAGACCGGGGAGCAGCCCCAACAGGTACACGGTGAACATGGCGGCGACCGGGAGCGGAGGCCAGTGCTCCTGGGTGCGGTAGACCACCGCGAGCGGGGTGAACTGGTTCGCGCCCCATCCGGCGGCGAACACCGCGGCCGCCGCGGGAAGCCAACCGCGCGCGGCGCGAGATGCGGGCATGCGGGGCAATACCTTAAAGACTGGGTCTTTCTGGAGCACGCGTCGGCTCAGCGGGAGGCGCGCGCGGGGTCCAGGCGGACCACGACCGCCTTGGAGGTGGGGCAGTTGCTGATGTCGGCGACGCTGTCCAGCGGGACCAGGACGTTGGTCTCCGGGTAGTAGGCCGCCGCGGATCCCCGGCTCGCGGGATAGGCGACGACCCGGAAGTCCTCCGCGCGGCGTTCCCTCTCGTCGTGCCACACGCTCACCAGATCCACCAAGTCGCCGTCGGCGATGCCCAGTTCCTCCAGGTCGGCGGGGTTGACGAGCACGACGCGGCGCGCGTTGTGGATGCCGCGGTAGCGGTCGTCCGGCGCGTACCAGATGGTGTTCCACTGGTCGTGCGAGCGCAGCGTCTGCAACAGCAGGTGCCCCTTGGGGACGTGCGGCATCGTGAAGTCGTTGCAGGTGAAGACGGCCTTGCCGCTCGGGGTGCGGTAGACGCCCTGGTTCACGGGGTTGGGCAGGTGGAAGCCGCCGGGCTCGGACACCCGGGCGTTGAAGTTCTCGAAGCCCGGTATGACACGGGAGATCCGGTCGCGGATGGTTCCGTAGTCCGCCTCGAAGTCCTCCCAGGGCAGCGGCGGAGTCGACCCCAGGGTGCCGCGCGCCATCCGGCAGATGATCGCCACCTCGCTGAGCAGGTCGGGGGAGGCCGGCGGCAGCTTCCCGCGGGAGGCGTGCACGTCGCTCATCGAGTCCTCGACGGTGATGAACTGCTCGCCGCCGTTCTGTACGTCCTTGTCGCTGCGCCCCAGCGTGGGCAGGATCAGCGCGGTGTCACCGCAGACGGTGTGGGACCGGTTGAGCTTGGTCGAGATGTGCGCCGTGAGCCGGCACTTGCGCATCGCCTCTTCGGTGACAGCGCTGTCCGGGGTGGCCCGTACGAAGTTGCCCGCGACTCCGAGGAAGAACTTGGCGCGGCCCTCGTACATGGCCCGGATGCCGTTCACCGCGTCCAGGCCGTGATGAGCGGGCGGCGTGAAGCCGAACTCCGCCTCCAGGGCGTCCAGGAACTCCTGCGACATCTGCTCCCAGACGCCCATGGTGCGGTCGCCCTGGACGTTGCTGTGCCCGCGGACCGGGCACACACCCGCTCCCGGCTTGCCGATGTTGCCGCGCAGCATCAGGAAGTTGATGACTTCCCGGATGGAGGGAACACCGTGCTTCTGCTGGGTGAGCCCCATCGCCCAGCACACGATGACCTTCTTGGCACCCAGGACCCGGTCGAAGACCTGCTCGATCTCAGCCCGGGACAGTCCGGTCGCCTCGAAGACGTGCTCCCAGGTGACCTTCCGCGTGTGCTCGGCGAATGCGGCGAAGCCGGTGGAGTACGTGTCGATGTACCGGTGGTCAAGGACCGTGCCCGGCGCGGCGTCCTCGGCCTCGAGAAGCAGCAGGTTCAGCGCCTGGAACAGGGCCAGGTCGCCGCCGGCGCGGATGTGCAGGAACTGGTCGGCGATCGCTGTGCCCTTGCCGACGACGCCACGCGGTACCTGCGGATTCTTGAAGCGCATGAGCCCGGCCTCGGGCAGCGTGTTGACCGCGACGACCTGACCGCCGTTGCGCTTGGTCTTCTCGAGCGCCGAGAGCATCCGCGGGTGATTGGTGCCCGGGTTCTGCCCCACGACGAAGATCAGGTCGGAGTCGTGGATGTCGTCGAGGGAGACGCTGCCCTTTCCGGTGCCCAGCGTCTCGTTCATCGCGCATCCGCTGGACTCGTGGCACATGTTGGAGCAGTCCGGCAGATTGTTGGTGCCGTAGGCGCGGGCGAAGAGCTGCAAGAGGAAAGCGGCCTCGTTGTTAAGGCGGCCGGAGACGTAGAAGAGCGCCTCGTCGGGAGAGGCAAGGGCCTTCAATTCCCCGGCGAGCAGACCGAACGCCTCGGCCCAGCCGATCGGTTCGTAATGGGTCGCGCCGGGCCGCTTGACCATCGGCTCGGTCAGCCGGCCCTGCTGGTTGAGCCAGTAGTCGGACTTGCCGTCGAGCTCGGCGATCGAGTGCTCGCGGAAGAAGTCCCGGGTGACGCGGCGTGAAGTGGCCTCGTCGTTGATGTGCTTGGCGCCGTTCTCGCAGTACTCGTTCATGTGGCGCTTGCCCGGCGCCTCCTCGGGCCAGGCGCATCCGGGGCAGTCGATGCCCTTGGCCTGGTTGATGTTCAGCAGGGTCAACGCCGTGCGCCGCACCGATGTCTGCTCCAGCGAGTACCGCAGCGCGTGCGTCACCGCGGGAACCCCGGCGGCCCAGGTCTTGGGCGGCGTCACCGACAGGTCGTCGCTGGGATCCTCGATGCTGCTCATGATCTGGACTGCCTCTTTCCGCAATGCGACGCCGCTGCGGGAGCAGTTTCCGGCCGGGCTTGAGGGCATGTCAAAGAGGCGTTTTCGATGATGTGATAGGTGCCGCTTATTGCCTCGCATTCACCCCTTGACAATCCCTGCCGATCAGACGATCGAGAATCCGCCTGCGCTCAAACGGCAGGGCCGATGGTGACCTTGACGTGCTTCATGATCGGCTGGTCGCTCTGAGTGCTGTGGTCGATCAGTGCGCACAGGACGTTCATCTCGGGCATGTAGCCGGCGGCGCAGCCGCGGGGGATGTCGTAGGGGATGGCGAGATAGCCGTTGAGATGGCGGCTGCTGCCGTCCTTGGCGGTGCTGGTGATGTCGACCGGGTCGAACGCGTCGATGCCGCGCTCGCGCATGTCGTCCGCGTTCATGAAGACGAGCGTGCGCAGGTTCTTGATGCCGCGGTACCGGTCGTTGTCGGAGTAGATCGTGGTGTTCCACTGGTCGTGGGAGCGCATCGTGCCGAGCGCCAGGGTCCCGGCGGCGGGCACGACGTCCGGCAGCGGGGCCGAGGAGAACTCGGCCGCTCCGGACGGTGTGAGGAAGACCAGCTCGCGGGCCGGCTGCTTGATGCGGAAGCCGAGCGGCAGGCGCACCCGGCGGTTGAAGTCCTCGAAGCCGTCGAGGGCTTGGGCCATGGTGTCGCGGATACGGTCGTAGTCCTCGATGTACGACTCCCAGGGGGTGTCGCTGTCGGGGAGGGCGGCGCGGGCCATGCCGGCGACGATCGCGGGCTCGGACAGCAGATGCGGCGACGCGGGGCGCTTCATGCCGACCGACAGGTGCACCATGCTCATCGAGTCCTCGACGGACGTGCTCTGGAGGCCGAGGCGCTGCTGGTCCTTCTCGGTGCGGCCCAGGCAGGGCAGGATGAGCGCCTGGCGTCCGTGCACGATGTGACTGCGGTTCAGCTTGGTGCTCACCTGGACGGTGAGTTCGCAGTTGCCCAGGGCCGCGTAGGTGTACGGAGTGTCCGGCGCCGCGAGGGCGAAGTTGCCGCCCATCCCGATGAACACCTTCACATCGCCGCGGTTCATCGCCTGAATGGTGCGGATGGTGTCCAGGCCGTGCTCGCGGGGCGGGTCGATCTTGCAGACCTCGGCGAGGCGGTCCAGGAACTCCGGGGCCGGGCGGTGGTCGATGCCGCAGGTGCGGTTGCCCTGGACGTTGCTGTGTCCGCGGACGGGGGAGGGGCCCGCGCCTTCCCGGCCCAGATTGCCGCGCAGCAGAAGGACGTTGACGATTTCCCGTACGGTGTCGACACCGTGCTCGTGCTGGGTGACGCCCAGGCACCAGCTGACGATGCTGCGGTCGGCATCGCGGTAGACGCGCGCCATCTTGAGGATGTCGGCACGGTCGACCCCGGACTGGAGCTCGATCTCCTCCCAGGGCGTGGCCTCGCACAGCTCCCGGTACTTCTCGAAGCCCGCGGTGTGGCGGTCGATGAACTCCTGGTCCAGCGCCTTGGGATCGGTCCTGGACTGCTCGAGGACCGCCTTGGCCATGCCCCGCATGAGCGCCATGTCACCGCCGATGCGCGGCTGCACGTTCAGCGTGCTCGTCCTGGTCGTCTTGAACAGGGCCATGTCCATGATGTCGTGCGGGACGATGGTGCGGGTGGCGGCCGCCTCGACCAGGGGGTTGATGTGCACGATCTGGGCGCCGCGGTGGTACGCCTCGGCGAGCGCGGTGATCATCCGGGGGGCGTTGGAGGCCACGTTGACGCCCATGATGAACAGGGCGTCGGTGGCGTCCCAGTCCTTCAGGTCGACGGTGCCCTTGCCGGTGCCCAGTGACGCCTGCAGCGCGCGGCCGCTTGCCTCGTGGCACATGTTGGAGCAGTCGGGCAGATTGTTCGTGCCCAGCTCACGGGCCATCAACTGGTAGAGGAACGTCGCTTCGTTGCCGAGCCGCCCGGACGTATAGAAGGAGGCCTGGTTCGGGTCGTCGAGCTCGCGCAGCGCGCGCCCGACCATCGCGAACGCTTCCTTCCAGCTGATGGGTACGTAGTGGTCCGACTCGGGGTCGTACCGCATCGGCTCGGTCAGCCGGCCCTGGTCCTCCAGCGCGAAGTCGCTCCACCGGGACAGCTCGCTCACGGTGTGCTCGGCGAAGAACTTCCGGTCGACGCGCTTGCGGGTCATCTCCCAGGTGACGTGCTTGATCCCGTTCTCGCAGATGTCGAGCTTGAGGCCCTTGGTGTCGTCCGGCCACGCGCACCCGGGACAGTCGAAGCCCGTGTTCTCGTGGTTCATCTTCATGATGGCCCGGGGACCGTCCACCAGCTCACGCTCACGCAGCAGGAACCGGGTCACGCTCTTGGCGGCGCCCCATCCGGCGGCGGGGTGGTGGTAGGGGTGGAACTCCGGCTCGGCCTTGGGCGCGGGACCCACGCCGGCCTCCAGCTGTTCCTGGTCCTCATTCGACGGGCTCAAGACTCTTACCCTTCCGCCACGCGGACGTGCGCTGTGCTGGACGTCGCTTTTGCCTAGGCTAGGTCTGCCGATCAGGCCATGCCACTTGTGATCGTCGGGGCGGTTGCCCGAGGACGGCACGCAGTCCACCGCGGACTGCGGCGCCGTCTGCGGGCTCCAGCAGAGCCTGCGGATCACCGCTCGCCGGGCGCGCTTGAGGTACGTTCAATCGGCGCCGGATCCGTGGCGACCGCCGGGGAACGGACGAGCCGTCGGCGTTCCTGCCCCCCCAGAGGAAGCCGGACCACCGCATGCCGCATGCCGCATGCCTTATGCAGTAGTACGCCGTTCGGTCCAGGTTCTGTGGCGGACGCCGGGGAACCGAGCGGACAGTCGAGCATGACCGAAGCGCCGTACGACCCCCGGACACCGGACCCGACGCCCCGCGACGGCGACCGTGACCGGCCGCCGGGCCCGCTCGGCAGCCTCGCGAAGTCGGCCTGGCAGGTCGTGCTGCTCGCGGGTGTCGCCTCGCTGATCCTGGGCGTCCTCGTCCTCGTCTGGCCGGGCGCATCCCTGTGGGCGGCAGGCGTACTCTTCGGCCTCTATCTCCTGGTGAGCGGCATCTTCCAGCTGGTCTCCGCCTTCGGTACGCATGTGTCGGCCCCGATGCGGGTGATGGCCTTCATCAGCGGCGCCCTGTCCGTACTGCTCGGCCTGTTCTGCTTCCGCGGAGCGATGCAGTCGATCCTGCTGCTCGCCCTCTGGATCGGCATCGGCTGGCTGTTCCGCGGCATCACGCAGACCATCGCGGCGGCCTCCGACCCGGACATGCCGGCCCGCGGCTGGCAGGTGTGCCTCGGTGTCATCAGCGCACTGGCCGGCATCGTCCTGATCGTCTCGCCGTTCGAGTCGGTCGCCGTCCTGACACTGGTCGGCGGAGTGTGGCTGCTCGCGGTCGGCGTGGTCGAGATCATCACGGCGTTCCAGATCCGCTCCCGCGCACGACGGATCCCGCCGGGCGTCTGACTGTGGGGTGACGCCGACCCGCCACAGCAGGCGGCTGCCCGCCGGGGCGCCGCCCCGCGAACCCCAACTCCCCGCATTCCCTCGCGTCTACGTTCCGGGCGTGCGCCGTATCCGGGCGTAGCGCCCTGGTGGGGTCGTCCGGGGGCCAACCGTGGGCCGCCTGCCCGCGCGTGGCCCGATCCGTCGAAGGAGATCCGTACGAGATCCGGGGAAAACCACCCGCCCCGCGAGGCTTCCAGCGTCATGTGATGTGTGAAATGGTACCGCCCATCGCGCGGACGAGCTCACGACAAACGCGTCCGCGACAGGCAACCAATCCCCCACAGGAGAACCGCACATGAGCCGGAACGAACGAAGAAGCTCGTTACGTGCACGCGTCGTCCGAGCGGCCGGGGCCGGAGCCCTGGCCCTCGCGCTTGCCGTCGGCGTCGGCCCCCTCGGCGGCGGGACGGCCCAGGCGGCGCCGGCCGGCAAGGGAACCGGCCCGCAGCCCGCGGTCGCGGCCGCGGAGGCCGAACACGTGCGTGAGGGGCGGCTCGCGGTCGACGACCGTGCACCGCTGTCCGCCTCCCAGGACTTACTGCGGCAGGACTACGACACCCCGACGACCGCCCCCACGCACAAGCGGCCCTCGATGCTGGCGGCCAAGAAGAAGGGAGGGGGCAAGGCGGGGTGCTCCCCAGGTGACTTCGCCCAGACCGGGGACGCGCTGGTCAGGCAGATCACCTCGTCCACGACCGACTGCATCAACACGCTGTTCAGCCTCACCGGCGCGGACGCGGGCGGCGCGTTCCGCGAGGCGCAGATGGTCACCGTCGCGACCGCGCTGCGCGACGGCTCCGCCGCGTATCCAGGCAACGGCAGCACCGGCATGCCGCAGATCGTGCTGTTCCTGCGGGCCGGCTACTACGTGCACTGGTACCACAAGCCGGATGTGGGCGAGTACGGGCCTCAGTTGAAGTCCGCGATCCAGGCGGGCCTGGACGCCTTCTTCGCCTCCGCGCACTCGAACGACGTCACGGACGCCAACGGCGAGACCCTGGCGGAGGCCATCACGCTCATCGACAGCGCGGAGGAGAACGCCCGCTACCTGAACGTCGTCCAGCGGATGCTGCAGGGCTACGACACCTCGTACAACGACAAGTGGTGGATGGTCAACGCCGTGAACAACGTGTACACGGTGCTGTGGCGCGGGCATCAGGTGCCGGAGTTCGTCCAGGCCGTCCAGAACGACCCGAGTGTCCTCGACACAGTGCACCGGTTCGCCAAGGACCATCTCGACCTGCTCGGCGGCGAACAGTCCTTCCTCGCCTCCAACGCGGGCCGCGAGATGGGCCGGTTCGTCCAGCACGCCGAACTGCGGGAGAGGGTACGCCCGCTGATGAAGGACCTGCTCGGCGTCAGTGAGATGACCGGCAGGACGGCCCGGCTCTGGGTCGGCGTGGCGGAGATGGCCGACGCGTACGACAAGGACAACTGCGCGTACTACGGCGTCTGCGACCTCAAGGAGCGGCTGAAGGCGGCCGTCCTGCAGGGCAGGAACGCGTGCAGCGACAGCATCGCGATCGCCGCCCAGGACATGGACGCGAGCAACTTCTCGTACGCCTGCGAAAGCCTCAACGGCCAGGACGCGTACTTCCACCAAGTGGCCAAGGACGGCGGCCCGGTGAAGGACGACAAGAACACCAAGATCGAGGTGGTGGTCTTCGACTCCAGCGCCGACTACCAGACCTACGCCGGCGTGATCTACGGCATCGACACCAACAACGGCGGCATGTACCTCGAGGGCGACCCCTCGGCGGACGGCAACCTGCCCCGCTTCATCGCCTACGAAGCGGACTGGATGCGGCCGGACTTCCAGATCTGGAACCTGAACCACGAGTACACCCACTACCTCGACGGCCGCTTCGACATGTACGGCGACTTCGAGGCCGGGGTCTCGACCCCGACGGTCTGGTGGATCGAGGGCTTCGCCGAGTACGTCTCGTACTCGTACCGCGA
Source organism: Streptomyces sp. MZ04 (assembly GCF_004684775.1). Classification (GTDB taxonomy): domain Bacteria; phylum Actinomycetota; class Actinomycetes; order Streptomycetales; family Streptomycetaceae; genus Streptomyces. Next base: position 65,275 of record NZ_SRIC01000003.1, read on the forward strand.
ACTGCCCTACGACGAGGCCATCAAGGAAGCGGGAAAGAAGACCTATCCGCTCAGCCAGCTGTTCGACACCACCTACCAGAACACCGACACCACCCGCACCTACCGCTGGGGCTACCTGGCCGTCCGCTACATGCTGGAGAAGCACCCGGACGACGTGGCCACCGTGCTCGGCTCCTACCGCACCGGCGACTGGGCCTCCGCCCGCCGGCACCTGACGCAGACGATCGGCTCACGCTACGACCAGGACTGGTACACCTGGCTCGACGCCTGCGCGGGCGGCTCCTGCTGATCCGCTGATCCGCTGGTTCGCTGGTTCTCTGATCCGCTGGTTCGCTGGTTCGCTGGTTCAAGCCGACGGGGGCGGCGGCCGGGCACACAGGTGTCCGGCCGCCGACGCATGGGCGACAATCGTTCGCGGCCCAGTGGGCCGAGGCGACGATGCCGGCCCAGGGGTGGGGGAGGACCTGACAGTGGTGGAATGGCGGCACATGGCCAGTGGCGCGAGGGCTGTTCCGGAACCGGTGCCGACGCCCCTCATCTGGGCGGGGGCGTATGCGGGCGCGTTTGTCCTGGTGAGCGTGTTCGACCTGCTCGGCGTGCTGGACCGCACGGGATTCGCGCTCGCCGCCCTGTCACTGCTGGCCGCCGTCCTTGGCGTACGGAGCCGTCTCGCCGCGGCGCCGGGCACGGCTCTGCTGTGCTGGGCCCTCCTGAACATCTTCGCGACCGCCCCCACCGGGGAGATCTCCTGGGCCGGGCACCGCGATCCCGAATGGATGGCCTGCCTGCTGGCCGCGACTCTCCTCGGCGCCGCGACAGGCCGTGTCCTGCACGCCCGCGCCGCCTACCGCCGCATCACTCCGCCTCACAGATAGCCGTCGCGCCCCGGTGCCGGCCCTTCCCCGTCAGCGGAACCCGGTTCGGGCGGGTCGGCGGGGTCGTGACCGCCGCGTTGGCCGGGGCGCTGTACACGGCGGTTGTCTCGCCACGTGCCGTATGCCGCAAGGCCTCCCAGGAACCCGCCCACACCGGCGGCGAGACCGGCTACCGCTCCGCTCACCATGGCCGCGTCCTCGACGGCCCCGTGGCCAGTCTCCGTATGCCCAGGCCCCGGCCGGCCCGGGCCTGAAATACCTGACGTCGGCTGTGACGCGTCCTCATCGAACGGCGTCGGCAGAGCGGCTGTGCCCGCCGCCACCGCGACACTGCCGAGCATGCAGGCGCCGACGGCCGCCGCGATTCCGGCCCGGACCGAGGGTTCACGGCTTCTTCTCGTCGCGTCGCGCCCTCGCGGGCCCGCAACGGCGTGACCTTGGCCGGCACCTGCCCGGGAGCGGGCCGCGCGGTACGCCGCGACCGCGGCCTGTTCGCCCGGGAGCGGCCGCGCATCGTCGTGACGCAGTGACTCCAGGGCCAGCAGGCATCGCCTGAGGCTCTCCGACTCCGCCTGCAACGCGGGCTCAAACGTCGATACCGGCACCCTTGCCCTCACCTCCACGCCTTCCAACGACGTTACTCCGGCGGCGTTTCACCTTCGCCCGGAATCCAGGACGGGCTTGACAGGAGTGCAGGGGCGCGGAACAGATCACCAGTCTGTTCCGCGCCCCGCTCACCGCAGCCGCGGGCCCCTCAGCCCGGCGGCGGACCCGGGCCCCTCAACCCCGGTCGTAGGTATGGAACCCGCGGCCGCTCTTCCGGCCGAGCAGCCCCGCCTCCACCATGCGCTGGAGCAACGGAGGCGGGGCGTACAGGGGTTCCTTGAACTCTTCGTAGAGCGACGCCGCGATGGAGGCGAGCGTGTCCAGGCCGATCAGGTCCGCCAGCTTCAGCAACGCCTCGTCCGCCGTCCCCATCGGCATGGGCTGCCGCCTCTGCGAACGCACCGACTGCCCCCAGCGGGCGGTCCCACCGCTGGACCGCCGCCTGGCGATCGACGAGAACAGCAGCACCTTCGTCCCCTACCCGGTGTCGGGGGAGCGGGCGGGCGACGACTGATGCGGCGCCCGCCCCTGTGTGTCAGCGCGTGACCTGCCAACTGAGCGAGCCGGTCAGGGACTTGCGGAGCTCGGGGTCGCGGACGGCGTCGGTCGGGTCCGTGGCGCGTGCCGTGACGGTGTGCGGGCGGCCGTCGGCGGGCACCCCGAGCCGCCTTGGTGTCACGCTGCTCGCGTCCCGGGCCTGCCGTGCCTCGCGGCCGTCGACGTACCAGCGCAACCGCGCGCGGGAGGACGCCTCGACGCGGATCCGCTCGGCGCCGCGCACCTGCCGGTCGGTGGGTGTGACGCCGGTGAGGACCGGTGCGTGCTGATGGAATCCCGCGATCATCGCCTCGCGTCCGGGCAGATTGAACTCGCGGCCCAGGGTGCGCATGATCGAGTCCTCGGTGGGGCGGTTGAGGCCGTGGCCGTGGTAGCCGCCGCCCTCGTACGCGCCGACGGTGCCGCCGTCAGGTGATTCCTGGCCGAGCCACTGGTGCCACTTCGCCTTCTGCGCGGCCATCTCCTCGGCGCTGAGCTTGGTGAGGTTGGACTCGCCCGGCTCGGGGCCGTCGTAGGTGCTGTCGTCGTACCAGTACTCGTCGGCGAGCTTGCCGAAGGAGTGACCGGTCTCGTGGACGGCCACCTGGTCGGAGTCGGGGTGGTCGGATGAGGCGGTGCCGATGCCGTCGTACCCGGACGGCGAGGTGATGTCGTTGTAGCCTGCGCCGCCGTACTTGGTGGAGTTGCCGAGCACGATCACGAGGTCGGGGTCGGCGGCCTTGGACGCGTACCCCTCGACCTTGTTGGTGTCGACGCACAGCAGCCGCTCGATGCCGTCGCAGAAGAACGCCGATCCCAGGGCGGTGTTCTTGTGGACGTCGGCCGTCGGGTCGCCCGAGACGCCGGAGTCCTGCGAGTGGGCGTCGACGGCCCAGACGTTGAACAGGTCCTTGTACTCGGCGTACGGCTCGACGGCGGACATCTCCTTCCACTTGGTGCGCACGTCGGCGTGGAAGTCCTCCTGCTGGGCGGCGGTGTAGCCGTCCCCGATGAAGACGACATCGACCTTGGCGTCGCTCGCTCCGGCCTCCACGATCGGCAGGACGTCACCGTCGTCCTTGATCGTGGCCTGCTGCTTCCTGGAGAGCGGGGCGGAGGCGGGGATCTGTGTGTGGCGGGGGTGGCTGTCGGGGCCGGTGAAGTACTCGACCTCGACGTCACCGGTGGAGCGGGCGGCAGCGGCGGTGTCGTCCTGGCCCTGATCCGCGGCGACCGGCGCGGTGGCGGCCAGCGCCGCCGCCAGGGCGACACCGGCGGCCGCGGTGAGCCGCTTGCGGGATATGCGGGATATGCGGGATGCGTGTCTGCGCATGGAGGTTCTCCCGGGAGTCCGCGCGGACATGGGGTCAGCAAGTCCGCGACGTAAGTGGGGGGTTAAGGGAGCTTAAGACGCGGTTCAATGTAGAGGTCGTGGGGAAGCAAGGCAATGCCCGGGGCGCAAGGTGACGGTGGGAGTGGTGAGTTCGCGCCACGCCATCCCAAGTCCTTTCGCTCCAGGCCTGCATGGACTTGGCTCGAGCGTGGAGGCGGAGAGATGTCGGACAGTGGACCTGGGGGCGTTCGGCTCGACGAGCCCGCGGTGATCGGGCGTCGCGTCCTGCGTCTTCGTACGGAACTCGGGCTCACCCAGCGGCAGTTGGCCGAACCCGCGTACACGCCCGCCTACGTGTCCACACTGGAGTCGGGCAAGGTGAGGCCGTCCGAGACCGCCCTGCGGCACCTGGCCGAGCGCCTGGGCGTCACGCCCGAGGAGCTCGCGACGGGACGCCCCGCCCGCCTCGCCGCCGAACTGCGGCTGCGCCTGACCGACGCGCGGCGCGCGCTGGCCACCGGAGCCGAGGACGCAGCCCCCCTCTTCCGGGCCCTGTGCGCCGAAGCCGTCGAACACGCGCTCCCGGGGGAGCAGGCCACCGCGCTCCTCGGCCTGGGCGACTGCCTCCTGGAGTCCGGAGAACTCGACGACGCACACGAGTGTTTCGCCTCGGTGGAACGGCTGCTCGCCGACGAGCCGCTGCCCCGCCGCGTCCCCGCCATCCGCGGCCGCGCCAACGCCCACCGCCTGACCGGTGAACTCCGCTACGCCTGCTACCTGTTGGAGACCGCGCTCGATCAGCTCAACGCCTCCGGTCTGCAGGACCCCGACGCGTTGCTCCTCCTCTACACGGCGTCCATCGCCCCGTACATGGACATGGGCGCACACGAGCGCGCCGCGCACGCCGCCGAACTGGCGCTCGCGCTCGCGCCCCGCGTGGACGACCCCGCCCTGCTCGCCGGGATGCACCGCGGGGTGGCCCGTACGCTCATCGCCCAGGGCCGTATCGCCGAGGCCGACGCATCGCTGGCCAAGGCCCAGGATCTCTACCGGCAGCTGCACATTCGCACCGAACTCGCCCACTGCCACTGGATGCGCGGCTACGTACACGCCCAGGACGGCGACCTGGAGCGCGCCGAGAACGAACTGCGCACCGCCTACGACATGCTGACCGCCAAGCGGGCCGCGCTCTTCGCCGAACAGGTAGAGGTGGAACTCGCCGACGTGCTGCGCCGGCGCGGCAAGGCCCGGGAGGCCGAGGCACTGCTGAGGCCGCTGCTGGCCGTCGGCACGGCGACCGCGGAAGCCGCGGAGATCCCGGAGGCGCGGGCCCTGACAGCGGGACGCGGTGTGGTGCACGTGGGCGCCGCGCACCGGCTGCTCGGCCTCATCGCGGAGGAGTGCGGAGACACGGAGGCCGCCGAGGAGCACTACCGCGCCGCGCTGCCGCTCCTCGAACGGGCGGGCGTGGCCGGTGACTTGGCGTCCCTGTGCTGCCTGCTCGGCGACCTCCTCCGACGGACGGGACGGACGGAGGCCGCCCTGGACGCCTACCGCACCGGCCTCGCCCACCGGGCCACTCCGGGCACGACGACACTGGGGCCCGCGCCGGCACCACCGCTGATGTGAGGGGCGTCAGGAGCTGGGCGGTGTCGCGGGAGGCGCCGGTGAGGGGGAGAGCGTGGCTTTGGGCGGGCGGTGCGCTGATCGGGGTCGCCGCTTCGGTGCTGATGTGCGGTCTTGCCGTGCTGGCCGTGGTGCTCGTTCCCGCGTGGTGGCCCAGCCCCGTAGTAGCCGTCGTCGCGGGGGTGTTGTTCCTCGGCGTGGGATTCGCGCTGATCGGTTTGTGCTTCGTCCGCCTTGGGCCCTGGCAGTTCGGGGCGGCGGCCATGGTGGAGTGCCTGCTGGCCGTGGGGTTGCTGACGCTTCTCGACCAGGCCGTGCTCGATGTGTGGGGCGAGCCGGTGGAGACCGTTGTCACGGAGGCCGTACGGCACGAGCGGAACGCGCCGACGGGGAACGTCACCGGATCCTGGTGGGAGTGTTCGCTGGCGCGGCTCGACGGGACGGAAATGGAACGGACCCTCAGGGAGTCGGACTTCTTCGCGCTGGGGGAGGCATGCCCTGCCGATGCCAAGGCAGGGGAGCGGCTCGTGGTGTACGCGGTGCCCGGAGGATTCGCCCCGCCGCAGACGAACCCCCCGGTGGGAGGTGCGTGGTTGGCCGGCGGCCTGACCGCTGTCGCCACCGCGGCGGCAGCGGCGTTCACCGCCGGCGGCATGACGCGCGCGGGTGCGCCGGGCCGATCCCGCGCCGGGTAGCTACAGGTCCGCCACCCAGCTTCCGTGGAAGCCGAGCGGCACCCGGCCGGGCAGGTGGACGCGGGCCAGCGGGTGGCCGGTGAAGTCCTGGGCCGAGAGGATCACCAGGTCGGTCGCGCCCCGGTCGGGGTCGTTGACGTAGGAGAGGATGTAGCCGTCGTCCTCGTCCCGCGCGTCCCGGCGCGGCACGAACACCGGCTCGCTCGCCGCCGCGCCCCGCGGGAAGCGGTGCACCTGCTTGCTGTCGCGCAACATGTCGTGTTTCACCAGGCAGTTGGTGAACTTGTCGTCCGGCGGCACCCCGTCGACCGTCTCGTACGCGCGCCACATCTCGGCCGCGCTCGCCGCATACCCGAAGCGGTGCCGGCGGGAGACGAGGGATTCGTTGACGCGGGGGAACTCCTGCGGCAGATCGTCGATGCGGGTGCCGCGGACCCGGCCGGCGCGCAGGTCGACCGTCCAGCGGTCGAGCGTCGGCGTGCCGGTCGCGGAGGGGCCGCCGCTGCCCCGTCCGGCCGCGTAGAACGGCGCGGGCATGGAGGTGTACTCGATCACCACCTTGTCGCCCTCGTCGTACGCGTTGAGCGTGTGCGAGAAGTAGACCGGGTCGATCTCGAACCAGCGGGTGGCGCCTCCGGCGCGCGGCAGGATCCCTACGCGCATGGGGTGCCGCTCGTTCCAGATGTAGGGCACCGTGGCCCCCGCCTCGGCGGCCGCCGCGTCGAACGTGATCGGGACGTCCACGATCACCACGTACTTCTGCGTGAGGGCGAAGTCGTGCATCATCGGCGCGTCCGCCACCGGGACCCTGGTGGTCCGCGCCACCCGCCCGGTGCGGTCGATCATGATGTGGCGTACGTGGTCCCAGGTCGGGTAGTACGCCACGGCGTGCAACTCGTCCGCCGCCGCGTCGTACTTGGTGTGCGCGGTGAACGCGCCCCGCAGCGTGGAGCGGAAGTCGTACGGGCGCACCGTGCCCAGCTCGCCGTCGAGCTCGTAGGGCAGCGGTCCGCCCTCCTGGAGCGCCAGGATCCGCCCCTTGTACGGGATCACGTGCGTGTTGCACGCGAAGTCGTCCGGCGGCACCTCGCCCGGGTACGTCTCGCCCAGCTTCTTCGCCACCTGCGATGAGCGCACCCAGCGGTTGCGGTACCACTCGGCGCGTCCGCCGCGCAGCCGCACCCCGTGCACCATGCCGTCGCCCAGCATCCAGTGGTGCGCCCGCGGGTCCTCGAGGCCCAGCGCGTTCGGCCCTGTGCGCAGGAAGCGGCCGTCCAGGTCACGCGGCACACGGCCGGTCACCGGCAGGTCGAAGGCGGTCAACTCCTCGGCGACCGGCGCGAACGCGCCCTCCAGGAAGGGCAGCGACTTCTTGCCTCCGTCCGCCGCACCGCCCGCTGCCCCGGATGTGGCGGCCTGCGCCGCCGAGGCGCCGTGGCCGAGCCCGTACCCCCCGACCACACTGCCCGCCGCCGCGAGCGCCGCCCCTTGGAGAATCCTCCGCCGCGTATGACTGGTCATCGTCTCTCCCCGTTCGTCGCGTCGGGGTCCGGCAGGAACGCCGGACTTGTCCGCTGGCTACGGGAACCAGCCTGCGCCGATGAAGGCCGCGGGGCAGGAGGCCTGAGGCCCGAGCTTGGGGTGGTGCTGACGCCACCCGCCCGCACGGACCGGTGCCCCGTGATCTAATCGCTGCGGCCATCGCGAGAAGCGCGAGAAGGGCGGGCCGTGTCCGCACGAGATGCACGAGATGCACGAGATGCACGAGACGCACGAGACGCACGAGACGCACGAGATGCGCGAGATGCGCGCGAAGGTGCGAAGCCGGGGGCGGCGGGCAGGACGGACCCGGATCCTCCTGGCTTATGGGCGAACCCCAACTACCGGATATTCCTGGTCATCCAGACGCTGTCCGCCCTCGGTGATTCCTTCTCGTACGTGGCGATCCCGCTCCTCGTCCTGCACCGCACCGGCTCGGTCGTGCAGATGGGCCTCGTCACCGGCTTGACCGGCGTCGCCTCCATCGTCACGGGAGTGTTCGCCGGTGTGCTCGTCGACCGCGTGGACCGGCGTCGCCTGCTCATGGTGGCCGACTGGGCGCGCTGCCTGCTCTTCGCTCTCATCCCGCTGGTCTGGCTCTTCGCCACGCCGATGTGGCTGGTCTACGCGGTCGTCCCGGCCGCGGGCGTGTTCATGATGCTGTTCCAAGTGGCCTATGTGACGGTCGTTCCCGCCATCGTCGAGCCCGGTCAGATCACCCGGGCCAACGGCCATCTGTTCGGCACGTACGCGGCCGCCGGCGCGGGAGGTCCGGCACTGGCCGGGTTCATCGCCTCCGCCTTCGGCCCGGCCGCGGCCATCGGCATCGACTCGGTCACGTTCGCCTTCTCCGCGATCGGCATCGCCTTCGTGAAGATCCGCCCGGCCCGGCGGGTCACCACGCGTGATGCGGCCGAACGAGCCGGTGTGCGCGGCGAGTTCCTGGCCGGAGTGCGGTTCCTCTGGGCCCACCCGGTGCTGCGCCCGCTGACCGTGCTGCTCTCGCTCCTGACCTTCCTCACCTACGGTCTGACCGACCTCATCATCTTCCGGCTCAAGGAAGAGCTCGGGCACCCGGACAGCACCGTCGGGTTCGTCCTGGCAGCCGGAACTCTCGGGGCCTGTCTGGCGTCCTTCGCCGTCGCGCGCGTACGCGAACGCCTCGGTTTCGGCGTCAGCTGGATCGGGGCCTTCGTGCTGTGCGGCGCGACCGTGCTGTGCGTCGGCCTTTCGGGAAGCGCCCTGGTGGTCGGTGTGCTCGCCGCCGTGATCCTGTTCTGCACCAGCATCGCGGGCACCTGCTCCATGTCGCTACGCCAAGAGGTGACCCCCGGCCATCTCCTGGGGCGCGTCACTGCCGCGTTCTGGACGACGCATTCGGCCCTGGGCCCGCTGGGGGCCGCCGCGGTCACCGCGGCGGCGGCCGGAGCCGGTGTCACCGCCACCTGCCTGGGCATCGGCGTCAGCGTGGTGTGCGTCGCGCTGGCCGGCGTTGTGACCGGGATCGGGCGGAGCCGTGCTGGACACGCGGCCGCGCAGGACGTCTGATGGTCCTGCGGGTCTTCGGTACCGGATGCCAGTGTGAGAGGACGCATGTCGCACAAGGACGACCAACGCCATGGGGGCGCACCCGGCAACCGCCTGGGAGACATCGCCCTCCCTCTGGGCATCGTCGCCCTCCTCGGCTCCTTCATCCCCGTACTCGGTGACTTCGTCGCCGCGCCCCTCGGTCTCCTGGCCCTGGTCCTGGGGGCGTTGGGGGTATGGAAGAACGAGCGGGGCCTCGCGACGAACTTCGGCCCTTCGCTCATCGGCGCCACCCTCGGCGCCCTGGCGCTGCTCATCGTCCTGCTCCTGTTCGCCGTGACCCACTGAAGGGTGGCGGCGCGCCTCCCGCCGCCTTGGGCGACAGCGGGAGGCGCGTGGCAGGAAAGGAGGTCAGCAGTCGGGCACGCCTTCGATCTTCTCCCCGCCGACCAGGTAGACATTGCTGATCCACAGGCCGTCGCTGCCGCCGGGCAGCTCCACGTAGGACCACCAGCTGCTCGATCCCTGGCCCGGCTCGGAGACGAAGTCGCCCTGCCGCTGACAGAAGTCGATCAGCGTGCCCGGCCCGAAGGTGGTGGGCGAGGGCGAGTTGACGGCCGGTTCGACGTGCAGCCGCACATTGCCGGCCCAGACCCGGACCTCCTTGCCCGCCAGCGCCTGCTGCTGCGCCGAGGGCTGTACGGCGGCGGGTGCGTCTTGGGCCGACGCCGACGCCGACGCCGACGCCGCCACCGGTGCGGCCAGCGCCAGCGTGCCGACGGCCGCCGCCAGCGCGACGGTCCGGCCGGTGCTCCTCAGAATCCTCATGTCTGTCTCCCCGTTGGTTGGTTGGTTGGTCGGTCGATTGGTTGGTCGATTGGTTGGTTCGGTTCTCGCTGTCAGGCGCCGCAGACCGGCACGCCGGGCAGCTGGTCGGACGGCGTGTCCACGAAGTAACTGGCGATCCAGCCGCGTGAGTCGCCCCGCTCGATGAAGACCCACCAGTCGTTGCCGCTCACCGTCTCGCCCTTGCGCTGGCAGCGGGCCTCGAACTGCTGCCCGGGCTGCAACTTGCCGGACACGGTCGGGCAGTTCCCCGGCGAGGGGAAGCCGTCGCACGTCGCGGGCGACTGCGGGTTGTCGCGGACGTTCACGTCCGTCGCCCAGACGGTGAAGGCGGCAGCCGCACCGGCCTTCGGCGCCGCCTCGGCGGCGGATGCCGTACCCGCGGTCACGGCCAGGCTCCCCGCGGTCAGCGCCACGGCCGCGACGGACCCGGTCAGAAAGGTACGTACGCTCATGTCGTTCTCCCCGTGTAGTACGTGCTCTCACGCGCTACACGGGACGCGACCGCTTCCTGTATGACATCCGCGTCTGTGACCTGCGTCACATGTGCGTCAGGGGAGCGTGTGCGTCACGGGGTGTCGCCGCTCCGCGCGCAGTCCGGCACCTCCGCGCTGTTGCGCGTCCGTACACCGGGCAGCCAGCCCTCCGTGCCGGTAGTGGTGCGCACCAGGTACCACCGGGTGGACGTGATGCCCTTCTCGTCCTGTACGAGCGTGCCGTCGGTGACGACGCACAGCGCTTCGAGCCGGTCGCCGTGCCAGACACGGGCCGCGCGGTTGCCGGGTGCGGCGTACCGCTCGTACGGATCCTTCGCGACCCGCAACGCGCACTCCAGGGTGCGCAGTTCACGGCAGGCCGACTCCGCGTTGTGCACCGTCATGGTCACGCCCCGTGTCCCTGCGGGCGGGGCGGGGCGGTCCTGCCCGCCGGGGCGCACCAGCCACCACGTCCCCAGGGCGATCGCACCGACAAGCGCCGCCGCGAAGACGAGGGCCAAGCGCGGACGATGTCCGCCCAGTGTGTCGAGTACGGCGATGCGGTGCGGCCTGCGCTGTCGGCGCCCGGCGGGGGAGTCGGCCTGGATGCGGTCCCACAGCCCGTGGGGCACCTCGATCGCCTCGTCGGCTGCGCGCAACCGCTCGCGCAGTACCGCGACGGCGGCGTCATCGGTGGCCCCGGCGCGCCGGGAGCGCTCGGTGCCGTCCGGAGGAACCTGCCCCGGGGGGCCCGGAGTTGAGTTCATGACGCCCTCCCGTCCTCGGGTCGCCGCCCGGGCTGTGATGTACGCCCGCCGTCCGGCTCGGACGGCGCTTCGACCAGCATGCCGCGCAGGCTGTCGAGGGCGCGGGCGCGGTGGCGGGCCGCCGTGCCCCGGTGCACCTTCATGATCTTCGCGGCCTGGTCGATGGTGTAGCCGTCGAGATCGACGAGGATGACGACGCCCGCCTGCCGGGGCGAGAGTCTGCTCAGCAGCCGCATCGCCTCCCACTCGCCCTGCCGCCGCTCAAGACCGCCGTCCCAGGCGCCGTCGACGAAGGCACCCCCGTGCGCGACTCCGCTCTCGAGCGTCCGCACCCCGCTATGCGCCTCGACGTCGTCGATGAGCACCTGCCGTCTTTCCCGACGGTACGCGTCCCGGACGGCGCTCATCAGCGCCGAGAAGGCGTATGCGTAGGGCTCGGGGTGGTCGAGCAGCCGTTCGGGGCGGGTGGCGAGCTTGAGATAGGCCTCGTGCACGGCGTCCTCGGCGAGCTGCCGGGATCCGGAGAACATCACGGCTCTGCGATAGAGCCGGGGCAGCAGGCCGCAGAAGACGTCATCGAACGTCGACCTGTCGGACTTCGCGCCATCGGTCTGGTCTTCGCGCATAGCCGCGGGAGGCTACCCCGCCACGTGCCGCTCAATCTGAACCAGACGTGAAGTGATATGCCTTGAGTCGCCATCAGGGGCACACAAGGTGCGGAATGCCTGACCATATTGGGGATGTTCCGATGCCTGCGTAACGCGGCGGCGGCCATACGGCGCAGATGTACACGGGCCCGCGCGACTGCCCCGGCCCGCAAAGCAATGCGTCAGATTGGACACCCGTGAGCAATATCGACCCGATGTCGGGCCCCCATGGCTACGGCCGGCCCCCGCAGGCTCCGCAGGCTCCGCAGCGCCAAGAGCGGAACCCGAGCGCTGCTCGGCGGACGGCCCTCGCCGTCCACACCATCGCCGACATCGCCGCCGTATTCCTCGGCCTGTGGGTCCTGCTCTACCTGCTCGACGCCAATGAGGCCAACGTCTTCGTCGAATTCGTGCACGGCACGGCCGACTTGCTTGCCTGGTGGTCACAGGATGTTTTCACGATGGACACAGAGGGGCTTCGTGTTCTCCTCAATTACGGACTGCCGGCCGTTATTTATCTACTGGTCGGTCATGGGATCGCGGCGCGCCTCAGTCGAGCGTGACCGCATTCAGATCTCAGTTCTGGCCGCGGGGATCTGCCAGAAGTACGCACGACATCGAGAAGGGGCAGCCCTGTGACACCCACGTCAGCAGGAACCGATCATTTGCCGGTCTACGAGGGCCTGGTGCGGGAACGCGGTGACGTCTTGACGGAATCCCGCTTGGTGGCCGCACAGACGCTCCAACAGGCGGCGATAGCAGTCAACGGCCACGGTGGGATTCATCCGGTTCCCGGTGCGGCCGCGCACCCGGCCCTGCCTGACGGGTCCGCAGGGGGCAGGTAGCTGGTCAGGGGCCGGCGAGTCAGAGGCTGGTGAGCAGGTCGTCCAGTGGGGCGGGTGCGCGGTCGGGGTCGAGGGCCTCGACGAGTACACGGCCGTAGTGGATCTTGCGCCCCTTCTTGGTGCCGAGGAAGCGCCGCAACTGCTGCTGTGCGGTGCGGCTCTGCTGGGCGGGCTGGCGCAGGAAGGTCTCCAGGGCGCGCAGGTCGCCCTCCGCCCGGACCAGTTCCTTCACCCGTGGCACGCCAAGCGCGCGGATGAGCTCGTCCTCCAGATCCGCCTCGCAGACGAAGAACCCGTCCTGTGTCGCACGGGCCCGCTCCAGGCCGCGGGCGTAGTAGCCACGCTCCGCCTCGTCGCACAGGCCCGTGAGGCGCAGGCCGAGGCCGGTCGGTCCGAGGAGGTGGGCGAAGCGCCCGACGCTCATCGCGCCGCCCATCGACAGGACGCAGATTCCTTCGGCCGCCAGGTTCCGGTCGCGGCGCGCGGCCAGCGCGCCGACCGCCGCGGCGTCGCTGGGCCCTTCGAGCAGGACGGCTGTCCGGACGGGCAGCCGCGCGGCCAGCTCGCGCGCGGGGTCGCCGGGGCCTCCGGCCGCCCACGAGGCGACCGCCTCCTGGAACAACCCCATGTCAGCCCGCATGTCAGCCCCGATGCCAGCCCCGATGTCAGCCATGAGAGGAGTCTCCGTCCTTTCCGGCCGCCACGGTAGGGAATTTGGGGGACGGCGGCTCGCGCGCCGCGCATCACGGGAGAGGCGGGTCAGCGGTGGCCGAGGACGTTGACCACCCGGCCATTGGGGTCGCGTACGAAGAACCGGCGCACCCCCCACTCCTCGTCCTGCAACGGGTGTACGACCTCCGCGCCGCTCGCCCGCATCGCCGCGTAGGCCGCGTCCACGTCGTCCACCTCGACGCTCATGTCGGGCACGACCGGCGCGGTCCTGTCGTGCGCCATGAAGGTGACCTGCGCCGTGGGGTTGTCAGGGGACGCGAGCGTCATCACCCAGCCCAGGTTCATGACCTCCTCGAACCCCAGGAGGCCGTAGAAGTCCCGGCTCTCCTCCAGGGCCTCCGATCGGATGTCGGGCATGACCCGGCGGATGGACATCGGCGTCTCCTGTCACATGACGATGAGGGGCGGTCACCCGAGGACGAGCGGGAGTTTCGCGGCCAGCTCGCCCAGTTCGGCCAGCTCGCCCAGTTCGGCCTGCTCCGCCGCGCTCGGAGCCCGGCGTCCGGTGCCGACCAGCAGTGCGTCCCGGTCGGAGAACGAGGCGGGGAACACGGCGCCGGCGATCTTCTCCAGCATCTCGCGGCACCGGGCGAGCCCCTCCGCGGGCGGTCCCGCCGCGTCCGGGAGGTGCTCGACCAGGTCGAGGTGGTGCAGCGTCCATTCCAGGACGTACGCGTCCAGGTAGTCGCCCGCGGTGAGGACCATGTCCTGGGTGGCGACCCGCAGGGCCGGGTCGGCGAGTTCGGCGGCGCGGCCCGCGGCGGAACCGACGTCGTCGAGGTGGAACTTGAGCAGCCACGGCTCCCCGTACGCGGCGGCCAGCCGGACGATCAGCGCGTCGAGCGGGTCGTCGCCGGTCGGCGGCGTGTCGGCGACGTCCCAGTAGGTCACCGCGTCGCGGGTCGGTTCGCCTTCGGCCGGGGTCACCAGGGTGATCAGTACGTCCTGGGCGTCGATGACCAGATGGCACACCAGGTCCCGTACGAGCCAGCCCGAACAGCCGGACGGCTGGGCGAAGTCCGCGTCTTCGAGGTCGGCGACGGCCGCCCGCAGAGCCGTCCACGAGTGCGAGAAGAGATCCACATCGGCACGGTAGTGCGGTGCCCCGAGTGCGGACAAGCGCATTCGCCGGGCGGCGGCCCGTGGCGGCCACGGCGTGACGTCACCGCCGCCCGCCGAACTCCCAGGCGTGGACCTCGACGGCGGCGTAGCGGTGCGGGTCCAGGACTGCGCGTGCCGTGTCCGCGTCCGGGGCGCGGACCAGCGCCGCCGTTCCCAGCCACTGGGCGGCGTCGTCGGACAGCAGCGGCCCGTACGCGATCAACTCGTCCCGGGCGGGCGGCAGCGCGACGTCGGTGGCCGGCCCGGCGCCGAGACCGAGCACCAGATACCGATCGTCGCCGGTCCGGCCGCCGGGGAAGTCCCACATGGTGCGCCCCAGCTCATTGCGCCACCGGCGCAGCAGCACGTCCCGGTACGCGCCGGCCTGGTAGTTGGGCTCGTCGAAGGCGAACGCGCGGGCGGCGGCGGGATCCGGCAGGTCGACGATGTGCACGCTGCCGGTGGGAGTGTCCCCGTCGTCGGCGAACGTCGGGCCGCGAGCGATCATCTGCTGCGCGTACCGGTCCATGTAGGACCAGTGGTCTTCCAGCAGCTCGCTGCGCAACTTGCCGGAGCCGGGCCGGTCACGGTGGTAACAGAAGAACTCCATGCCCACAGTCTCTCGCTCCGGGGCGGGCAACTGCGCGGCGATTCGGCGGAATTCAGATGCCGAGAAGCTCTACCACCCCGGCGAGGGAGGTGACCTCGTACGCGTGGTAGTAGGGCGCCGACGGCTCAGTTCCCCTGTTGAGATACACCGTGTCCTTCACGCCGAGGTCGGTTGCCGACTGCAGGTCGTAACGCGGGCTGGAAGACACATGCATCGTCTCCTCCGGCCGACAGCCCAACTGCTCGTACATGAACTCGAAGGCACGCAGCCTCGGTTTGTAGGCCCGCGCCATCTCCGCCGTGTACACCGCGTGGAACGATGCGCCGAGCTTCGCGACGTTCTGATCGGCGTGCCGGTCGGCGGCGTTGGAGATGATGACGAGAGGGAAATGCTCGGCGAGCTCGGCGAGGGGCCCCGGCACATCGGGGTGAGGACCCCACCCCGGGATCGCCGCGAAAATCTTGTCGGGATCACCCGGCCGGAACTCGACGCCGGTGCTCCGGCACGCTCGCTCGAAGGATCGGGAGACGACCTCGTCGTAGGGCCGCCAATCCCCCATCACTTCGTCGAGTTGGTAGCAGCTGAACCGATGGAGAAAGGCGTCGAGCCTGTCGGGCGGTGCCACGTCCTTGACCACCTCCCTGGCGGCGGACCCGATGGCGAAGTCCGTCAGCGTTCCGTACATGTCGAAGGTGATGAACCGAGGATCAAGACCGCTCAACGCACACTCCAAGTCGAAGTTGCCCCTGCCGAATCGGCGTCGCTCCTGCGTCAACCGCCCTGGCCGGCTCGTGATTCCCATGGAACTTCGGCGGGCGGGAAGGCGTTGGCAGAGGTGCGCGCGGAAGGTGCGCGGACGAGCGAACGGCTGGCAGAGGTGGCACGGATGGCGATGTGGGACCGGATCAAGGACCAGGCCAAGGGTCTGCAGCAGCAGTCGCAGGGGGCACGGAGCTCCGGCGGTCACGGACGGTCGGGTTCAGGGTCCGGCGGCGGGTCGAAGGCTCAGCTCGTGGGCGTGCTCAAGTCCCAGCTCGGCTCCCTCAAGACGGAACTCAAGAGCGGTGCGTACAGGGACGCCAGCATGGCCATGTGCGCCCTGGTCGCGGCCGCCGACGGGTCGGTCGACCCGGCCGAGCGGCAGCATGTGGAGTCGCTGATCCTACAGAACGACGTCCTGCAGAACTTCCCGCCGGACCAGCTGCGGCAGCGGTTCAACAAGCACGTCGACCAGTTGACGTTGAACTTCCAGCAGGGCAAGACCCAGGTCATGCAGGAGATCGCCAAGGCCGCGAAGAAGCCGGTGGAGGCCAAGGCGGTCGTGCAGACCGGATTCGTGGTCGCCGGCGCGGACGGGTACATCGCCCCGGCCGAGGAGCAGGTCCTGCGCGAAGCGTGCGCGGCGCTCGGTGTGTCCCCGCAGGAGTTCGGCCTCTGATCGGTTTCGGACATCGCTGCGCGTTCGCGCGCGACGGGGGTATCGACCGCGAGAGCCTCACACTTCGTTGTTCATTCGAACTCTGGAGTGATCGAAAAGCGGCATGGGTGTCGCCAATCGTTTGGACCTGACGCTGCGATGGGTGCAGGGCTCCGACCGGGTTTCCGTGTCGGAGCTCTCCCAGCGCCTGGGTGTGTCGGAGATGACCGTGCGCAGGGACCTGGACGCGCTGGAGCGTCAGGGCCTCGTGCGTCGCGTGCACGGCGGGGCCGTGGCGACGCGTGCACGGGCCGAGGACGCGGGATTCCTGGCGCGCGAGCCGTGGCAGGCCGCGACCAAGGACCGCCTGGGCGGCGCCGTGGCCGCGTTGGTGGAGCCCGGATCACGGGTCCTGCTCGACGCGGGCACCACGACGGTGCACGTGGCCGAACACCTGGCGGCCCGGGCCCCGCTGACGGTCGCCGTACTGAGCCTGCAGGCCGCGGTCTGCCTGGCCGACCGGCCCGGGATCGAGCTCCTGGTGGTGGGCGGCCGCTCCCGCCCCGGTGAGCGCTCCTTCGTCGGCCCGCTGGCGCTGCGCACGCTGGAGTCCCTGGCCTTCGACTGCTTCGTCATGTCCATCGGCGGAGTGCACGCCGAGCACGGCTGGTCGGAGTTCTCCCTGGACGACGCCGCCGTCAAACAGGCCGGACTGGCCCGGGCCGAGCACACCATCGCGGTGGCGGACGCGACCAAGCTCGGCGTGCGCGCCTTCAGCAGGGTCGCCCCCCTCGACGCCGTGCACCGCTTCGTTACGGACCGGGCCGCCGAGGACGCCGGCACACACCCCAGCGGCCCGCAGACCATGGACGCCCTGCGCGAGGCGGGCGTCGAGACCGTCCTGGCCTGAGACCAAGTCACCGCCCCCGCCCCCGTCACCGGCGAAGCCCTCGCCCTGCCGCTCCTGGACACCGCGGGGAGCACCGGGCCCGGCGACCCGCTGTTCGACGAGATCTTCCACCCCGTCGCCGAGCAACTGCTCGCCCGCTGCGACGCCGTTCTGCGGATCGGCGGCCCCTCCGAGGGAGCGGACCGGATGGCCGCCCAGGCCCGCGCCGAGGGCAAGGGCGTCGAGGACATCACCACCGTCAAGCTGCCCTTCGCCGACGCGCTCGCCATGGTGCGCGACGGCACGATCGCCGACGCCAAGACCATCATGCTGCTCCAATGGGCCGCCCTCGACGGCCCGTTCCGACCGGCCGAGCCGCACGCAGGCGACAGCTGAGCCGGTATCAGCCGGTATCAGCGAACGCGGTCGTAGACGAGGGCCAACGTGCCGTGCTCGCCCGCGGCCTGACGGACCAGCTCCCACTGTCCCGTGGGCAGGCCGTCGTCGAAGAGGCGCGGCCCGCCGCCGAGGAAGACCGGGAAGATCGTGAGCGCCAGCCTGTCGACCTGGTCGGCCGCCAGCAGCGCCTTGATGACGCTCGCGCTGGAGAGCACGAGGATGTCGCCGCCTTCGGTGGCCTTGAGGTCCGCGACCACTTCGGCGGTCGGCTTGTCGACGACCGTCGCCCGCTCCCACGGCGCCTCGCCCAGGGTGGAGGACAGGACCACCTTGTCGGTGTCGACGAGCCACCGGGCGAAGGCCTCGTCGCGCGGGTCGGCACCCTCCATGCCGATGACGGTGGGCCAGAAACCCAGGAATCCCTCGGCGTTGACCCGCCCGAGCAGGGCCGTCGTCGCCGACTCCCGCAGACCCGCCATGTGATCGCGGGAGACGTCGGTGACGGCGTACGGCATCACCCAGCTCATGTCCAGCGGGTTGTCCGGCGCGGCGTACCGGCCGTCGAGGGAGAGGCTCATGTTGGTGACGACTCGGCGGCCGGACGTCTGCTTCTGCTCGGTCATTTCGCGCTCCTGGTATGGGCGTTGCTGTTGCCGTTGGTGTCGTGCGCTTCTGCGGCGAGTGTCGTCGCGAGCTTGTCGAGGCTCTGGCCGAAGCCGATCTCGATGCCCGCGATGAAGTCCGCGGAGTCCACCGTGCTGTCGGTGATCCGCCAGTGGGCGTCGAGGTCCGTGCCTGTGCCGGTGGGCCGCAGGCCCAGCTCGACGTGGGCGGTGAAGGCGATGCTGCCGTCGGGAAGGAGCGGGGAGAGCCGGTAGGCGAGACGTTCACCGGTGCGTACGTCGCCCACGACTCCCTCCGCGCGACCGGCGACCAGATCCGAGCCGTCGGCGTCCTCGGCGTCGCGGTACTCGTGGACGATCCGCCCGCCCGGCCGCGCCTCGAAGACGAGCTCGGAGACGCGGAGGTCGTCGGGCGTCCACCATCGGGCGAGCAGCGAGGCCTCGGTCAGGTGGCGCCACACCAGCTCGGGGCGCCCCGTCAACGACCGGTGGAACGTGAACGAGCGTCCGTCGGCCCACCCCGACTCCTCCGCGGCGAGCCGCTCCGCGTGGAGGTTGAGCCCGTACCGGTCATAGGTGGCGCGCGGCCCGTCGTCCTGGTCCGCGGTGTCGGCGAGCCGGTTGAGCGCGGCAGCCAGGTCACGCAGGGGAGCGGACCGGAGTGCGTAGACGCGGCGCTGGCCGGTGCGCTGGGAGCTGACGATGCCGGCGCGCTCAAGGGTCTGCAGGTGCTTGGTCGTCTGCGGTTGGCGTGCCTCGGCGAGCTGGGCGAGGACACCGACCGAGCGGGGCCGCTCGGCCAGCAGGCTGACGAGTCGCCAGCGGGCCGGGTCGGCCAGTGCGGTGAGGAGTGCGTCCATGGCGACGAGTATTCGCCATAACGAATATTCGTGTCAAGGAATAGTTCGCGACGGGTGCGTGACGGGTCCACAAGTCGACATGTATGCGCCACAGAGGGAGTCGCGATGCCATAGGAATTCCCTATGGCGCCTGCTGGCATTTGGTCTTTGCCTCTCCTTCTTTTCCGAACGTACGGTCAAACAGCTCGACGGATCGAGCGGACGAAATCGAGCGGACGAAATCGAGCGGACGAAATCGAGAGGACCGGTGGCATGGCCACGAACGAAAACGGATCGGGAACACGCGAACTCGCGGGAAAGCGGGCCTTGGTCACAGGTGGTTCTCGTGGAATTGGAGCGGCCATTGTGCGCCAACTCCTGGACGCGGGCGCCGAGGTGCTCACGACCGCCAGGTCGGCGACGGGCACGGTGCCGGAGGGGGCCGCCTTCGTGGCGGCCGACGTGCGGACGCGGGCCGGTGCGGAGGCGCTCGCCGCGGCCGCGCGGGAGAGGCTCGGCGGGGTGGACATCCTGGTCCACAACGCGGGTGGGGCGGTGCCGTACAAGGGCGCTGCGGCCATCCCCGACGAGGTGTGGCAGGACGCGCTGGACCTGAACTTCCTGGCGTCGGTACGCCTGGACTCACTGCTGGCACCGGGGATGCGGGAACGGCGTTCGGGGGCGATCGTGCACGTCTCATCGGCCGCGGTCCCCCTCACGCCGCCACCGTTCCTGCACTACACGGCGGCGAAGGCGGCGCTGGAGAACTACAGCAGGGGACTGGCCTCGGAGCTGGCTCCGTTCGGAATCCGGGTCAACACGGTGTCTCCTGGAAGGACCGCCACCCCCGGCGGCGAAGCGACGCGGGAGCAGTGGGCCCGCCTGGACGAGGGGCCTGGCCAGGACACCACCGCGCCCCCGCTGGGGCGCGACGGTCACCCCGACGACATCGCCCACGCGGTGCTGTTCCTCTTGTCCGACCGGGCGAGCTGGCTGACCGGGAGCAATCTCGCCGTGGACGGCGGCGAATTCCCCAGGGGGTGAAGCCGACGGCAATTCCGTGACGTAACGCGGTTTTCGAAAAAAGAAATTCGGCCCTGACGCCCGTCTCCTTCTCGGCCGTCAGGAAGCCGGCGAGAAGAATTCGGACTCGGACCAGGTCTCCTTGCGCAGGAGTTCGAGCAGAGCCGTCTCCGCCGGGCCCGCCGCTTGCCGGAGCACGGCGATGACGGGCTGGGGCACGGCCGGGGACACCGGGCGAACGAGGTGCTCGTGTCCTTGGGGCACCGCGGAGGCCGGGACGAGCGTCACCCCGAGCCCGTGGGCGGCCCAGCGCACGGCCGTCGCCGTCTGGGACACGCGGGCGACCGTGGTGGGGGTCAGACCGTTTTCCCGCAGTACGTTCAGGAGTACGCCGTCGAGCGCGCTGTCGCGGTCGAACCTCACCCACGGCTCACCCTCCAGTTCGCGCAACTCGACCCGGTCCGCGGCGAGTTGCCGGTGCCCGGCGCCCAACACCACGACGAACTCCTCGTCGCCGAGGTGGTGGGCGTCGGCGGGGCTCCGCTCGCACGCCGCCATCAGGGCGAGGTCGAGCACGCCCCGGCGGCACAGCCGCTCCAGCTCGGCGGAGCTCGGCTCCTCGAAGACGGTGACCTCAAGGCGCGGGAAGCGGCGCCGCAGCGCGCTCAGGGCGCCGGGCAACTGCCGTGTGCCAAAGCCCATTTGAGCCGCGACCACCAGCTCGCCCACCAGCTCGTCGGCAGCGGCCCGCGCCGTCGCCCTCGCCCGCCGCGACGCGCTCACCGCGACCTCCGCCTCCCGCAGGAACGCGCGGCCGACCACGGTGGGCACAAGGCCGGTCGGCGTGCGGGCGAACAGCTTCACGCCAAGTTCCCGCTCCAGGCCGCGGATCTGCTGGGACACCGACGGTTGAGCGACGTGCAGCAGTTCCGCCGCCGCCGTCACCGAGCCCTGCTCGGCAACGGCCAGGGCGTACTCGTACTGACGAAGACTCATCGACTTCCGTCCCCTCCCCGCGGTGAACCGCGGACCGCCCCGTTGTCATCGTCGTAACGGTAATGAATGGCGCCCTAATCCCGGCCGGTGCCGCCGGCGAAGTGCGCCAGAACCATCTCGACCAGCGCGTCGACGTCGGCATCGGCCATCGGTGCGCCGGTCATGCCCATCCGGTGGAGCAGGACTCCGACAACTACGTCGATGAGGAACAGGACCCGGGTCTCGGGCTCGCCGAGCGCGTCCTGGAGCGCGAGGCGGTACGGGTCCTGCAACCGCGTGGACAGGATCTCGCGCAGGGCCGGGTCGCTGACGGCATCGCTGAACACGCCGGCGAACGCGTCCCCCACCCCGGGCTCGCCGATCTTCGCCGCGATCCAGCGGATGGTCGAGGCCAGGAGCTCGGCCCGACCGGTGCCCTCCAGCGGCGCCGGGCCGAACGCGTCCAGGAGGCAGTCCACGATCAGCGCGCCCTTCGACGGCCAGCGCCGGTAGACCGTCGACTTCGCGACGCCGGCCGCGGCGGCGATGCGTTCGACGGTGGCGCGCGCGTAGCCGAGCTCCTGGACCGTGCTCAGCGTGGCGGCGAACACCGCGTCGTTGACGCCGGCGCGCGGGCGACCGGGCGGCCTGGCGGATGTGGTCGATGCCATAGCCAAACGATACCTCTTTTCGCTACCTTCGGTTTCGATACCGTAGGTCGCGTAACTCTCTAGTGGAACTCCCTGGGCGAAGGAGCAGGCATGAGTGAGGTAACCGCTGTGGAACGACCGCCGGAGCCGGACTGGTTGGCGATGACGGCCGAGGAACTGGTCGCCTACCGCGACGCGGAGAACCGGTTCCGGTCATCCGACGCGGCGCGGGTCGTCACCGGGGAGCCGGATCCCGGAGCCGGGATCGAATGGCAGGCCATAGCGCTGCCCGGCCGCGAACTCCCGGTCCGGGTGTACCGGCCGGCCCCAGGGCGCGACGGCGAGGGCGGCGACCGGGGCGAACTGCCCTTGGTGCTCCACGTACACGGCGGCGGCTTCGTGGGTACGGCGGTGCAGTGCGACTGGGTCACCAGCCACCTCGCCGCCCAACTGCCCGCGGTCGTCGTCTCGGTCGAACACCGCCTCCTCGACCCGCGGACCCCGCTGTCGGCGGCCGTCGACGACGGCTGGGACGTGCTCCAGCACGTGGTGCGGCACGCCGCGCAATGGGGCATCGACCCGGCGCGGACGGCCGTGTTCGGCGAGAGCTGCGGCGCGTTGATCAGCGCCCTGGCGGCGATCCGGGCCAAAGAGGCAGGACCGCACCTCCAGGCGCAGGTGCTGGTCAACCCGGCTGTCGATGTGACCGAGACGATGTTCGACTACCCCTCGGTCGTCGAGTACGCACACACCCCGACGCTCGCCGAGCCCCAACTGCGCCTGTTCCAGCGGCTCGCCGTGCCGGCGGGAACTGACTCCCGCGCGCTCTCGCCGCTCTCCGCAGACGACCTGAACGGGCTTGCCCCGGCGCTCGTCGTGGTGCCGACCCACGACGCGGTGGCCGATCACGGCCGCCGCTACGCCGAACGACTGCAAGCGGCCGGGACACTCACGCGGCTCACCGAATACCCAGGCGCGGGGCACGCGTTCCTCAGCATGCCCGGCATGGTGAAGCAGGCCGAGGCCGCGCGGACGGAGATCCTCGAGTTCCTCGGAGCCTCTCTCTGGAAGGATGGGGGGAAGGCGCGGTGAAACGCATCGGCATCAAACGCATCGGCGTCATCGGAGATGCGCCGCATGCTCACCACCGACGCCGCGTTGGTACGAGCCATCCCGCTGCCCACCGCGCGCGATCGCCGCTCCGTCACGGTGACGTTTCCGTCCCACCCGGTGGTGGACGCGCTCTTCGGCCGGCTGGGCGGGGCGCAGCCGGTCGCGGACGAGGCGGCCTTCGACGCACGCTCGCTGAGCGGGCTCGCCGCCGAGCATGAATCGCCGAAGGGGAACAACGAACGCATCCGCACCACGTGGTTCGACCCGGCCAACTCGGAAGCCCTCGGCAAGGCCCTCGACGGCCTCCTCGCCGATCTGAGGCAGCCCCGGAGCTGACGAGGCGGCCCCCGGCGCTGACGGGCGGCCCGGTCAGCTCGCGCGCCGGTCGATCAGCAGGCCCAGGCCGTCCAGGATGCGTTGCAGGCCGAACTCCAGTGCCTGGTCCTGACCGCCGTGCTGCGCCGCCGAGGCCGGCGCGGCGGCGACGGCCGGGTAGCGCTCGCCGTGCTCCCGCATCAACTCGCCGAGCGTGGCGCTGAGTTGCGCTTCGGGGTCACCCGCAGGGCCCGCCGCGCGGGCCTGCTGGGCGATCTCGCGTACGTGGCCGGACAGCAGGACGACCGCGTCCATCCGTTCGGCGCCCGTCAGGCCGGTGTCGTCCAGTGCGGCGAGGGCCTGTTCTATCCAGGCCGGCTCGCAGGGCCCCATGAGCCGCGGGCCGACCATCGGATCCCGGTCATGTTGGACGCGTCGCAGGTCAGGTCGTCGGCCAGGGAGCGCATCGCCGCGGGACCGCGGCGCAGCACGGTCAGTGCCTTGCCCTGGCTGGCCGTGAGATTCTCGCTCGCCGCCGCGAGCGTGAAGTCGCCGTAGTAGGCGCCGAGCGACCTGGAGAGCCCCTCCATGAGCTGGGCCGTTTCGGTGCGGGGAGAGCCTGTCATGAGGATCACTTTACCTCGTGAAACTTGACGATCTCAAATATCGACGTCTACGGTCGACCTCATTGCTTGAGAATCTCAAGCATCAAGGTTGTCAAGTAACCGAGCGAGAACTGAGAGAGAACCACCGTGTCCAACGCACATCGCGCCGCGCCCCCACGCGCCTCCGGGCAGACCCTGCTCGTCCTGGCGCTGGGTCTTGCCGCCATGGTCGTCTCGATGATGCAGACCCTGGTCGTCCCGGTGCTGAGCATCATCCAGTCCGACCTCGACGCCACCACCGCGAACGTCAGCTGGGTGACCACCGCCACGCTGCTCTCCGCCGCCGTCTTCACCCCGCTGCTCGGGCGCTTCGGCGACCAGCACGGCAAGAAGCAGACCCTCGTCGGCGTCCTGCTCGTGATGATCGCGGGCTCGGTGCTCGCCGCCACCACCAGCTCGCTGACCTGGCTGATCGTCGGCCGCGTCATGCAGGGCGCCGCGACCGCGATCTTCCCGCTCGCCCTGTCCGTGCTGCGCGAGGAGATCAAGCCGGCCAAGCTGCCCGGCGCCATGGCCCTGGTCAGCGGCACCCTCGCCTTCGGCAGCGGGCTCGCGCTTGTCGGCGCCGGACTCCTCACGCAGGGCTCCGACCCCGACTACCACCGGGTCTTCTGGCTCGCCGTGGTGCTCGCCGTCGTGGCGCTGGCCGGAGTGCTGTTCGTGGTGCCCGCCTCCCGCGCCAAGACCGGCGGACGGACCGACTGGCTGGGCGCCCTCGCCCTCGCGCTGCTGCTCGTACTGCTGCTTCTGCCCATCTCGCAGGGCCACGAGTGGGGCTGGACCTCCGGCCGGACGATCGGCGCCTTCGCCGGCGCGATCGTGATGGCGGGGGTGTGGGTCCTCACCGAGCTCCGGGTCAAGGAGCCGATGGTGGACATGAGGATGTTCGTCCACCGTCCCGTCCTCTTCACCAACCTGGCCGGGCTGCTCCTCGGCTTCGCGATGTTCGCCCAGTTCATCGGCGTCTCGTACCTCGTGCAGATGCCCGAACAGCTCACGGGATACGGATTCGGCGCCTCGGTCCTGGACGCGGCCGTCGTCTACCTCCTGCCGACCACCCTCGTCTCTCTGGTGGGCGCCCAGTTCGGCGGACTCCTTGTGCGCAGGATCGGGGCGCGCCTCACGCTGGCCGCCGGCGCCGCCTTCGGCGTGGCGGGATTCGCCTGGCTGACCGCCGCGCACGGCACCACCGCATCGGTGATCGGCGCGGGCATGGTCATCGGCCTGGCGATCAGCTTCGGCTACGCGTCGATGCCGGCGCTCATCGTCGCCAGTGTCCCGGCCCACCAGACCGGCATTGCCAACGGCATCAACTCCATCTCCCGCTCGGTCGGCAGCGCCATAGCGAGCGCGATGATCACCTCGCTTCTCGCGTCGAAGACCATCGAGCTGCCGGACGGCATGCCCGCGCTGCCCCAGGAGAGCCAGTTCACGCTGAGCTTCGCCATCGCCGGAGCGGCCTTCGCCCTGGTCGTGGCCGTCGCCCTCATCGGCCTCAAGGCGGCGCACGCGCCGCGAGCCGCGGTGGTGCGCACGGACCGGCCCGCGGTAGCGGAACCCGCCGCCGAACTCGTGTGACAGGTCGCGCCCCATGCTGCGGCAGTGCGCCCCGCCGGTCCGGCGGGGCGCACTGCCCTATGACGACGTCATGCCGGGGCCTGTTCGGGAGCGGTGTCGGCGGCAGCCTGCAGCCGTGAGTGGCGGCGGCTGTACGAGAGGTAGACGGCCAGGGCCAGGCCGAGCCAGCCGCCGAACAACAGGTAGGTGCCGAGCGGCAGTTCATAGATGAGGTAGCCGCAGGCCAGGAGCGAGAGCAGCGGCACCACCGGATAGCCGGGGACCCGGAAACCGCGGTCGAGGTCCGGGGCCGTACGGCGCAGGATCATCACGCCGAGGGACACCACCGCGAAGGCCGCCAGGGTGCCCATGCTGGTGAGATCGGCGAGCAGGTCCAGCGGGAAGACCGCCGCGAGGACGGCGACGAAGGCGCCGGTCAGGAGCGTGCTGAACACCGGCGTTCCGGTGCGCGGGCTCACCCGGCGGAACGCTGCGGGCAGCATGCCGTCGCGGCCCATCGTGTACAGGATGCGGCTCTGTCCGTACAGCACGACCAGGGTGACGCTGACGATGGAAAGCACCGCCCCCGCGGAGAGCAGCACGGCGGGCCAGCCTGCTCCGGTGACCGTGGCGAGGATGTCGGAGAGCCCGGCCTGCTGCCCCTCGAACGCCGTCCAGGGCTGGGCGCCCACACCCACCACGGCCACCAGGATGTACGTGAGGGTGACCACGACCAGGGCCCCGACGATGGCCAGCGGCAGGGTGCGCCGCGGGTCGCGGACCTCCTCGCCCGCGGTGGAGACCGCGTCCAGGCCGATGAAGGCGAAGAACACGGTGGCCGATGCCGTGCCGATGCCGGCCACGCCCAGGGGAGCGAACGGCTGGAAGTGGCCGGCGTCGAAGCCGGTGATCCCCACCACCACGAACAGGGCGAGCACCGCGAGCTTGACCAGCACCATCGCGGTGTTGAACGCGGCCGACTCCTTGGCGCCGCGCACCAGCAGCAGGCAGCAGAGGCCCACCAGGACCACCCCGGGCAGGTTGATCAATCCGCCCGCGCCCGGCGGCGCCGATATCGCCTCGGGCATCCGGAACCCGAAGAGGCGCTCGGTGAAGTCGTTGAGGTACTGCCCCCAGCTCACCGCGATCGCGGCGCCCGAGACCGCGTACTCGAGGAGCAGGCACCAGCCCACCGCCCAGGCCGCGAACTCGCCGAGGGTGGCGTACGCGTAGGAGTAGGAGGAGCCGGACACCGGTACCGCCGATGCCAGTTCCGCGTAACAGAGCGCGGTGAGCGCCGCGGCGGTCGCGGCGAGGGCGAAAGACACGACGACCGCGGGGCCTGCCTCCGGTACCGCGCTGCCGAGGAGGAAGAAGATCCCGGTGCCGATGGTGGCGCCGACGCCGATCATCGTGAGCTGGAAGGGACCGATACTGCGGCGCAGCCCGCCGCCCCCGTCCGACTCCGACTCCGACTCCGTGGTGAAGGTGTGCAACGGCTTGCGTCTCAGCAGCTGCTGACGCAGCGTCGGCCGAACGGGCATCGAGGCTCCTACGGGGAAGAGGGGAGGGCGGGGACGGTTGACTACTCAGGGAAGGTCGCGGCGCAGCAGGTCGCCGTACGTCTCCCGGCGGACCACGGCGCGCGCGTCGCCGTCGGCGCAGAAGACGACCGGCGGCCGCAGCGCGCCGTTGTAGTTGTTGCCGAGGGAGAAGCAGTACGCGCCGGTGGCCGGCACCGCGATCACATCTCCGGGACGGGGATCGCGCAGCCGCACCCCGGTGCTCAGGCTGTCGCCGGACTCGCAGTGCCTGCCCACCAGGTCGCAGGGGTCACCGCCGCCCACGCGTGTGACGACGGTGGCCTCGAAGCGCTGTCCGTACAGGGCGACTTCCAGGTTGTCGCCCATCCCGCCGTCCACGGCGACGAACGTCGGCTCGCCGTGCTTGACGGTGACCACCCGGTAGAGCGTCACCCCGGCCTCGGCCACCATGGACCGGCCGGGCTCGATCACCATCTGCGCGTCGGCGGGCAGCACCCGGCGCGCGGCGCCCACCAGCGTGTCGAGGTACTCCTCGACGCTGGGCGGGTGATCGTCGTAGGTGTAGCGGGCCCCCAGGCCGCCACCGAGGTCGTAGACGGCGAAGGCGCCGAGACCCGCCACCGCCTCCACCGCCCGCGCGAACGGGTCGGTGTCGAGGATCTGGGACCCGATGTGGACATGTACGCCGTCGAGGCGCAGCCGGTCGCTTCCGCGCAGCCGGGCGATCGCCTCCCGGGCCTGGGGCAGTGTCAGGCCGAACTTCGATCCCTCCTGTCCGGTGGAGACCGCAGCGTGGGTGTCGGGACGGATGCCGGGTGTGACCCGGACGAGAACGGGCTGCTCGGCGGAGGCGGGGACGATCCGCTCGAGGCGGTCGATGTCGTCGAAGTTGTCGATGACGACAAGGCCCGCCCCGGCCTCCACGGCCATCCGCAGCTCGGCGTCCGTCTTGGCGTTCCCGTGCACCACCAGCGAAGCCGGGTCGACCCCGCCCGCCAGGGCCAGGGTCAGCTCACCGCCGCTCGCGACATCGATGCTCAGCCCCTCATCGGCGAGCAGCCGGTACACGGCGGTGCACGGGAACGCCTTGGACGCGAACGCCACCCGCGAAGGGGACCACCGCGCGGCGAGCCCACGCGCGTACCGCCGTGCTCGGTCGCGCAGCGCCGCCTCGTCGACGATCAGCGCGGGCGTGCCGAAGCGCTCCGCCAGGTCGGTCGCCCGACAGCCGCCGATGACGAGGCCGCCGTCCTCGGCGAGCGCCGCTCCCGGCGGGAACAGCCCGAGGAGTGCCGCCTGCGACGCAGCCTGCGACGCCTCGGACGACGGCGGCTGGGTGGTCGGCGCGACCGGGATGGCCATGGTGTTCCTCCGTACATGTGCTGCGGTCTCCCCGAGCCGGGGACCGGTCGCACCATGCTGGAGCCCGCCCCGCTCCCGCCGCCTTGTCGCGAACGCCTAGGATCCGGCCATGGAATGGTCGGGATCGCCAATCGGCGAAGGCGGTGACGGAAGCGGCGAGGAGCTGTTCGCGCTCGCCGACGCCATCGCGGCGGTCATCGGGGGATCGGTGGCCATCGAGGATCTGGACACCCGGGTGCTCGCGCACTCCACGCTGGCGGGCCAGCGCATCGACGAGCTGCGCCGCCAGGGCATCCTCGGCCGGCAGGTCCCCGACCAGCCGGCGCCGCAGGCCGCCCGGCAGCAGCGCCAGTACCGGGACGTCCTGGCGGCCCCCGGTGTCCTGGCGCTGCCGGGCCTTGCCGATGGCGAACTGCCGCGCGCCGCCGTCGCCATCCGCGCGGGAGACCTTCCCCTCGGCACGATCTGGGCGATCGTGGACCGGGAGCCCCTCGACGATGCCGGGCAGCGGGCTCTGCTGGAGGGTGCCGGGACCGCGGCCCTGCATCTGCTGCGCCGCCGAAGCGCCGCCGCCTTGGAACTGCACGCCCGCGACCAGGCCCTGCGCGCCGCGCTCGACGGCACCGCGCCGGCGCCGGAGACGGCTCACCGGCTCGGCCTGCCGAAGGGCGCCCAGGTCACCGTGCTCGCCTTCGCCCCGGTGCGTCCCGCCCCGGAGGCGGGCACACTCCTGGCACGTCTGGGCGCCGACCTCGGCCGGCACTTCTCGGCGGTACGTCCCACGGGCGCGGTCTCCACCGGCCCACGCTCCGTGTACGCCCTGCTGCCCGCCGACGACCCGGAAGCGGCCCGGCGACAGGCCGCCCAGGCACTCGCCGCCGTCTCCCGCCCCCGCACCCGGCCGCTGCGCGCCGCCGTCAGCCGGCTCACCGCGGACCTGACGGAACTGTCCGCGCTGCGCGCCGAGGCCGACGACGTCCTCCGGGTGACCACCGGCGACCCGGACCGCCCCGACGTCGCCGCGCTGACCGACGTACACGCCCAAGTGCTCATCGCCCACCTCGCGGACGCGCTGGACCACCGGCCGAGGCTGCGCCACCCCGGCGTCGAGGCGATGCTCGAGCACGACCGCACCCATCACACGCGGTACGCCGCCTCGGTGACGGCCTGGCTCGACGCCGTCGGGAACGTCGGTGAAGCGGCGCGGCGGCTCAACATCCACCCGAACACCCTCAAGTACCGGCTCCGGCGCACACGGGAGGTCTTCGGCCTCGACCTCGACACCCCCGACGGCCGGCTTGCCTGCTGGCTGCAACTGCGGATCGGGTCGCGTCACGGCTTCTGACGTCCGTTCGCGACCCGTTCGGACCCGTTCGGACCCGGTGGATCGCGGGGCCACGGCCCGCGCGACAGGCTGGGGCCCATGACCACGACGTACGACCTGCAACTGCTGGCCGACGAGCACCTCTCCCGTGCGCAGAACTCGGCGCACGGACGCAGCGCCCATCTGCTGCTGCGCGAGGATCCGCTGAGGCAGAGCGTGATCGCCCTGACGGCGGGCAACGCGCTGGACGAGCACTACACGCCTGTCGCCGCGACGCTCCAGGTGCTGCGGGGCACGGTGCGGCTGACGGCCGCATCCGGGGACGTCACCCTCGTCGCGGGTCAGCTCCACCCGATCGGGCCGGAACGCCACGGCCTGACCGCGGTCACGGACGCCGCCGTACTCCTGACGACCGTCACGGCCTGAGCCCACGGCGGGGCCCGGAACGCGGGGGCGCCCGCACGCCGTTCACGCCACTCACACGTGCTCGCCACATCTTTTGACCGGCGTCAAGAACCGGAACTACGTTCGGCGCGCCGATCAGCACGCACACCGAGTGAGTGGAGCATTTCCCGTGTCACCCATCGAGGCGTCCGCGTCGCCTCTCCTGACCCCCAGTGCCGCCCCGGACTGGCTCGCGGACAATCTCGGCGCCGTGATAGGCATCCCGCTGCGGATCCTCGTCATCGTCGTGGCCGCGATGCTCGTCCGGGCGCTGGCCAGGCGAGCCATCACCCGGGTCGTGGATCGCATCCTGCAGCCCGCCGAAGGGGAGAACGAACCGCGCCGCTCCACGCGCGGCCCCGCGGTCCTGCAGCGTGACGCGTCCCGTGCCGACGAGCGGCGCGAGCAGCGGGCCCGCACCATCGGCTCGGTGCTCAGCAGCATCGTGACCGTCGTCATCGCCGTCATGGGCCTGGCCATGATCCTCGATCAGATCGGCATCGCGCTCGGCCCGTTGCTCGCCAGCGCGGGCGTGG
The DNA here is from genome assembly GCF_004684775.1 of Streptomyces sp. MZ04. Lineage (GTDB taxonomy): Bacteria > Actinomycetota > Actinomycetes > Streptomycetales > Streptomycetaceae > Streptomyces. The sequence continues at coordinate 95,712 of NZ_SRIC01000003.1, forward strand.
TGGGCCTGGCGATCGGCTTCGGCGCCCAGAGCCTGGTCGCGGACTACCTGTCCGGGATGCTCATCATGCTCGAGGACCAGTACGGCGTGGGCGACTCCGTCGACCTCGGGGAAGCCGTCGGCGAGGTCGAGCACGTCGGCCTGCGGCTCACCCAGGTCCGGGACATCAACGGCGGCCTGTGGCACATCCGCAACGGCGAGATCCTGCGGGTGCGCAACGACAGCCAGGACTGGGCCCGCGCGGTCCTCGACGTCTCCGTCGCCTACGACACGAACCTGGAAACCCTGTTCGGCGTCCTGGAGGAGACCGGCCACGCGCTGCGCGAGGACCCGCACTTCGAGAAGGTTCTCCTGGAGGACCCCGAGGTCTGGGGCGTGCAGTCGCTCGACGTCGACGGCATCGTCGTACGCCTCGTCGTCAAGACCGCCCCGCTCAAGCAGTGGTCCGTCACCCGCGAACTGCGCCGCCGCGTGAAGGAGTCCCTCGACGCCGCGGGCATCGAGCATCCCTTCCCGCAGCGCACCGTCTGGATGCGTACGGAGGACTCGGGTACGGCGTCCAAGGACGTGGCCCCGGCCCCGGCGTCTGCGGGCCGCTGAACCACGGGTGCGCCTCAGAACACCGACAACCCGGTCAGAGTCGTGAACCGGTCCAGTGCCGCGACGCCCGCCACGGAATTGCCGCGCCGGTCCAGTCCCGGACTCCAGACGCACAACGTGCAGTGGCCGGGGACGACGGCGATGATGCCGCCGCCGACGCCGCTCTTTCCGGGCAGGCCGACGCGGTAGGCGAAGTCGCCCGCCGCGTCGTACGTGCCGCAGGTGAGCATGATCGCGTTGACCTGTTTGGCCTGGCTGCGGGTGAGCAGGCGTGAGCCGTCGGCGCGGATGCCGTGGCGGGCGAGGAAGCCGGTGGCGAGGGCGAGGTCGGCGCAGGAGGCCTCGATGGAGCACTGGCGGAAGTACTGGTCGAGCAGGACCGGCACCGGATTGTCGATGTTCTCGTAGGACGCCATGAAGTGGCCGAGCGCGGCATTGCGGTCGCCGTGGGCGGACTCGGACGCGGCGACGTCATGGTTGATGGCAAGCCGCTCGTTCCCGCTCTCGGCGCGCAGGAAGCGCAGAAGGGCGCCCGCCGCGTCGCCGGTCTGGGTCTGCAGCCGGTCGGTGACGACCAGCGCGCCCGCGTTGATGAACGGATTGCGCGGGATGCCGTTCTCGTACTCCAGCTGCACCAGCGAGTTGAAGGGGTTTCCGGAGGGCTCGCGCCCGACGTGCTCCCACAGCGTGTCGCCCTCGCGCGCCAGGTCGAGCGCGAGGGTGAAGACCTTGGTGATGGACTGCGTGGAGAACGGCTCCCGCCAGTCGCCCACCCCGTACACCGTGCCGTCCGGCTCCGCGACGGCCATGCCGAAACGGCTCGGGTCGCAGGCCGCGAGCGCCGGGATGTAGCCGGCGGGTCGGCCGCGCCCCGGGGTCTCCTCGATCTCGGCCGCGATGCGGTCCAGAACCGGCTGAAAGGTCAGGGACGAGGTCATGATCACCATTGTGCGTGATCAACCGGAGGAGCCGGGATCGGTCGCCGTGCCGCGCGGACGGAACCGGTAGCCGTACAGACCGCGCGAGCCGCAGGCGATCAGGTCGTGCCCGTCGCCCGTCCAGGCACAGGCGAGCAGCGGGGCCTCCGTACGCATCAGGGTCAGCGCCTCGCCCGTCGCGCGATCCCAGATGTGCAGCGTCCGCGAGCCGGTCACGACGGCGATGCGGCCGCCGTCCGGCGTGATCGCCAGTGACGTGACCCGGCCGGTGTGCCCGGTGAGGACAGCAGTGCAGGCGCCCCCGGCGCGGTCCCAGATCCTCGTGGTGCCGTCCTCCCCGCCGGTGGCGAGCCAGGTGCCGTCCGGTGCGACGGCGATGGCCGTCACCGGGGCGGTGTGGCCGGTCAGGGTGGTCGCGCGCCGGGTGGCCATGTTCCACAGCTTGACCTTCTTGTCCTCACCGCCGGTCGCGACCCAGGACCCGTCGAGCGCCATGGTCGCTACGGTCACGCGGCCGGTGTGGCCGGGGCGGGTGTGTGCCGCCGGGGATTCCTCCGTGGGGTCCCAGAACGTCACGGCGCCCTCCATGTCGCCCACGACGAACCGGGATCGGTTCGCGGCGATCGCCAGGGTGGTGATGGTGACCCCGAAGCGTGGAAAGATCTGCTGCTCGAGAGTTCCGGCCAGATCGTAGACGTAGGCATACGAAGCGAGGTCGGCGCGAGTGGGCCGGTGGCTGTCCTGACATTCGGCCAAGTACCTGCAGTCCGGGGACAGCGCAAGGACGGCGTGAAATCTGTACCTGCTGTTCTGCTCCCAGGAGACGGCATCCCAGCCGGTCACGGACTCGGCGTGCGGGGCCCAGATCCGGAGATCGTTCGACGGGTGCAGCGTGACAAGCCGGCTGCCGTCCGGTGTGATCGAGGCCGCTCGCGCGGCGGTTCCCTGGCCTGAATCACTGCTGTCCCGCAGTCCAGTGCGCCACCCGGGCCCGTCGACAGGCGGGGCCTCCGTGTCCCAGATCTTGATCGTCTCGTCGTCGCAGGCGTTGCGCGCCCTCAGGGCGACGGGCACGTCGCCCGTATCCCCATGACGCCCACGACACTCCAGGAGTTCCCAACCGCTCGCCCCGGCCGGGCCGTTGGCGCGGGCGGTTCGGTTCAGCGGGGCTGGGTCCCGGCCAGTGCCTCCGGCCGCAGCAGCTCGGTCAGCCGCTCGGCCGGCAACAGGCCCTGCTCCAGAACCAGTTCGGCAACGCCGCGCCCCGAGGCCAGCGCCTCCTTGGCGATGGTGGTGGCCGCCTCGTAGCCGATGTGCGGGTTGAGCGCGGTCACCAGGCCGATGGAGTTCTCCACCGCCGCGCGCAGCCCCTCCGTGTTGGCCGTGATCCCGACGACGCACCGCTCGGCGAGCGTCAGGCAGGCGGCGCGCAGGTGCGTGATGCTCTCGGAGAGGGAGTGCAGGATGATCGGCTCGAAGGCGTTCAGCTGCAGCTGGCCCGCCTCCGCCGCCATGGTGATCGTGACGTCGTTGCCGATCACCTCGAAGGCGACCTGGTTGACGACCTCGGGGATCACCGGGTTCACCTTGCCCGGCATGATGCTCGAACCGGCCTGCACCGGCGGCAGGTTGATCTCGTTCAGGCCCGCGCGCGGCCCGGACGAGAGCAGCCGCAGGTCGTTGCAGCTCTTGGAGAGCTTCACCGCGATCCGCTTCAGCACCCCCGACATCTGCACGAACGCCCCGCAGTCCTGCGTGGCCTCGACCAGGTTCGCGGCGGTGACCAGTGGAAGGCCGGTGATCTCGGCCAGCTGCCGGCGCGCGGACTCGGCGTATCCGGCGGGTGCGTTGAGCCCCGTCCCGATCGCCGTCGCGCCCAGGTTGATCTCGTGGATCAGCTCGACGGCCTCGGCGAGCCGGCTGCGGTCCTCGTCCAGCATCACCGCGTACGCCGAGAACTCCTGGCCCAGCGTCATCGGCACGGCGTCCTGCAGCTGCGTACGCCCCATCTTCAGGACGTCGCGGAACTCGATCGCCTTCGCGGCGAAGGCGTCCTGCAGCACGGCCATGGCCTGGAGGAGACCGCGTACCGCGAAGACCGTGCCGATCTTGACGGCCGTCGGGTAGACGTCGTTGGTGGACTGCCCGAGGTTGACGTCCTCGTTCGGGTGCAGGAAGGCGTACTCGCCCTTGGCATGGCCGAGCAGCTCGAGCGCACGGTTGGCGACGACCTCGTTGGCGTTCATGTTGGTCGACGTCCCGGCTCCGCCCTGGATGACGTCCACGACGAACTGGTCGTGCAGCTTGCCGTCGCGGATCTCCCGGCAGGCCTCGACGATGGCGGCGGCCTTGCGCGGCTCGAGCAGGCCCAGTTCCTCGTTGGCGCGGGCCGCGGCCTCCTTGACGGCGGCGAGCGCGTCGATCAGATGCGGGTACGCGGAGATCGGCGTACCGGTGATGGGGAAGTTCTCCTTGGCGCGCAGGGAGTGGACACCCCAGTAGGCCTCGGCGGGGACGTCACGGTGGCCGAGCAGGTCGTGCTCGCTGCGGACGGACATAGCGGTGTGGATCTTCCTTCTGGAGTGGGTGGGGATGAGTTGGTCCTACAGGGGCGGGGAGCTCAGGCCGCCGTAGTCGGCCGGAGCGAGCGCGCGGGCCGGATGCTCCCGACCACCGCCCCGCCCCCGAGCAGCGGTGCCCCGGCGAACTCGGCGAGCGCGGCCGGGTCGACACCGCAGCGCGCGAGGGCCGCCGCGGTGACCGGCACGCGCGCCCGGTCCGCCCCGTCGGCGATCTTCACGGCGACGGCCCGGCCGTCCGGCAACGCCGCGACCTGCACACCTTCGAAACCGTCCTTGGCCAGCAGCCCCGGCACGGCCCGCATCAGCGCGGCGACGTCGCGGCCGGAACCCGACGCCATCTCGGCGTGTGCGCGCATCGCGTCGGCCACCCGCGCCTCGGGGGTGCCGGGCGGGGCCGTCGTGATGCGGGCGGCGGCGCGCGCGAGGCCGTGCAGGGAGACGGAGAAGAGCGGCGCGCCGCAGCCGTCGACCGTCACCTGGGCGATGGCCTGCCCGGTGAGGTCCTCGACGGTCAGGGCGATCGCCTGCTGCAGCGGATGGGCGGGGTCGAGGTAGTCGTCGAGCGACCAGCCGCCGAGCCGCGCCGCGTAGAGCATCGCGGCGTGCTTGCCCGAGCAGTTCTGCGCGAGCCGCGACGGCAGCCGCCCCGCGCGGATCCAGTCCTCGCGGACGACCGGGTCGAACGGCAGGTCCGTGACGTTGCGCAGATCCGCCTCGCCGAGCCCGGCGAGCTCCAGGATCCGCCGGGTGCCCGCCAGATGCCGCTCCTCGCCGGAGTGGCTGGCCGCGGTCAGTGCGAGCAGCTCGCCGTCGAGCGGAAGACCGGCCCGCAGCAGCGCCACGGCCTGCACGGGCTTGAGCGCCGAGCGCGGATAGAAGGCCACCTCGACGTCACCGATCTGCAGCTCCACGCGGCCGTCCGCGCCGAGCACGACGACCGAGCCGTGGTGGACACCCTCGACGACACCGCCGCGTACGAGATGGGCGACGGGCGCGTGCAGCGGTTCCCGGACGGAGGGCGCCTCGGTGAGTGAACGGCCGTACGCGGAAAGTGTGTTGAGGTGGCTCACGCGTCCGCCCCGGACTTGCGCACGGCCGCCACCCGGCCCCGCACGCCGTACCATCCCGCCACCAGCACGGCCGCGATCAGCGGCAGGCACAGCACCGTCGTGCGGCTCGCGCCCCCGTCGGCGTACATCAGGACCAGGACGGACGCCAGGAAGAAGAGGGTGACCAGCTCGGTCCAGGGGGAGCCCGGCAGCCGGTAGTCCGGGCGCTCGAGTTCGCCGTCCTGGGTCTTCCGCCAGAACTGCAGATGGCAGAGCATGATCATGCCCCAGGTGGCGAGGATGCCGAGGGCCGCGAAGTTGAGGACGATCTCGAACGCGTCGGCGGGGACCACGAAGTTGAGCCCGACGCCGAGCACACAGATGCCGCTGGTGAGCAGGATGCCGCCGTACGGGACCTGGCTGCGGCTCATGACTCCGGTGAACCGGGGCGCGGAGCCGGACATCGCCATGGAGCGCAGGATGCGGCCGGTGGAGTACAGGCCGGAGTTCAGCGACGACATGGCCGCGGTCAGCACCACGAGGTTCATCACGCCGCCGGCGGCCGGGATGCCGATATGGGAGAGCACGGTGACGAAGGGGCTCTCGCCGGAGGTGTACTTGTTCCACGGCAGCAGCATCGAGAGCAGCAGCACGGAGCCGACGTAGAAGAGACCGACGCGCCACATGATCGAGTTGATGGCCTTCGGCATGATCTTCTCGGGGTTCTCGGTCTCGCCCGCCGCGACGCCCACCAGCTCCACAGAGGCGTACGCGAAGACGACACCCTGGATGATCAGCAGCATCGGCAGCAGGCCGCTGGGGAAGATGCCGCCGTTGTCGGTGACCAGGGACGGGCCGGGGGAGTGGCCGTCCACGGGCTGCTGGGTGACAAGCAGGAAGATCCCGATCAGCATGAAGATCACAAGGGCGCTGACCTTGACGATCGCGAACCAGAACTCCAGCTCCCCGAAGATCTTCACGGAGATGAGGTTCACGGTGAGGACCACGGCCAGCGCGATCAGGGCGATCACCCACTGCGGGATGTCGGAGAACATGCCCCAGTAGTGGGTGTACGTGGCGACCGCGGTGATGTCGGCGATGCCGGTGGTCGCCCAGTTCAGGAAGTACATCCAGCCCGCCGTGTAGGCGCCCTTCTCGCCGAGGAACTCCCGTGCGTACGACACGAAGGCGCCGGACGACGGCCGGTACAGGACGAGTTCACCGAGGGCGCGGACGACCAGGAAGGCGAAGAGACCGCAGACGGCGTACGCGATGAACAGCGAGGGACCCGCCTCGGCGAGCCGGCCGCCGGCGCCGAGGAAGAGCCCCGTCCCGATGGCGCCGCCGATGGCGATCATGTTCACGTGCCGGGACTTCAGGGACTTGCTGTACCCCGCGTCGCCGGCGTCGACATGCGCGCCCGCCTTCCGTATCCGCCCGGTCTGCTCGTCGAGGGACTGCTCGCTCACGCTGGGGCTCCGCCTTCCGTTGGGACGTCCGTGGGCTCGGGGCGCACGATCGCGGTGAGGGTCGTCTCGACGCGGTCGAGGTGGTGTGCCATGGCGTCGGTGGCGTCGTGCTCGCTGCCGTCGATCAGGGCCTCGACGATGGCGCGGTGCTCGCGGTTGGACTGCTCGCGGCGCCCGCCGAGTTCGTTCAGGAACGCCGACTGGCGGGCCAGCGCGTCCCGGATCTCCTCGATCACGCGGCGGAAGACCGGGTTCTGGGCGGCCTGCGCGACGGCGAGGTGGAAGAGCGTGTCCATGGCCACCCAGGCGGTGGTGTCGGTCTCGCGCTCCATCCGCTCGAGGAGGTGGGCGAGGTGGTCGAGGTCCTCGGGCGTCCGGCGCGCCGCGGCGTACCCCGCCACCGGGATCTCGACGTGCCGCCGGACCTCGAGGAGATCGCTGGCCGCGTAGTCGCCGAAGGTGGGGTCCTCGTCAGGACCGTTGGACACGACGAAGGTGCCCTTGCCGGTGCGGGAGACGGTGAGACCCATCGTCTGCAGGGCCCGCAGGGCCTCCCGCAGCACGGGTCTGCTGACCTCCAGGCGACGGCAGAGCTCCGCCTCGGAGGGCAGCTTGTCCCCGACGGCGTAGTCGCCGCGCTCAATGGCAGTACGCAGATGACCGAGGACCGCTTCCATGGCGCTGACGCGCCGCGGCACCGAGCCACCTGTCTGGCTGTCTGACAGGTTCACGGAGGTGATCCTGTGGGGGAACGGGAGGGGCTGTCAAGAGA
>NZ_SRIC01000399.1 GCF_004684775.1 Streptomyces sp. MZ04
CCCCCACCGACCGCCCCCCTCTGAAGGGCGGTTCCCGTCGTGGGCAGGGCTACCCCTTGACGCCCCTGCCCCCCGGCAAGCAATAATCATCGCATGATGAATAATCGCCCACCCGCGATCGAGGCAAAGGACCTCTCCGTAACCCGAGGCCCCCGCCAAGTCCTCCGCAACCTCACCTTCGCCGTCCCTCCAGGCCAGATCACCGGCCTCCTCGGTCCCTCCGGCTGCGGCAAATCCACCCTGATGCGCGCAGTCGTCGGTACCCAGGCCAAGGTCACCGGCACCCTGCAGGTCCTCGACCGCCCCGCAGGCGCCCGCGAACTCCGCTCCCGCATCGGCTACGTGACCCAGGACCCCTCGGTCTACGACGACCTGACGATCCGCCAGAACCTCGACTACTTCGCCGCCATCCTCGACCCCGGCCCCGGCCCCGCCGCCCAACGCCGCCACGAGGCCGTCACCCGAGCCATCTCCGACGTGGACCTCACCTCCCACGCCGACTCCCTGGCCGCACACCTCTCCGGAGGCCAACGCAGCCGCGTCTCCCTCGCGGTGGCCCTGCTCGGCACGCCGGAACTCCTCGTGCTCGACGAGCCCACCGTCGGCCTGGACCCCGTACTCCGCCGCGACCTGTGGAACCTCTTCCACACCATCGCCGCCGACCGCGGCGCCACGATCCTCGTCTCCTCACACGTCATGGACGAGGCCGAACGCTGCCACCGCCTCCTCCTGATGCGCGAAGGCGAACTCCTCGCCGACGACACCCCCGACGCCCTGCGCACCCGCACCGGCCGCGAAACGGTAGAAGCGGCCTTCCTCCACCTGGTCGACCAGGCAAACGCGACCCAGAGCGAGGCGAACGCACCCCAGAGCGGCCGGCGCGACGAGAGCGACCCGAGCAGGAGCCCCCGATGAACACCCACCGCACCCTCGCCACCGCGGCCCGCGTCCTACGACAGCTCCTCCACGACCCCCGCACCATCGGCCTGATGCTCCTGGTCCCCTGCGTGATGCTGCTGCTCCTGCGCTACGTGTTCGACGGCAGCCCGCAGACCTTCGACTCCATCGGCGCCTCGCTCCTCGGCATCTTCCCCCTCATCACGATGTTCCTGGTGACCTCCATCGCCACCCTGCGCGAACGCACCTCCGGCACCCTCGAACGCCTCCTCGCGATGCCCCTCGCCAAGGGCGACCTGATCGTCGGCTACGCCATCGCCTTCGGCACCCTCGCCGCCATCCAGTCGGTCCTCGCCACCGGCCTCGCCCTCTGGGCCCTCGGCCTGGACGTCACCGGCTCCGCCTGGCTGCTGCTCCTCGTCGCCCTCCTCGACGCCCTGCTCGGCACCGCGCTCGGCCTCTTCGTCTCGGCCTTCGCCGCCTCCGAGTACCAGGCCGTCCAGTTCATGCCGGCCGTGATCTTCCCCCAGCTCCTCCTCTGCGGCCTGTTCACCCCGCGCGACCAGATGCAGCCCGCCCTGGAGGCGGCCTCCAACGTCCTGCCCATGTCGTACGCCGTCGACGGCATGAACGAAGTCCTCCGCCACACCTCCGTCACCGGCGACTTCGTACGCGACGTCGTCATCGTCGCCGGCTGCGCCGCACTCGTCCTCGCCCTGGGCGCCGCCACCCTCCGCCGCCGCACGGCCTGACCCACACCAATGCGAGGATGACCCCACCCAGCCGAACCGGCGCCCCACCGAACCGCCGATACCGCTGGCCGAACCGCTGACCCGCACATGGAGGGTGACCCACACATGCCCCAGCCCGTCGCAGTCCTCGGCACCGGCAAGATCGGCGAGGCCCTCCTCAGCGGAATGATCAGGGCCGGCTGGGCCCCCGCCGACCTCCTCGTCACCACCCGCCGCGCCGAACGAGCCGCGGAACTCCGCACCCGCTACGGCGTCGAGCCCGTCAGCAACGCCGAGGCCGCCAAGCAGGCCGACACCCTCATCCTGGCCGTCAAGCCGCAGGACATGGGCCGCCTCCTCGACGAACTCGCCCCGCACGTCGCCCCCGACCGCCTGATCATCAGCGCCGCCGCCGGCATCACCACCTCCTTCATCGAAGAACGCCTCGCCGACAACACGCCCGTCGTCCGCGTCATGCCCAACACCCCGGTCCTCGTGGACGAAGGCATGTCCGTCATCTCCGCCGGCAGCCACGCCACCGCCGCCCACCTCGCCCACACCGAGGAGATCTTCGGCGCCGTCGGCAAGACCCTGCGCGTCCCCGAGACCCAGCAGGACGCCTGCACGGCCCTCTCCGGCTCCGGCCCGGCGTACTTCTACTACCTCGTCGAAGCCATGACCGACGCGGGCATCCTCCTCGGCCTGCCCCGCGACAAGGCCCACGACCTGATCGTCCAGGCCGCGATCGGCGCCGCCGTGATGCTCCGCGACAGCGGCGAACACCCGGTCAAGCTCCGCGAGAACGTCACGTCCCCCGCCGGCACCACGATCAACGCCATCCGCGAACTCGAGAACCACGGCGTACGAGCAGCCCTCATCGCCGCCCTCGAAGCCGCCCGCGACCGCAGCCGCGAACTGGCCTCCGGCAACAACACCTGACCCCCTCGGCGCCGGGGGCCGACCGCCCCCGGTGACCTCACTTCGCCCCGGCGACGACCTCCGCCGTCGTCACCACCCGCGCAAAGCCCCCACCGTGCAGCGAAACCGCCGACGCCTGCGCCAACTCCTCCGCGGTACGACGCCAGCCGAACGGCCCCTCCAGGTCGAACGTATGCGTGGCATCCAGCGCGAACAGCACCTCGTACCCCAGATTCCCTCCCATCCGTGCCGTCGTCTCCGCGCACATGTTGGTCTGGATCCCCGCCACCACGAACTGCGAGATCCCCTCCGCCTTGAACCAGGCGTCCAGATCCGGCGTCCCGTAGAAGGCCGAGTTCACGGTCTTCGTCACGAACAGCTCCGCCCCCGCCCCCTTCCCACGCCGCTCCTCGACGTACTCCTTGAAGTCGTTGCCCTCGTACCCGGGCCGCAGCGGCGACTGCGGCTTCGGCGAGTCATGCCGCACGAAGACGACCGGACGCCCCGTGACCTGCCAGGCATCGATGAGCGAGGCGATGTTCCCATCGGCCCCCGGGTTGTTCCGCGGTCCCCAGAACTCCTCCTCCTCGAAGCCCTTCTGCACGTCCACCACGACCAGCGCTGCGTTCTCTGCGATCTCCATGACGACGATCCTGCCGCCACGAGCCCCCTCGCCCCAGAGGGGTGGAAGCCATCGATCGATGGTTTACTGCCACCGTGCCCCAGCCTTCCGACACCCCCACCCCCCAACGCATCGCCCTGCTCGCCTTCCCCGGCATCCGAGCCTTCGACGTCTCCGTCATCACCGAGGTCTGGGGCACCGACCGCACCGACCGAGGCGTACCCCCCTTCGACCTCCGCCGCGTCGGCGCCGACCCCGCACCCGTACCGATGCGTGGCGCCCTCACCCTCACCCCCGATCGCACCCTCACCTGGCTGACCCGCCTGAACGGCACCGACCTGATCGTCGTCCCCGGCCTCGACGACCACGTCACCCCCGCACCGGCGCCGCTCCTCGAAGCCCTGCGCCAGGCGCACACCCGAGGCATCACCATCGCGGCACTCTGCGGCGGCGCCTTCACCCTCGCCCAGGCCGGCCTCCTCGACGGCCGCCGAGCGATCACCCACTGGAACCTCGTCGACCTACTCCGCACCCATCACCCCCTCGTCACCGTCGAACCCGACGCCCTCTTCATCGAGGACGACAACATCTGGACCGCCGCAGGCACCGCCGCCGGCATCGACCTCTGCCTGCACCTGGTCCGCACGGCCCACGGCTCGGAAACAGCCGCCACCATCGCCCGCTCGATGGTCACAGCCCCCTTCCGCACCGGCACCCAGGCCCAGTTCATCGAGCACCCCACACCGCGAGCCGACCGCGACGCCGATGCCCTCGCCTCCGTACGCGAATACGCCCTCCGTCACCTCCACGAACCGCTCACCGTCACCGACCTCGCCACCCGGGCAGGCATGTCGGCGCGTTCCTTCGCCCGTCGCTTCACCGCGGCCACCGGCACCACCCCACTGCGCTGGCTACTGGACCAGCGCCTCGCGGCCGCACAGAAGCTCCTAGAACGCACCGACCTGCCCATGCCCGAAGTGGCACGCCGCGCGGGCTTCGGTAGTGAGGTCACGATGCGCCAGCACTTCGCCTCGCGCCTCACCACCAGCCCACGCGCCTACCGCGCCTCGTTCACCGGCGGCAGCAGGCCGATCGCGCGATAGGCGGCGTCCACCGTCGGCTTGGACATCCCCCTGGCCCGCTCGGCCCCCCGCCGCAGCACCTCCTCCAGATACGCGGGATCCGCAACCAGCTCCTTGTGCCTCTCCTGCACGGGCCTGAGCAGTTCCACCACGGCTTCGGCGGTGTCCTTCTTCAATGCTCCGTACGACTCATATACACCGCTCAAGCCGTCTGGGTTCCCACCCTCACAAGCGGCCAGGATCTCCAGCAGATTCGAGACCCCCGGCTTGGCCTCCCTGTCGTACACGACCTCGCTCCCGCTGTCCGTGACAGCGCGAAGGATCTTCTTCCGGATCACGTCGGGCTCATCGAGCAGATAGACGATCCCGGCCCCGGCCTCGTGGGACTTGCCCATCTTCGACGTCGGATCCTGCAGATCCATGACCCGCGCCGCCACCTTGGGATTCACGGCCCGCGGCACCACGAACGACTGCCCGTACCGCTGGTTGAAACGCACGGCCAGATCCCGGGTGAGCTCGACGTGCTGCGTCTGGTCGTCCCCGACCGGCACCTCGTCCGCCCCGTACGCCAAGATGTCCGCCGCCATCAGCACGGGATAGGTGAGCAGCGACAGCCGCACACTCCCGCCCCGGGCCTGCTCCCGCGCGGACTTCTCCTTGTACTGGATCATCCGCCGCATCTCGCCGTCCGTCGCGACGCACTCCAACAGATACGAGAGCCGGGCGTGCTCGTCCACATGACTCTGTACGAACACCGTGGCCCGCTCGGGATCGATCCCCGCCGCGAGCAGCAGCGTCGCCGCCTGCCGACTGAGTCTGCGTACCCGGCCGGGATCGTGCTCCACGGTGAGGGCGTGCAGATCGACGATGCTGAACAGCGCGTCGGCCCGGTGCTGGTCAACCTCCGCCCACTGGCGTACGGCACCCAGATAGTTCCCGAGGGTCAGATGTCCTGTCGGCTTGACCCCACTGAAGATCCGCGTCATCTCTGCCTCCTGATCGGGCCCGCCGACTCGACGGCCGGGCTCCGGGTCCTCCAGGGAGAGAAACACGAACGGCCGCCGAGGCGGCGGCCGTTGGGTACATGCGTATGTACGGCCGCCCTCAGGCGGCCCACCACAGTTGGGTGTGCGCATGCGTAGTCACGCCTCCCACCGTAGCCTCGCGGGAGGCCCCGCGGCGTGAGGTTGACACACCCCGACCGGATACGTAGTGTTCTCCGAGTTGCCCGACGTGAGCGTCGACCACATGGTCGGTCCCCGGGCAGCCATTCCGCAACAACCATTCAAGCGATCGACGTCGTGTCTCTTTGCTGACCCGTCGTCCGTTCGTTTTCATGCGCGTTTGCGAAATGAGGAATCCGCGTTCGAAAGGGCGCCCCCGATTAGGTCGGGAGCCAGGAATCCGCTAATGTCTCACTCGTCGGAACGGCCCAACAGCCGGGAAGACACGGCAATAAACATCCGGCTTCGCCGGGTGGCCGCTGACTGGAAATCAGGCCCGAAAGGATCTGATAGAGTCGGAACCGCCGGAAAGGGAAACGCGAAAGGCCGAGAGGCCGGAGCGGAAACCTGAAAGGCACCGAGGAAATCGGACACGAAAGAGTCTGATAGAGTCGGAAACGCAAGAACAAAGAAACACCGAAGGGAAGCGCCCGGAGGAAAGCCCGAGAGGGTGAGTACAAAGGAAGCGTCCGTTCCTTGAGAACTCAACAGCGTGCCAAAAGTCAACGCCAGATTGACAACCCCGTCTCGGCCGTCATGGTC
>NZ_SRIC01000400.1 GCF_004684775.1 Streptomyces sp. MZ04
CCATGCACCCCTCCCTCACCCCCGAAACCCTCGCCGAGCTGCGCAAGACACGCCCCTATCCGGCCGTCACGGTCCTGCTGCCGACGCACCGCAGGGAACCGGACAACGCCCAGGACCCGGTGCGGCTGCGCAACCTCGTCGCCGAGGCCAAGGAGCGCCTGAACGCCGACCCCGCCGTGACCAAGGAGCAGCGGGCCGAGGTGGCCGACCAGCTGGACAAGGCGGTGGCCGAGGTCGATCTCGTGCACGCCGAGGACGGGCTCGCGGTTTTCGCCGCCCCCGGGGAGCACCAGGTGTGGTCGCTTGCCAGGACGGTGCCGTCGCGGGTGGTGCTCTCGGACACGTTCCTGACGCGCAACCTCGTCGCGGCGCGGGCCGCCGAGCGCCCGTACTGGGTCCTCGCCGTCTCCGCCGACCGTGTCGCGCTGTGGGACGGCGCCGCGGAGCGAGTGACCGAGCACACCGCCGACGGATTCCCGCTGACCCGGAGCCTCGAGGACCCGGACGCCGAGCGCGAGGAGCGGATCGGCGATCTGCCGAGCACCTTCCGCGACGAGCGGACCCGTACGTTCCTGCGCGCGGCGGACCAGGCGATGAGCGCCGTCCTCGACGCTCATCCACGCCCCCTGTTCGTGGCCGGCGAAGCCGCGGCGCTCTCCCTCATCGACGACATCGGCACGGTCACCCGGAAGGCCACGCGGGTGTCGCACGGCGGCCTGGCGCACGGCCCGGCGAACACGGTGGCCCAAGCGGTCGCTCCCCTCGTCGCCGACCGGGAGAAGACCGAACTCGAAGCCCTGCTGCATGAGTTGGACACGGCACAGAGCAAGCGGCGGTTCGCCGCGGGGCTCGACGAGGTCTGGCAGAACGTGACGGCCGACCGGGCCGGGCTGCTCGCCGTCGAGGACACCTTCCGGCAGACCGTGCGCGACGACGGCGGGCATCTGGTGCCGGCCGCCACCGGCGATCTCGACGCGGTCGAGGACATCGTGGACGAGATCGTGGAGCGGGCCCTGGACACCGGCGCACAGGTCCGGTTCGTACCCGAGGGAGCGCTCACAGAGCGGGGCGGAATCGCCTGCGCCCTGAGGTACTGACGTCAGGCACAGCAGTGAGAGGACCGCTCCGAATGAACCCCATGCCGACCGGCGGGCAGCGACGCCCCAGGAAGGCGGTATCCGCCGCCCTCGCGCTGGCCGCCACCGTCACGGGCGCCGCCGCCCTCGTCTCCTGCAGCACCGACGGCGACGCCCCCTCCGGCGAGGGCAGCCGGACCATCAGCGAACGGCCGACGGCTCCCGACTCGGCGTCCTTCTCGGAGAAGACCGCGTCGCCCCTGAAATAGGCCGCTTCCGAGGCCGCCGAGTCCGCACGGGCTTCGGCGTCCGCGGCGGCGGAATCGGCCTCGGAGCGCGCGGACGAGTTCGAGGCGTCCGTGTCCGCGGAGTCCGAGCGGGTCCAGAAGGCCGCGAAGGACAAGTTGAAGGATGTCGACGGCGAGGGCAACGCGATGTCCGACGTGTCGATGACGGGCAAAGCGCGCTCCGAGACCGGCGGCGTGCTCGCCTCCATCGTGACGCTCACCAACAGCACCGACGAGAAGGCGTCGTACGCGGTGCAGGTCGACTTCCTGGACTCCGACGGCAAGACCGTGGAGACGCGCTGCATCGGCAAGGAGGACCTCGAACCCGGCGAGCGGGCCCAGGCGTACGCCATCAGCCACGCGCCGCCGGAGCCGAAGCTCTCCGCGAAGCTGGTCAAGGCCCAGCGGTACTGAGCCTTCCGGCCGGCCGTGGCCTCAGAAGTCGACGGGGTCGCGCAGCAGCGGGCACGTCATGCAGTGCCCGCCGCCGCGGCCCCGGCCGAGTTCGGCGCCGACGATGGTGATGACCTCGACGCCCGCCTTGCGCAGCAGGGCGTTGGTCTGGGTGTTGCGGTCGTAGGTGACGACCACGCCGGGCTCCAGGGCGACGGCGTTGTTGCCGCTGTCCCACTGCTGGCGCTCGGAGGCGTAGACGTCTCCGCCGGTCTCGATCACCCGCAGCCCGGGGAGCCCGAGCGCCTTGGCGACGACGTCGACGAACGTACGCGAACCCTCATCGGTGATGTCCATGCCGGCCGGTCCTTCGCCGGGCCGCAGCGTGAAGGAGTGCACGGCGTCCATGATCTTCGGGTAGAGCGTGACGATGTCGCGGTCGGCGAAGGTGAAGACGGTGTCGAGGTGCATCGCGGCCCGCAGCTTGGGCATGCCGGCGACGACGACCTGCCGCGCCGCGCCGTTCTTGAACAGCGCGGCCGCGACCTGCGTGATGGCCTGCCGCGATGTGCGCTCGCTCATGCCCATCAGGACGACGCCGTTGCCGACCGGCATGATGTCGCCGCCCTCGAACGTGGTCTGGCCCCAGTCGAGTTCGGGATCGCCCCACCACACCCGGGCGCCGGTGAAGTCGGGATGGAACTGATAGACGGCCTTCATCAGCAGCGTCTCGTCGTGCCGGGCGGGCCAGTACAGCGGGTTGAGGGTGACGCCGCCGTACAGCCAGCATGTCGTGTCGCGGGTGTAGAGCGTGTTCGGCAGCGGCGGCATCAAGTATTCGCGTACGCCGGTGGATTCGCGTACGAGCGTGACATAGCCGGAGCGGAACTCGTCCGGCAGATCCGCGGCGGCGAGGCCGCCGATGAGGTAGTGGGCGAGGCGGCGCGGCTGCAGGGTCTCCAGGAAGGCGCGGGTGCCGTCCATGAGTCCGAGCCCGACCTCGTTCGGGGTGATCTTCCGCTCCAGGAGCCAGTTCCTGGCCTCGGGGATCGCCATCGTCCGGGCGAGCAGGTCGTGCAGTTCGACGACCTCGACACCGCGCTGCCGGAGCTTGTCGACGAAGTCGGCGTGGTCGCGCTGGGCGTTCTCCACCCACATGACGTCGTCGAAGAGCAGGTCGTCGGCGTTGGTGGGGGTCAGTCTGCGGTGCGCGAGACCGGGCGCGCAGACCAGCACCTTGCGCAGCTTGCCGACCTCGGAGTAGACGCCGTAGTTCGGGGTGCTGGACGTGTCGGAGCTTGTCACGCTGCGGTCGCCTCCTGTCCGGGCCGGCGCCGACCGTCGACTGACCACCCTGATCGCGAACCTATCCCCGGCATACGGACTTGTCCTGATATAGGGACCTGGGCGGAGCTGCCCTGCTCAGGACGGCGCGGGTGCCGTAGGCCTGGACGCCCCGGTGTCGTCGGCCGGGGTCTTCTGCCAGGCGGTGGTGCCGATGCGGCCCGTGTTGCCGAGGTCGATGCGGCCCTGCGGCGTCACGGTCGCCTTGCGGGCGCCCTTGGCCGGGGTGACCTCCAGATAGGTGCCGCTGACGGCGTTCGTCGTCGTGTCGGTGACGGTGTTGCGCCAGACAAGCACCGTGTGGGCGGACTCCTCACGCCGCAGCGTGAGGGGGTGCGGGCCGGGGTCCTCCATCTGCGTGACGGGGTTCGGCCCTTCGAGGATCTGTACGTCGAGGGGTTCGCGGTGCTCGTCGAGCACCCGGAGGCCCGGGTAGCCGTTCAGCCGATAGGCGCGCTTCCCGCAGTTGGTCAACGTCACGCTCATCGCGCGCAGCCCCATCGCGGCGTCGACCATGCCCGGCTCGATCCGCACGCCCGAGGCGGGGCACGAGGACGAGGGCGCGTCCGGCACCGGCTCCCCGTCAACGGGAATCGGCGTCGTCGACGCCAGGCCGGGCGGCGTGGGCACACCGGAGGCGGCAGGACCGCCCTCGGGAGCGGCGTCCGCCGTACGCTCAGGGTTCCTCTCCCGCTCGAGCTCCTCCGAGAGCCCGCACCCGGCGGCGAGCAGGGCGACAGCCGTGAGGGCCGCGACATGTCTGAACGGTATGACGGTCACGCGCAGATCATGCCACGCCCCAAGTAACCCCCTATGCACCCCTGCACGCCCTTACACACCGCTATGCACCTCCACTTCCCGCTACGGAGTAGCATTCCGGGCCGCTACGAGCCCCGACTCGTAGGCGAACACGACCAGTTGGGCCCGGTCGCGCGCGCCGAGCTTCGTCATCGCCCGGCTCACATGCGTCTTCGCCGTGAATGGGCTGATCACCATGTGCTCGGCGATCTCCTCGTTCGTAAGACCGCGCGCGGCGAGCGCGGTGACCTCGCGCTCCCTGCGGGTGAGCGTCTCCAGGCCCGGCGCCGTAGCCCGGTCCGGCGGCCGTGACACGAACTCCCCGATGAGCCTGCGGGTCACCGACGGCGAAAGCAGGGCCTCCCCGCGCGCGACGATCTCGATGCCCTGCAACAGATCGGCGGGCTCGGTGTCCTTGAGGAGGAACCCGCTGGCCCCGGCGCGCAGCGCGTCGAACACGTACTCATCAAGGCCGTAGTTGGTGAGGATCACGACGCGCACGTCGGCGAGCCGCGGGTCGGCGACGATCCGGCGCGTCGCCTCGATCCCCGTCATCACGGGCATCTGTACGTCGATGAGCGCGACGTCGGGCACGCACTCGCGCACGAGGGCGACCCCCCGCTCCCCGTCGGCGGCCTCCCCCACCACCTCGACACCGTCCTCGGCATCGAGCAGCGCACGAAACCCGGCCCGCATCAACGCCTGATCATCCACCAACACAACCCGGATCACGGGCTCTCCCCACGCCGCCCGACATCAGCACCAACCTTCGCCTTCGATCCCACCGAACCCACCGAATCCACCGAACCCACCGAACCCACCGAACCCACCGATCCCACCGAATCCACCGATCCCACCGAACCAACAGAACCGCCCGACACCACTGCCCCCTGCGGCCCCGCCGCATCCACAGCAGCCACCGCCCCCGCAGTCGACTCGGCCACCTCCAGCGGCAGTTCGGCCCGCACCGCGAAGCCGCCCTCGGCCCGCGGACCCGCCCGCAACGTGCCGCCCAGCGCGACGACCCGCTCCCGCATCCCCGTGAGACCGGTCCCCTCCACCGGCGGGAGCCCCGCGTCGGCGGCCCCGTCGTCCGTCACGCGTACCCCCAACACCCGCTCCCCGTAGTTCAGTTCGACCGCCACCCGCGCGGCGCCCCCCGCATGACGCGCCGCATTGGTGAGGCCCTCCTGCACGATCCGGTACGCGGCCCGATCCAGGCCGCCGGCCAGGGCACGCTCCCGCCCCCGCACCGTCAGCTCCACGTCGAGGCCGGCCGCCCGCGCACGCTCCACGAGGAGTGCGGGGCTCCCTGTCGGCTCGTCCGTGCGCAACACGTCCAGCGTGGACCGCAGTTCGCGCATCGCCTCGCCGCTGGCCTCCTGGATGGCGAGCAGCGCGGGCGGTATCTCCTCACCCCGTTTGCGGGCCAGGTGGACGGCGACGCCCGCCTGCAGTTTGACGATCGAGATGCTGTGCGTCAGGGAGTCGTGCAACTCGCGCGCGATCCGCAGCCGCTCCTCCCCCGCCCGGCGCAGCGCCGCCTCCTCGCGGGTCCGCTCGGCCTCCAGGGCGCGCTGCTCCGTCTGGCGCAGATACGCCTGCCAGTTCTTGTCGGCGAGGCCCGTGACCAGCGCGCACAGGAACCAGCCCGCCAGCAGCATGGTCCGCTGGGCGACGTCGTCCGACGCGGAGCCCGCCACCGCGAAGCCCGCGAGGAACGCCCCCGCGGCCGCCGCGGCGACACCCCGGTGGCCCGCCCGCGCCGCCGTGTGCACGGTCGCCACCATCGGTATCGCCGCCACTCCGCTCGCCCCCGCGTGCAGCACCGTGCCCAGCAGACAGGCGGTGGCGACGCCGAGCACGACGCGGGGCGCCGCCCGGTGCGCGGCCAGGGCCAGCGAACCGGCCGCCATCAGCGCGTAGTCCAGCAGCCCCGCATCGTCCCCGTACGCCGCCGCGGCCGTGACGATCACGCCCACGACGACCGCGAGCACCGCGTCGCCGAGCCACACCCGCCGCCCCACGCGATCCGTGCGCCTCGCACGAACAGTTGCATCCGTCCGGCCCGCCACACCGCTCACCCCCGCTCACCCCCGCTCCCCGTCGACTCC
>NZ_SRIC01000401.1 GCF_004684775.1 Streptomyces sp. MZ04
GAAACAGCCGCGGTTCTGCTGGTAGACCGGCGTCGCGCCGTCGACCACGTACGGAACGGCCGCGTCCAGCGTGAACTCGTCCTTGATGCCCTGCGCGTTGGAGATGACCGCGCCCCAGCCGTCCGTCCGCCGCCACGGGGTCGTCGTTGTAGCCGACCACCGAGATGTCCTGCGGCACCCGAAGGCCGTACTCCCGCAGCGCGGTCACCGTCGCCGCCGCCACCCCGTCGTCGCCCGCGAACACCGCGGTGAACTCCGGCCGTCCTTCCGCCTTCTCCAGCAGGTCCCGTATCGCCTCGTACCCGTTGTGCTGACCGAAGCCGATGCCGTGCAGGATCGCCTCCTCGCGCGGCACCCCGTGGTCGGCCAGGGCGCGGAGGTAGCCGGTGACCCTGGCCTCGCCCGTCGTGTGGCCGGGCTGGTAGCCGACCAGGGCGATCCTGCGGTGGCCCGCCCCCAGCAGGTGGCTCGTGATCGCGTACGCGCCCGCCTCGTTGTCGTACTCGACGACCAGGGCGGGGACATCCGGCGCCGGCGCGGGACGCCCGCACAGGATGAGCCGCGAACCCGCCGACGCCAGCGCCTGGGCGTACCGCGCCATCCGCTCGCGGTACTCGTCGTCCTCGATGACCCCGCCCACCAGGACCACCGCCTCCGCGGCCTGCTCGCGCATCATGTGGACCAGGGCGAGCTCGCGGGCCGGATCGCTGCCCGTCGAGGAGACCAGCGTGAGCCTGCCGTGCTGGGCGGCCTCCATCTCCACGCCCTGGGCGACATGCGCGTAGAAGGGGCTCACCAGGTCGAACATGAGCACCGCGATCGTCTTGCGGCCCGTGCCCGCCAGCGCGCGCGCATGCGCGTTGGCGACGTAGTCGAGGTCCTTGACGGCCCGCAGGACCTTCGCGCGCGACGCCGTCGACGTCGGATAGTTGCCCGCGAGCACCCGCGAGACGGTCGCGACAGAGACGCCGGCGCGCGCCGCCACATCACGGATGGTGACCCGCTCACCCACTGTGTCTCCTCAAAAGCCTCTAGTGCCTCTAGTGCCTCAAGTGGCAGAGTCCGGGGCCGGGTTGCCCCCACGGCAACCCGCCCCGGACCATCATCCCGCCCGTGCGGCCCGGCTCAGTGCGCGGCCTCGTACTCCTTGGCGAACTCCTCGTGGGACTTGCTGCCGCCCTGCGCCTGCCACTTCTGGTAGACGGCGTCCCAGTCCGACAGCTTCTTGCGGCCGGAGACGATCGCCGTGACGCCGTCCTCGATGATCTGCTGCATCGAAGCGCCCTGCCGGTTGTACGTGTCCGACATCAGGCCCCAGTGGTCGTCGCGCACCAGGTTCGGCACGACCGCCTTCTCCCAGGTGTGCAGCCGCTTGGTGAGGTCGGGGAAGCCGGGGAAGTACAGCGGCTGCGGCGCGTCCATGAGGTAGGCGAACGGCAGGTTGGTCCTGTTCTCCACCAGGCCGAGGGAGTTGGGGATGGGGTCGCCGTTCTTGTCGTACTCGAAGTGTGTGCCCTCGACGCCCGAGTGCATCAGCTCGTACTCCTGGGAGCCGAAGGGGGACGCCAGCCAGTCCAGGACCCGCAGCATCAGCTTGACGCGGTCCTTGGAGGCCTTCTTGATGACGGTGTAGCCGAAACAGCCGCGGTTCTGCTGGTAGACCGGCGTCGCGCCGTCGACCACGTACGGAACGGCCGCGTCCAGCGTGAACTCGTCCTTGATGCCCTGCGCGTTGGAGATGACCGCGCCCCAGCCGTCCGTCATGGAGCGGACCGTGCCGTTGTAGAACTGGGTCTTCAGGTCCACCTGGGAGATCGAGGTGGCGTCGGAGTTGTACGAGCCGCTCTTGCGCATCTTCGCCATGAACTCGAGCGCGGCCCTGAACTCGTCGGTCCCGTACATGTCGGTGACCTTGCCGTTCTTGATCTGCCACTGGTTCGGCGCCCCGTGCCACATCGCGTGGTAGAGGTAGCCGAAGAAGCCGACCGAGGAGGCGCCGAGCGCGTACTTCTTGTTCTGCGAGGCCTCCCGCGCCATCGTCTGGAAGTCGGCCGCCGCCATGCCCGGCTCGTAGCCCGCCTTGCCGAAGGCCTCGCGGTTGATGAACATCGCGCCGTGCACCTTTGCCCGCTCGACCGGCAGGCCGTAGATGCGGCCGGAGACCCGGCCCATGCCCTCCCACGCGTACGTGGGGATGTTGGCGAGGTTCGGGTAGTCCTTCACCGCGTCGCCCGACAGGTGCTCGGAGAGGTCCGCGCACCGCGACTGCACGAACTGCGACTCGCGCGGAAGGACGTATCCGCCACCGAAGTTGATCATGTCGGGGAGGTCGTCGCCCGACATCAGCGTGGACATCTTGGAGCGGAAGTCCGCGTCCGGCACCACCGAGAACTCGACCTCGACGCCGAGCGCCTCGTTCATCGCCTGCCAGTACTTGTTCGATCCGACCGGCTTCGGCGGGGTGCCGTAGGTGATGGTCATGACCTTGATCTTCTGCTTGCCGGTGCCCGGCTTCTCGGCCGTCGCCTCGATCAGCTTCTGGGGGTACTTCGTGAAGCCGGGCTGTACGCCGTCGGCGCTCGGCGCGAGATCGGGCTTCGGGCCCTTGGCGGGCGTGTACGTCGGCCAGGGCGCCGCCTTCTTGTCGGCGTTGGAGACCGAACCGCCGCCGCCGGAGTCGGTGGAGCAGGCGGTCAGCAGGGAGGGCGCGGCGACGGCGGCACCGCCGACGGCTATGGAGCGCAGCAGGGTACGGCGCGACATCGAGGAACCGGACACGGTGTCAACCTTTCGGGGGAGCACGGGAGTTGGCTCAGCTCTTGATGCGGGAGGTGGTGGCTCAGCTCTTGATGGCGCCGGTGAGCACGCCCTTGGTGAAGTACTTCTGGAGGAAGGGATAGACGATCAGGATCGGTACGGTCGCGATCACCAGGACGGCCATCTGCATGGTCTGCGGGGCCGACACGTTGGACGCGTCGCTCAGCCCGGTGTCGGCGATCTGGGAGCCGCCCATGACGTACGTACGAAGGACCTGCTGGAGCGGCCAGTGGTCGGACTCCAGATAGATCGAGGCATGGAACCAGGCGTTCCAGTAGCTGACCGCGTAGAAGAGGCCGACGACCGCGAGGGCCGCCTTGGAGAGCGGGAGCACGATCCGCCACAGGATCTGCCAGTCGCCCGCGCCGTCGAGCCGCGCCGCCTCGTACATCTCCTCGGGAATGCCCTGGAAGAAGCCGCGGAGGACGATCAGATTGAAGACGTTGATGAGCACCGGGACGATCAGGGCGCTGTAGCTCTCCAGCATTCCCATGCCCTTGACCAGCAGGAACGCGGGGATCATGCCGGGCGGGAAGAGGAAGGTGAACAGCACGACGAGGAGGATCGGCTTCCCGCCGTACACGTTCGGGCGGCTCAGCGCGTACGCCAGGAACGTCGTGCAGGCGAGTGAGGCGAGGGTGCCGATGATCGTCACCCCGGCGCTCACCCCGAGCGCCTTGGAGACGATGCCGCCCGCGAAGACCTGCTCGTAGGCGCGCAGGGTCGGGTGCTCGGGCCACAGCACCCAGCCGCCGTTGGCGACGACCTCGCGGTTCGACGCGAACGACGTCGAGATGATGACGAGGAAGGGGACGAAGACCAGGAGAAGGATGGTGGCGATCGCGAGAACCTTGGCCACTTGCGTGACCGGTTTGGGCTTCTCCATCCAGGCGGGGCGCAGGGGGCGAGCTGGGCGCACAGGGCGTGCCGCGGCTGTTCTCGTGCTCACTTGTAGACCCCCTGCTCGCCGAGGCGATGGGCGACCTTGTTGGCCGCGAAGACGAGAATCGCGCCGACCACACCCTTGAACAGGCCGGCCGCCGCGGCGTATCCGGTGTCGCCGCCGACGATGCCCTGCCAGAAGACGAAGGTGTCCAGGACCTCTCCGGCCTCGGGACCCACCGACTGCCGTTGCAGCAGCATCTGTTCGAAGCCGACGGAGAGGATGTCGCCGAGCCGCATGATCAGCAGCAGGATGACGACCGGCCGGATGGACGGCAGCGTCACGTGCCAGAAGCGGCGCCAGGGCCCGGCCCCGTCGATGGCGGCGGCCTCGTACTGCTGCTCGTCCACCTGCATCAGCGCGGCGAGGAAGATGATCGTGCCCCAGCCGGCGTCCTTCCAGACGACCTGCGCGACGACGAGCGCCGGGTACGCGTCCGGGTTGCCGATGATGTCGACGGAGTGCAGACCGGCCTGCCCGAGCACGGAGTTGAGCAGTCCGGTGTCGGCGAGCACCTGCTGGAAGAGGGCGACGACGATGACCCACGACAGGAAGTGCGGCAGGTAGACCACCGACTGCACGAAGCGGCGCGTCAGGTCCGACGTCAGGCTGTGCAGGAGCAGGGCGAGGCCGAGCGGGACCGGGAAGAAGAAGACCAGTTGGAGCACCGCGAGGAAGAGGGTGTTCCAGGTCGCGTGCCAGAAGTCCGGATCGCCGAACATCCGGTCGAAGTTCTCGAGGCCGACCCAGGGGCTGGCCCAGAGGCCGTCGAAGGGGACGTACTCCTTGAAGGCGACGGCGTTGCCGATGAACGCGCCGTAGTGGAAGACCAGGAAGTACGCGACGCCTGGTGCCATGAGCAGCAGCAGGACCCGCGAGGCGTGAAACCGTTTCCATCGCTCATCACGCCTGGTTTTGTTGCCATTTGTCCTGATGTTGCGCTTGCCGGGCGGCTTCACCGCCTCGGTTTCCGTCCGGTCCTTCGTCACCGCTGACACGGCAGCCCCTCCGTTGTCGGAACAAGGTGACCGGAATCTAAAGCGGTTACTAATCCCGGTCAACCCCCTTGGCCCCGAGATCTCTTGACCACCGTCCCGACTTCGGCCTAGCCTCCAGGCGCTGTTGGGTAACCGGTTACTACGAGGGCGGTCACGCGTGGCAGACCAGGCAGAGCAGACGGGCCAGTTGGCGGACCGGTCGACGGACCGGCTGACGAGCCCGCCGATCACGGCACTCGCCATGAGCGCCGACGTGGCGGACCGGGTGTTCGCCCCCGACATCCGCGAACGGCTCGCCCGCAGCGTGGAGTTGGCGCCCGCCCTGCTCACCGGGTCGCTCACCGGGTCCGACGCGCGGGCGGTGCTCGCCCGGACGGAGATCCTGGTCACCGGCTGGAACTGCCCGCCCATCACGGCGGAGGTGCTCGCGCACGCTCCCCGGCTGCGGGTCCTTGTGCATGCCGCCGGATCGGTGAAACCCGTGGTGACGGACGCGCTCTGGGACCGCGGCGTGGTGGTCTCGTCGGCGGCCGACGCCAACGCGGGCCCCGTCGTCGCCTACACGCTCGCCGCGATCACCTTCGCCGCGAAGGGAGCGCTGTCCACCGCCGCCGGCTACACCGAGGGGTGGCCGCCCTTCACCGGGCGGGTGGGCGCGGACGCCCGTACGGTCGGCGTCATCGGGGCGTCCCGGATCGGGCGCGGCGTCATTGCGGCGCTACGGACCTCCGACGTGGGGTGGCGGGTGCTGCTCACCGACCCCTACGTCACCGCGGAGGAGGCCGCCGGGCTCGGCGCGGAGCTGGTGGAACTGTCCGAACTGTGCCGCCGCAGCTCGATCGTCAGCGTCCACGCGCCCCAACTGCCCGAGACGCGGGGGATGGTGAGCGCGGAGATGCTGAAGCTGATTCCGGACGGCGGGACGCTGATCAACACGGCGCGGGGATCGCTCGTCGATACGGACGCGCTGGCCGACGAGTGCGGGGCGGGCCGCCTGGACGCCTTCCTGGACGTCACGGACCCGGAGCCGCTGCCGCCGGGCCATCCGCTCCTCACCCTGCCGAACGTGCTGGTGACCCCGCACATCGCGGGGGCTCAGGGGAGTGAGGTGCGGAGGCTCGGCGAGTACGCGGTCGGGGAGGTGGAGCGGTTTGTACGGGGGGAGCGGCTCGCGGGGCGACTGTCGCGGGAGGAGCTGCCGCGGCTGGCGTAGGGGCGTCCCTGCAGGGCTTTCCGGGTGCGGGGG
>NZ_SRIC01000402.1 GCF_004684775.1 Streptomyces sp. MZ04
GCCGGGGGCTGCTGCGGGGCGGCGGGCGTCGCGGCGGCCATGGGTCCTGCGAGGTCCGCGAGGTACTCGGCGTCGGTGGTGTGCGCCTGGGAGGCGCCGTCGCCCTGGGCCAGGCCGCCGAGCTCGTCGGCGGGCGCCCGGCCGTGCAGGGTCTGGCGGCCGCGGCCGACCGCCTCCAGGGTCTTGGCGAGGACCGCCTCGAAGGCGCCGAGCTTGGCGTCCACGTACGCGTCGGCGTCCCGGCGCAGCGTCTCCGGGTCGTGGCTGCGCTCCGGGGCGTCCTCGTCCTCGTAGCCCTGCTCGTCGAGGCCGGGTCCGGTGCCGAGGAGCTTCTCGCGGCCGCGGCCGACCGAGCCGAGGGTCTTGGTGAGGACGACCTCGAAGTTGGCGAGTTTGCTGTCCACGTAGTCGTCGGCCTCGACGCGGACCTCTTCGGCGGCCTGGCGGGCCTCGGCGAGGATGCGGGACGCCTCGCCCTGGGAGTTGCGGGCGACCTCCGTGTCGGAGATCAGCGAGCCGCGTTCGGCGTGCGCGGTCTCGATGATCCGCTCGGCCTCCTGGCGGGCCTGCTCGACCAGCTGCTCACGCCCGCCGATCAGCTCCTGGGCCTGGGCGAGGGAGCCGGGCAGGGCGCGCCGCACCTCTTCGAGCATCGAGAGCAGATCGGCGCGGTTGACCACGCACGAGGCCGACATCGGCATGGACCGGGCGCTGCCGATCGCCTCGACGATCTCGTCGATCTTCTTCTGCACGTCCACCGTGTGCTCGCCACTCTCTACAGCTTGTTGGGAGACGGACGGGAAGACTGTAGCCCCTGATCAGCCTTTGGCGAGGCGCTTGTTGAGGGCTTCGAACACCAGCGGGGGCACCAGGTGCGCGACGTCGCCGCCCCATGCCGCGACCTCCTTGACGAGCGAGGAGGACAGGAAGCTGTAGGTGGGGTTGGTGGGCACGAACAGCGTCTCGACGCCCGAGAGGCCGTTGTTCATCTGGGCCATCTGCAGTTCGTAGTCGAAGTCGCTGACCGCGCGCAGGCCCTTGACGATGGCCGGGATGTCCCGCTGCTTGCAGAAGTCGACGAGGAGGCCGTGGAAGGCCTCGACCTCGACGTTCCCGAAGTCGGCGGTGACCTCACGGATCATCTCGATCCGCTCCTCGACGGAGAAGAGGCCCTTCTTCGACTGATTGATCATCACCGCGACGTGCACCACGTCGTACAGCTTGGAAGCACGGGCGATGATGTCGAGGTGTCCATTGGTGATGGGGTCGAATGACCCCGGACAGACGGCGCGGCGCAACTGAAGTCCCTCGCTCTCCGGTCCGGTCATGGCGCGATCACTGAGTCGTCGCACGTAGAGGCGGCGCGACCGTACCAAAACGTGCCTTCGCCGTAGCGACGGGACCTCAGCGCTTCGAAGCCGTCGGGCCAGCCGAATTCTCCGCCTCTGGTACTGCGTTCAACGGTGACGAGCGCATCGTCCGTGAGCCAGCCTTCCGCGCGGAGTGTGAGCAGGATCTCGCGAAGATCGTCATCGGTCACGGCGTACGGAGGGTCGAGAAACACCAGGTCGTACGGGGCCGTTGGCGTTCCACCCTGGATGATCTGGGTGGCTTTGCCCGCCCTGACCTCGGCGCCGGGCAGGCCGATCGACTTCACGTTCTCCCTGATGGTGCGCACCGCGCGGGCGTCCGCCTCGACGAGCAGGGTGTGGGCTGCGCCCCGGGAGAGCGCTTCGAGGCCGACGGCGCCGGACCCGGCGTACAGGTCGAGGACGCGTGCGCCGTCGAGCGTGCCCTGGAAGGCCTGCCAGGTGGAGAACAGGCCCTCGCGCGCACGGTCCGACGTGGGCCGTGTGCCGTTTCCTGGCGGGACGGCGAGGCGGCGTCCGCCGGCCGTACCGGCGATCACGCGGGTCATCTGAGTCCTTGTCGGTGTACGTACGGGATGGTGCCGTCCCAGTGTCTCAGCCGACGCCCCATGACCGCCGCTCAGCCCTTGTCGAGGTACTGCTCGCGCTCGGCGTCGAGCAGGGCGTCCAGTGCGGTGCGCAGCGCGGGCAGGTGCTCCAGGTCCGGGTCCTTGGAGACGACCGCGGCGGCCTCCTCGCGGGCCTCGGCGATGATCTCCTCGTCCTCGATGACGGCGAGCATGCGCAGGCTGGAGCGGACACCGGACTGCGCCTGGCCAAGGACGTCGCCCTCGCGGCGCTGCTCCAGGTCGATGCGGGAGAGCTCGAAGCCGTCGAGCGTCGCGGCGACGGCGCCCAGGCGGGCGCGGGCCGGGCTCGCCTCGGGCATGTCGGTGACCAGGAGGCACAGACCCGGGGCCGAGCCTCGGCCGACGCGGCCGCGCAGCTGGTGCAGCTGGGATACGCCGAAGCGGTCCGCGTCCATGATCACCATCGCGGTGGCGTTCGGGACGTTCACGCCGACCTCGATGACCGTCGTCGCGACCAGGACCTGTGTCTCGCCGGCGGCGAAGCGGCGCATCACCGCGTCCTTGTCGTCGGGCTGCATCCGGCCGTGCAGGATCTCGACCTTGAGGCCTTGGAGCGGTCCCTGGGCGAGCTGCTCGGCGACCTCGACGACGGCGAGCGGGGGCCGCTTCTCCGCCTCGTCCTCGGCGGACTTCTTCTTGGCGCTCTTCTTCGGATCGTCTTCCTCGTCGCCGATGCGCGGGCAGACCACGTACGCCTGATGGCCGTTCTCCACCTCCTCGCGCACGCGCTCCCACGCGCGGGCGAGGAAGTGGGGCTTCTCCTCGGCGGGGACGACATGGCTGGCGATCGGCGAACGGCCCGCCGGGAGCTGATCGAGGACCGAGGTCTCCAGGTCGCCGAAGACCGTCATCGCGACCGTGCGCGGAATGGGCGTGGCCGTCATGACCAGGAGGTGCGGAGGCTGTTTGCCCTTGCCGCGCAGGGCGTCGCGCTGCTCGACTCCGAAGCGGTGCTGTTCGTCGACGACGACCAGGCCCAGGTCGTGGAACTGGACCTTGTCCTCGATCAGCGCGTGCGTGCCGATGACGATCCCGGCCTCTGCGGTGACCAGGTCGAGCAGGGCCTGGCGGCGGGCGGCCGCGCCCATGGAGCCGGTGAGCAGCGTGACCTTGGTGGCCTGCTCGGAGCCGCCGAGCATGCCGCCCTCGGCCAGCTCGCCCATCATCTCGACGATCGAGCGGTGGTGCTGCTGGGCGAGGACTTCGGTGGGCGCGAGCATCGCGGCCTGGCCGCCCGCGTCGACGACGGCGAGCATGGCGCGCAGGGCGACCATGGTCTTGCCGCTGCCGACCTCTCCCTGGAGCAGGCGGTGCATCGGGTGCTCGGTCGCCAGGTCGTCGAAGATCTCCTTGGAGACCTTCTCCTGGCCCTCGGTGAGCGTGAAGGGCAGCTTGGCGTCGAAGGCGTCGAGCAGGCCGCCCTCGCTCGGCCTGCGGGCGATCGCGGGCAGTTGCGCGTCCGCGTACCGCCGCCTGGCCAGGGCGACCTGGAGGACGAAGGCCTCGTCCCACTTCAGGCGGTCGCGGGCGGCGGCGATGTCCGCCTTGGTGTGCGGCCGGTGGATCTTCAGGAGCGCTTCGGGGAGCGGGATGAGCCCCCGGCCGTCCCGGAGGGCGGGCGGCAGCGGATCGGCGGCCTCCTGGGCGCTGGGCAGCACCGCGTCCACCGACTTGGCGATCTTCCAGGACTCCAGCTTGGCGGTGGCCGGATAGATCGGGATGAGCGCGCCCGCCCAGGAGCCGACCGCGTCGACCGCGTCGTCTGTGTCGCCCCGCAGCAGTTCGTACGCGGGATGGGCGAGCTGCATCTTGCGGTTGAAGAGGGACACCTTGCCCGCGAACATCGCGCGCGTGCCCGGCAGCAGGTCCTTGTGCGGCTTGTGGATGCCCCGGCCGAAGAAGACCAGCTGGAGCTGGCCGCTGCCGTCGGTGATCGTCACCTCGAGGCGCTGGCCGCTGCCCCCGTTGAACCTCAGGACGCGGGCGGTCGCGACCTGGGCGACCACCGTGACGTGCTCGTCAAGGGGCAGTTCGGCGAGGCGCGTGAGCTCGCCCCGCTCCGCGTACCTGCGCGGGTAGTGGTGCAGCAGGTCGCCGACGGTGTGCAGGTCGAGGTGCTCGGCCATCACCTTCGCGGTGGGAGGACCGACCACTTTCTTCAGGGGTTCTTCGAGCGCGGGCACGAGATCCATTGCACACCACGCCACTGACAATCCGGCGTACGTCCCCCGAATCCGCCTCCGCCAAGGGGCGCCGCGGGCCGGCTACTCGACGCCGATCAGCAGCAAGGCCGACTGGCGTCCGCCGCGGTAGACCACCGTGTCGACGGCGAGATGGGCCTCGCGCACATGCTTCTCCAGCTCGTCGGCGAGGCTGTCGGGCACGTTCTCGCCGAGCACCAGCGTGACCATCTCGCCGCCCGCGGCCAGCATCCGGTCCAGGACGGTCCGCGCGGTGCGGGTCGTCTCGTCGCCGATCACCGCGACATCGCCGTCGATCAGGCCGAGGACGTCCCCGGCCTGGCAGATGCCGGCCATGGTCCACGACTGCCGCTCGGCGACGGCCAGTTCGCCGTACCGGGTCGCGCCGGCCGCCGAGGTCATGGCGACGACGTCCTCGTCGAAGCGGCGGTCGGGTTCGTGCACGGCCAGGGCCGCGATGCCCTGGACCGCGGAGCGGGTGGGGATCAGCGCGACGCGTACGCCCTCCGTACGGGCCTGCTCGGCGGCGGCCGCCGCGGTGTGCCGCAGCTCGGCGTCGTTCGGCAGGAGCACCACCTCGCGCGCGTGGGCCCGCCGGATCGCCTCCACGAGCTCCCCGCTGGCGGGCGGCTCCCCGGGGCGTGTGAGCACCGTGGTCGCCCCGGCCTCCGTGTAGAGACCCGCGAGCCCCTCGCCCGGTACGACGGCGACGATCGCGCGCTGCGTACGTTCCCGCTCCCCGGGCGACTGCGCGGCACCGGCGGTGTGCGCGTCGCCCGCTCCGAAGTGGGTGATGCGGATGCGGTGCGGCCGCCCCGCCTCGACGCCCGCCTCGACCGCCGCCCCCGCGTCGTCCACATGGACGTGGACGTTCCACAGCCCGTCGCCCCCGACGACGACGAGCGAGTCCCCGAGCCCGTCGAGCCGCGTGCGCAACCGCCCGACCGCAGTGTCGTCCGCCTCCAGGAGGTAGATCACCTCGAAGGCGGGGCCCGCCTCGTCGGCCGCCGTGTCCGCGCACTCGACGGGCTCCACGCGCGCGTGCCCGCTCCCGGCCGCCTTCAGGAGCACCGTCTCCCCGGAGAGGGCGCCGACCAGTGCCCCAAGGACCGCCACGAGCCCGCGCCCGCCGGCGTCGACCACTCCGGCGCGGCCGAGCACCGCGAGCTGCCCGGTCGTCGCGTCCAGCGCCCGGCAGGCACCGTCGTACGCGGCCCGCGCCACCGCCCCGCAGTCGCCGCCCACGCCGGATGCCGCGTCCGCCGCCGCGGTGGCCACCGTGAGGACGGTGCCCTCGACGGGGTGCGCGACCGCTTGGTAGGCGGATTCGGCGGCCCGCCGCAGCGCGGCCGCCAGCCTCGGCCCGTCCGCGTGATCCGGGTCACGGTGGTCCCCCGCGTCGGCACCGAGCACCTGGGCCATCCCCCGCAGCAATTGCGAAAGGATCGTGCCCGAGTTGCCGCGGGCCCCTATCAGGGCGCCGTGCGCCATCGCCCGCATGGCCTCGGCCAGCGAGGGGCGGGCGGGCTCCAGGCCCGTGAACACCGCGTCGACCGCGCGGGACGCCGATTCCACGGTCAGATAGAGGTTGGTTCCGGTGTCCCCGTCCGCGACGGGGTAGACGTTGATCGCGTCGATCTCCTCGCGGGCCCTTCCCAGGGTGTCCAGGGCGAGGCGGCACCAGGCTCGCACCGCGACGGCGTCGACGTTCTGCGGCACCTGCTGGCCTCCTCTAAGGCATCCGGAATGGACGCAGCGTAGACCCGGACGGCGGGCGGGCCGGGGGTGGGCC
>NZ_SRIC01000403.1 GCF_004684775.1 Streptomyces sp. MZ04
GCTCGGCTCGGCTCGTGGCTGGGGCGGGGATGCGGGGGTTGTCGCTCGGCTCGGCTCGGCCCGCGGCCCGGACGAGGGTGCGGGGGGCGTCAGTCTGCTCAGCTCGCGGCCCGTCCAAGCGCGGGGGGTGTCCGCCTGATCAGCCCGCGGCCCCTCCAGGGCGCACGGGGCCGCCGACCCCGCTCAGCACGCGATCCGCCCCGTGCTCTCCCGCTCGATCAGCCGGGGCAGCGGCACCTGGACCGTGGCCGCGGGTCCGTCGTCGAGCAGCGCCAGCAGCTCCCGCGCCGCCGTCCGCCCGAAGGACACCGTGTCGCGCGACAGCGCGGTCAGCCAGGGGTGCACCATCCGGCACAGCGCCGAGTCCTCCCACGCCACCACCGACACATCCCCGGGGACGCTGAAGCCGAGCGACGCCGCGGCGGCGACGCCCGCCACCGCCATCACGTCGTTGTCGTACACGAGCGCCGTCGGCGGCGACGAGTCGCCCAGGACCCGCCGCGTCACGGCCGCGCCCTCCGCGTCGGAGTAGTCGGTGGTCACCGAGCGGACCTCGGACAGGTCCCGGCGCAGCGCCTCCGCCCGCAGCGTGCGGATCCGCCGCTGCGTGTGCGCGAGGCCGGGAAGCCCCGCGATGTGCACGATGCGCCGATGCCCGAGGCCGTACAGATGGTCCACGACCGTGGCCATCGCCCCCGCGTCGTCCGCCCAGACGGTGGAGAGGCCCGGATGTGCCGCCTCCGGATCCGGCGCGCCTCCCGTCACCACGGCCGGAAGACCCAGCTCGTCGAGGAGCGCGGGGCGGGGATCGTCCGTGCGCGGGTCCACCACCAGGACGCCGTCCACCCGGTGCTCGGCCCACCACCGCTGGTAGACCGCGCACTCGGCGGCCACGTCCTCCACCACCTGGAAGAGCAGGCCGAGATGACGCTCCGCCAGGACTTCCTGGATGCCCGAGATGAGCTGCAGGAAGAAGGAGTCGACGCCGAGCGTCCCGGCGGGCCGTGCCACCACGAGCCCCACCGTCGCGGAGCCCTCGCCGGACAACGCGCGCGCCGCCGTGCTCGGCCGCCAGCCCAGCTGCTCGGCGACCCTGCGGACGCGGTCGCGGGTGACGTCGGAGACTCCGGGCCGGTCGTTGAGCGCGAAGGAGACGGCGCTCTCGGAGACTCCGGCACGGCGCGCGATGTCCTTCATGGTCGGCCGGCGTGCCGGTGACCGCTTGCCTTGCACCCGTGTTGCCCCTTTCCCGTTGCCCGCATACTAATGCGCTTGAGCCCACCCACTCTAAAGCGCATTAGTCGATCCCTGCAAGAACTTCAACACACCTCACTGACCTGCATAGTTGACCTGCTCGCCAAGGATTCTTCAACGAATCCATTGACTTTTTACCCGCGTTCCATGCAGGGTCTGCCTCACGCTGGGCCGAGCAAAGGAGCCGTTTCACCGTGCGCATCTCCCGTCACCCCCGCATCCATCGAAGGGCAGTCGCCGCTGCCGCCGCCATCGCCGTGCTTCTGCCGCTGAGCGCCTGCGGGGACGGAGGTGACGGCGGCGGTTCCAACGACGCGTCCGGCAAGATCGAGGGCGAGATCACCTTCCAGACCTGGAACCTGAAGGCCAACTTCAAGTCGTACTTCGAGGGCGTCGTCGACGGCTTCGAGAAGAAGTACCCGGGCACGAAGGTGAATTGGATCGACCAGCCCGGCGAGGGCTACGCCGACAAGATCAGCGCCGACGCCGCCGCGGGCACCCTCCCCGATGTCGTGAACGTCTCGCCCGACCTGGTGGCCCCGCTCGCCAAGGCCGGCCTCGCGCTCGACCTCGACAAGGCCGCGGGGAAGTACGAGAAGGAGTACCTGCCGGGCGCGTGGCAGAGCCACCAGATACCGGGCACGGAGGGGACGTACGCCTTCCCCTGGTACCTGAACACCGGGCCGCTCTTCTACAACAAGCGGCTCTTCAAGGACGCGGGGCTCGACGCCGGGAAGCCGCCGAAGACGTACGACGAACTCTTCGCCGACGCCCTGCAGTTGTCGGAGAAGAGCAAGGGCAAGACCGCCACGCTCGCCAACATCCCCACCATCGAGGACTTCGGGCGCTACGGCGTGCCGCTGATGGACAAGGACGGGGCCAAGTTCACCTTCAACGGCCCCAAGGGGGTCGAACTCCTCAAGAAGTACAAGGAGTTGTACGACGCCAAGGCGCTCGACGGGCAGGCGCTCAACGCGACGCCCGAGTCGACGGGCAAGAAGTTCCTCACCGAGGCCGTCGCCATGAACCCCGGAAGCGCCCTGGACCTCGGTAAGTTCAAGAAGGAGGCGCCCGGCCTCTACAAGAACATCGGGATCACCCCGATGATCACCAACACGGGCAAGGACAACATGTATGTGATGGGCGTGATGGTGAACACCCGCACCAAGCAGACGCCCGCCGCCGTGGCCTTCGCGCACTACGTCACGGACGCGCAGCACCAGATGTCCTTCGCCAAGAAGGTCGCGATCTTCCCCAGTACGCAGGGCTCGCTCGACGACCCGTACTTCACCAAGCAGGACGGCACGGACGACACGCGCGTGCGGATCGCCGCCGCCAAGTCCATCAAGACCGCGGTGAATTACACGCCGGTCCTCTTCAGCGAGCAGATGAAGATCGAGCTGCGCAACAGCGTGGGCAAGGCCCTGCAGGGCAAGGAGAGCCCCCAAGAAGCGCTTGACAACGCTGTCAAGAACTGTGACCGGCTGCTGAAGCAGAGCTGAGACGAGCCGGGACCGCCACCATGAAAAGCTCAAGCGCCGCCACTGCCACCGCCACCGCGCCCCGCCCTGGACCGTCCCGCGGTCGCATCCGGCGTCAACTCCCGTCCAGCCCCTGGCTGTTCGCCGCGCCCGGACTCGCGATCGTGGGGATCTTCATCCTCTATCCGTTCGTCAGCACGGTCATCAACTCCTTCACCGACAAACGGACCCTGATCCCGGGGGAGTACGTCGGTCTGGACAACTTCCGTGAGCTGCTGCACGACGACATGTTCTGGATCGGTCTGCGCAACAGCACGCTGTACGTCGTCGGGGTCGTCCCCGCGCTCGTCCTGCTGCCCCTGCTGCTCGCGATGCTCGTCCAGAAGCACATCCCCGGCATCACCTTCTTCCGGTCCGCCTTCTACGCCCCGGTGGTCGCGTCCGTCGTCGTGGTGGGCCTGATCTGGGTGTGGATGCTGGATGAACGGGGCCTGGTCAACGCGGTGTTGGAGGCTGTGGGCGTCGGCAAGGTCGGCTTCCTCAGCGACCAGTGGCTGCTTCTGTTCAGCGCCATGGCGGTCACGGTCTGGAAAGGCCTCGGCTACTACATGATCATTTATCTGGCGGCGCTCGCCAACGTCCCCCGCGAGCTCCACGAGGCCGCGGCGGTGGACGGCGCGGGAGCGGTACGCCGCTTCTTCACCGTCACCGTCCCCGCCGTGCGCTCCACGATGGTCCTGGTCGCCGCACTGTCCTCGGTCGCCGCCTTCAAGGTGTTCTCCGAGGTCTATCTGATGGCAGGACCCAACGGCGGTCCCGCGGGCGAGGACACGACGCTCGTGATGCTGGTGCAGCGCGTCGGAACCGGCCTCACCGGCCGCGTCGGCTACGCGTCGGCCATGTCCGTCGTCGTCTTCGTCGTCACCGTCGCGCTGATGCTGCTCGTACTGCGGGCGGACCGGAAGGAGGACGCGTGAGCATCGCGACCGACGCGCGCAGGACCGAGAAGCCGGTGCAGGCCGGGGAGAAGCCCCGCAAGAAGCGCGCCCGGCGGGGGCGGATCACCGACGAGAACGGCCGCCGGATGCCCGTGTGGGAGATCGTCCTGCGCTACGTACTCCTGCTCGCCGTACTGGCGTTGATGATCGGCCCTTTCCTCTGGCAGCTGTCCACGTCCCTGAAGGGACCGCACGAGAACATCTTCAGCTCACCGCCGAAGTTCCTGCCGTCCGAGCCGACCCTGCACAACTACGAGCGCGTCGCCGACACCATCCCCGTCTGGGACTACGCGCTCAACTCCCTGAAGGTGGCCACCGCCAACGTGGTGACCAACTGCGTGGGCGCCACCCTCGCCGGCTACGCGCTCGCGCGCCTGCGCTACCGGGGCCGCAAGGTCGCAACCCTCGTCTTCATCCTCGCGATGCTGGTGCCGGTGGAGGGCATCATCATCGCCCAGTTCACGACCATGCGGGAGCTGGGCCTGAACAACACCCTCATCGGCGTACTGCTGCCCGGCAGCATCTCCGCGCTCAACGTCCTGCTGATGCGCAACGCCTTCCTGAACCTGCCGTACGAGGTGGAGGAGGCGGCGTACGTCGACGGGGCGAACGTATGGCAGCGGTTCTCCCGGATCGCCCTTCCGGCGGTCAAGGGAACCCTCGCCGTGGTCGCCATCTTCGCCTTCATGGGCGCCTGGGACGACTTCCTCTGGCCGCTGATCGTGCTGAGCGACCCGGACCGATTCACGCTGACCATCGGCCTGAACTATCTGCACGGCACCTTCGCCAACGACGAGCGGCTCGTCGCGGCGGGCACGGTCATCGCCGTACTGCCGCTGATCGCTCTCTTCGCCTGTCTGCAGCGGTACTTCTTCCGCGGGGTGGGCGAGGGGGCGGTCAAGGGCTGAGCCCCTCATTTCGC
Source organism: Streptomyces sp. MZ04 (assembly GCF_004684775.1). Taxonomy (GTDB): domain Bacteria; phylum Actinomycetota; class Actinomycetes; order Streptomycetales; family Streptomycetaceae; genus Streptomyces. The sequence goes on from NZ_SRIC01000403.1 coordinate 4,656, forward strand.
GTCGCCGTGTCGGAGATCATCCCCCCGCACCCCCGAGAACCAGGACTCGTATGCCTCGCACGCCTTCTGACGTGGTGCGCTTCGGCGCCAACTACACGCCGAGCCAAGGGTGGTTCCACCACTGGCTCGACTTCGACCTCGACGCCGTGCGCGCCGATCTCGACTCGATCGCCGCGCTCGGCCTCGATCACATCCGGGTCTTCCCCATCTGGCCGTACTTCCAGCCCAACCGCACCCTGATCCGGCCGCGCGCCGTCGAGCAGCTGGTGGCCCTCGCGGACGCCGCCGCGGAACGCGGACTCGACGTCAACGTCGACGGACTGCAGGGCCATCTCTCGAGCTTCGACTTCCTGCCCGCGTGGACGCAGACCTGGCACCGGCGGAACATCTTCACCGATCCGGACGTGGTGGCGGGGCAGGCCGAGTACCTGCGCACGCTCGCCGCCGCGCTCGCCGACCGGCCGAACTTCATCGGCATGACCATCGGCAACGAGGTCAACCAGTTCTCGGCGGGGCCGCATCCCGATCCGGATCGGATCACCGAGGAGCAGGCGGAGGCGTGGCTGACGCGGGTGCTCGTCGCCTGCGAGGAGGGAGCCCCCGGCAAGCTGCACCTGCATGCCGAGTACGACGCGGCCTGGTACCAGGACGACCAGCCCTTCACTCCGGCGCAGGCCGCCCGGCTCGGGGGTGCCACCGCCGTGCACTCCTGGGTGTTCAACGGCACGGCGCAGCGGCACGGGCGGGAGGGTGTCGCCACCGAGCACCACGCGGCGTACATGATCGAACTGTCCAAGGCGTGGGCGGACGATCCGCACCGTCCGGTGTGGCTCCAGGAGGTGGGTGCGCCTGCGCCCCTCATCCCGGCGGAGCACGCGGCGGCGTTCACCGAGGCGACGGTGGCGGCGGCGCTGGACTGTGCGGATGTGTGGGGCGTGACGTGGTGGTGTTCCCACGATGTGTCGCGGTCGCTGGCGGACTTTCCCGAACTCGAGTACAGCCTGGGTCTTTTGAGCAATGACGGGAAGGTGAAGCCGGGGGGTGCGGCGCTGGCGCGGATCGCCAAGGAGCGGCGGGAGTACGTGCCGGCGCCCCGGACGACGGCGCTGGTCGTCGACGACGATCCTCGGAAGCGGTCGGCCTGCGCTCCAGGGGGAGCGGTGTTCGAGGCGTTCGCCCGCCTCGCGGCGGACGGCGTGCGGCCTGCCGCGGTCCTCGCCGGCCGTGCCGCTGACGCGGAGCATCTCGCTGCGCGGGGCATCACGGAGGTCGTGTTGCCGGGGGAGGTGGGCTAGGCCAAGACGTTTCCTTTTCCCCAATCCCGCCCC
>NZ_SRIC01000404.1 GCF_004684775.1 Streptomyces sp. MZ04
ACCACCCTCCGGATCCGGTCCCGGACGTCCCCGACGTCCGCCCCCCGCGCCAACGCCGCGTTCAGGTTCACCACCCGCCCCGTATCCGTGTCGAACCACTGCGGGATGAACTCCGCCTTCCGTACCTCCCAGCGGGCATCGGCAGTCGGCGGTGGGGTGAAGGTGAAGCGGGCCAGCGTGCCCTGGTTGCCGCGCGGGTCGTTCTCGCCGTCGTGGTTGATCATGTCGCCCGCGATCTGGTCGCCCATGCCGTAGACGACCCAGGTGCCGTTCACCTTCTCGTACGCCTGAGGGACATGCGCGTGCGTGCCGAGGATCAGGTCGATGTCGGGGCGGCCCGACGTCCGGGAGGACGTCAGCTGCTTGCCGAGGCTCAGCTGGCGGCGGTCCGGTGCGTCCTGCCACTCCGTGCCCCAGTGGACGGAGACCACGACCACGTCCGCGCCCGCCTTGCGGGCCGCCCTCGCGTCCGCCACGATCCGGTCGCGCTCCATGAGGTTGACCGTCCAGGGCTTGCCCTTGGGCAGCGGGTACCCGTTGGTGCCGTACGTGTACGCCAGCTGAGCGACCTTCGCACCGCCCGCCCGCAGCCACGCCGGCGACCTGCCCTCGGCGGCCGTGCGGCCCGAACCCGCGTGCTTGACGCCTGCCTTGTCGAGCGCGGCCAGCGTGCGGCGCACCCCCGCGGCGCCGTCGTCGAGCGTGTGGTTGGAGGCGGTCGAGCAGGAGTCGTAGCCGGTGGCCCGCAGGGCGCGGGCGATCTGCGGCGGGGACTTGAAGCTGGGGTAGCCGGTGTAGTCGCCGTTCGCGCCGTACACCGTCTCCATGTGACAGATCGCCAGATCCGCCTTGGAGACGACCGGCTTCACGCCCGCGAGCATCGGCTCGAAGTCGTAGCCGTCGCCGCCCGCGTCGGCGTTCGCCTTGCGGATGATCGAGGAGTGCGGCAGGACGTCCCCGGAGGCGATGAGGGTGAAGGCGCGCGGTGCGCCCGCGCCGCCGCTCGCCGCCGACGGCGCGGGCGGCCGCGCTTCCCGATGGGCGCCGCGCGGGTCGCCGTCCCGCCGCATTTCGTTCTGCGGCTTCGGCTTGCCCGGCTGGGTGCGCTCCTCATTCGCCGTGCAGGCGGCTGTTCCGGCGAGAGCGGCTCCGATCATTACGGCCGCTAGAACGGTTGTTCCCTGCGGTGTGCGCTGTGTCATCGACCAGGCTCCGTGAATGGGGGATATTCGGCGAAACGAATCCACATTCGGGCACAATGCCGAGTCAAGCAGCAATGCCTCCATAGTCCCTGAAACGGACTCAAAACCTTCGGCCATGTGACACGAAGAACAGAGGGCTTCCCACCTGCGACGAAACCGGACCCCGGGTCAAACCTCTGTAAAGCGCCTTGCTCAGCACCCCTGTTGGGTAATCGGCTGTCCTCATCCGCGCTTTGGATTGGGGGCCAGAGGCCGGCGACGGGCACGAACAGAGGAAGGCGAGACGGGATGCTGCACGAGAGTCGAGGAAACGCCGAAGGCCCCGGCGGCGACGAACTGACCGTGCCGATGGCCTGGTTGTACGCGGAGTACATCGCGGACGAATTACTGCGCACCGGCGATTTGATGCCGCCGACATCTTTCGAATACCGAGCGGGGCGTGACGCTCTGGCCCTGACCATTTTCCTCTCCGACACGCGAGGCGAACTGTCGGGCATCCGTGTGGTCTCGCAGTTGGAGACCTGGCTGTCCCTGACGGCCTATGACCAGCCGTGGCAGGACTGGGTCGCGGAGCGGATGGCCGGGCTCGCGGCGGATGCGGTCGCCTCCGGTGCTCCCGCGCCCGATCTGGAGCTGGCCGACCAGGCCTGGCGGTGGCTGGAGGAGACGGAGCTGCTCGCCCCCGACCTGGACGCGGTGCCGGGCGGCGGGTCGCCGGGGAGCGAGGACGACGGGCCGAAGGTGTGGACGGCGGCGTGGCGCCTGGGGCTGCCCCTCGGCCATCTGGCGATCCACTTGTTCTGACATCTGACATCTGACATCTGGCAGCTGGCATCTGGCAGCACGGGCCGGAACACGAATGGCTGTTCTGCCGCCGCGTCTTGAGTGATTCGGCGGTCCGCTGCGTACGGGAGGGCAAGAAGCAACCTGACCCACACAGAACGCAAGGAACGCCATGAGGTCCCTGGAGCGGCATCGCGACGCCGGCGCCTACGCGCTCGGTGTCCTCGACGCGGCGGACACCTTCCGCTTCGACGATCACCTCATGGACTGCCCGGTCTGCCGTGACCTGGTCACCGAACTGACCCCCACGGCACGGCAGTTGGAGGCATACATCCGGGTGACGCCACCGCGCGTCGACCCGCTCGCCACGGCGGGCCCCGGCCTTCTCGAGCGGCTGCTCGCCGAGGCCGGTCGGCTGCGGCGCAGGGCGGCCGGGCGCAGGCGGTGGCTGTGCGCGGTCGCCGCGACCATCGTGCTCGCCGTGGCGGGGCCGTCGGTGGCGGTCCTCACCGCCGACGGCCCAGGCCCCGAGCGGATCACCGCACGGGACGGCCGCACCGGCGTCTCGGCGACGCTGACCGCGCACGACCGCGCCTGGGGCACGGACATCGGGCTCCGTGTCCATGACCCGGAGGGCTCCCGCGTCGTCTGCGAACTCGTCGCCATCGCCACCGACGGCTCCGAGCAGCCGATGACGACGTGGAAGGTGCCCGCCGGTGCGCCGTCGGACGAGGTGTCGACGCAGGGCGGCGCCGCGCTCCCCCGCGAGGACATCGACCGGTACGAGGTACGCACCACGGCGGGCAAACACCTCCTGACGCTCGACCGCCGCTGAACCCCGCTACTTGAGCAACCGTGACATCCGCCGGTCCGCGAGCCGTCTGCCGCCCGTCTGGCAGGTGGGGCAGTACTGCAGCGAGGAGTCGCTGAAGGAGACCTCCCGGACGGTGTCGCCGCAGACGGGGCACGGCTCACCCGTGCGGCCGTGGACGCGCAGGCCGCTCTTCTTCTCCGCCTTGAGCCGGCCGGCCGCGACCCCGTGCGAGCGCTCCACCGCCTCGCTCAGCGTGGTCCGCAGCGCCACATACAGCCCATGGGTCTCCTCCTCCGCCAGGCTCGAGGCCAGCTTGTACGGAGACATCCGGGCCGCGTGCAGGATCTCGTCGCTGTACGCGTTCCCGATGCCGGCGATCAGGCTCTGGTCCCGCAACGCGCCCTTGATCTGGCGCCGTTCGTCCGCCAGGAGCCCCGCGAAACGGTCCTCGTCGAAGTCGGCGGCGAGCGGGTCGGGGCCGAGACGGGCGATGCCCGGGATCTGCGCCGGGTCCTCGGTCACGTACACGGCCAGACGTTTCTGCGTGCCCGCCTCCGTCAGGTCGAAGCCCTCGCCGGTCTCCAGCGCGACCCGCAGGGCGAGCGGGCCCTTGCCGGGGCGGGGCACGCCGTCGGGGAGGCGGTCCTTCCAGTGCAGCCAGCCCGCGCGGGCGAGGTAGGTGACCAGATGCGGGCCGTCCGCGTCGATGTCGAGGAACTTGCCGTGCCGCGCCACGCCCGTGACGGGGCGGCCCTCGAGGGCGGTGAGCGGAGGGTCGTACGTCTTGAGGACGCTGACCGCGACGGGCAGCACCCGGACGATCTCGTGGCCGACGAGATGGTCGGCGAGGAAGGCGCGCAGGGCCTCCACCTCGGGCAGTTCCGGCATCCGCTCGCCCCTAACCCTGGTCCCGCGCGGGCACGATGAACTCGCACCACACGCACTTGCCGGTCCCCCGCGAGTCCACGCCCCACACGTCCGCGAGCATGTCCACCAGCATCAGTCCACGGCCCGAAACCCCCGACTCCCCTGCCTCCCTGCGGCGCGGCAGCGCGCTGGAGGAGTCCTCGACCTCGACCCGCAGCCGCCGGTCGGAGCCGGTCAGGACGCGCAGGGTCACGATCGCCGCGCCGTCGGTGTGCATCAGGGCGTTGGTGATGATCTCGTCGGCGACCAGTTCGACCTCGTCGGCGCTGTCCTTGGCGCCCCAGGCGCGGACGGCGGCCCTGATCATGTGGCGGGCCTCGGCGAGCGCCTCCGGGTCGCCGGGGCCGACATGCTGCTGGAGGCGGCCTCCGGAGCGCGGCGCGTCGAGGAGCCGGCGGCGCAGGAGCAGCAGTGCCGCGTCGTCGTCGCCGCCCCGCTCGTCCACGATCGAGCAGAGCCGGTCGGCGAGCTGCTGGAGGTCGCGCGGGCCCGAGCAGGCGAGTTCGCCGAGCGCCCGAAGGCCGTCGTCGAGGTCGGCGCCCGGCTCCTCGATGAGACCGTCGGTGAAGAGCAACAGGGTTTGTCCCGCGTCGAGTTCGAGGGTGCTGACGGGGTATTCGAGACTGCCGAACTCGGCGGAGAGGCCCAGCGGGAGCCCGCCGTCGACCGGCACCCTGCGGCAGCTCCCGTCGCTCTGCTGGAGCAGCGGATCGATGTGCCCTGCCCGCACCAGCTGGACGACGCCGGTCGACAGATCGGCCTCGGCGTAGAGACAGGTGGCGAAGCGGTCGGTGTCCAGCTCGTGCAGGAAGCCGGAGGCGCGGGCCATGACGGTGGCGGGGGTGTGCCCCTCGGCGGCGTAGGCGCGAAGGACGATGCGCAGCTGGCCCATCACGGCCGCCGCGTGCGTGTCATGGCCTTGTACGTCGCCGATGACCGCCCCGACCCGGCCGCCCGGCAGCGGGATCACGTCGTACCAGTCGCCGCCGATGTCGCGGCCGAGCGCCGCCGAGCGGTAGCGGACCGCGATGTCGGCGCCCGGGACGCCGGGGATGGTGCGCGGCAGCATCGCCTGCTGGAGACCCTGGGCGAGGTCCTTCTCCTGCTCGTAGAACATCGCGCGCTGCAGGCTCTGCGCGATGCCGCTGCCCAGGGCGACCAGGACGTTGCGCTCCTCCTCGGTGAAGCCGGTCTTGTCCCGGTAGAGCAGGCCGAGCGCGCCGATCGGCTTGGCCTGCGCGATCAGCGGCAGATAGGCGGCCGCGGTGATGCCGAGCTCGTCGATGTGCGGCCACAGTTGCGGGTACGAGGCCGCGAACTCGGCGGCCGTCTCGATGAAGCGCGGCGAGAGCGTGCGCACGACCTCGCTCATCGGAAACTGCTCGTCGACTCGGGTGAACTTGGTGCCCGGCACGAAGCTGCCCGTCGGCCCCTCGGCGACAAGACGGATCCGCCCGGCCTCGACCAGGCCCATGACGAGGTTGGACGCGCCCAGGTGGGCCAGGCCGTGGGTGTCCTTGAGCACGTCGATGACGTCCCGCACGGTGCGGGCGTGCGCGAGGGCCGCCGTGGTGCCCTGCACGATGCTCGTGCGGCGCCGCCGGTCCTCCTCCTCGTCGGCGCGCTCGCGCCGTGCCGTGCTGTCGCCCAGTTCCTGTGTGGCGTCGCGGACGATACCGACGATGCGGCGCGGGCGGCCCGTGGCGTCGCGTTCGATGTGCCCCTGGGTGTGCGTCCAGCGCAGCCCGCCGTCGCGCGGCCGGATGCGGAAGTAGATGCCGTAGGACCGGCTGCCGTCCTTGAGCGCGTGCGAGACGTACGCGTCCAGGCGGTGCGCCTCGATCGGCGGGACCCGCACGGCCAGGCTCTCCGGATGGCCGTCGTACTCGTCGGCCCGCAGGTCGAAGACCTCCAGGCCCGCGGCGTCCAGATGCATCAGGCCGCTGTCGAGGTCCCAGTCGAAGCAGCCTGTCCGGTTGAGCGCCAGGATCGGCCGCGGGTCCGCTGGCCAGCCGTCCGGCAGTGACGTGGGCGTCATGACACTTCATGATTCTTCGCTGTCGGGCCCGAGCGCGCACGCTCAGCTCTCGAGAGTGCCGGGTTCGCTGGTCACAGAGGTGTCGGGGCCGGTCTCCTGGCCGGGGTCCTGCTGCGAGGGCGGCAGGGTGCCGCCCCCGGGTGTGCTGGGCCCGGACGGCGTGGACGGCCGCTGCGTGGACGGGGTCGGCGGGGTGGG
>NZ_SRIC01000405.1 GCF_004684775.1 Streptomyces sp. MZ04
GGGTCCTGCCGGGGCTCGCGGTGTCGGTGGGCTCGGTGGGAGCGGAGCCTCCGCATCCGGTGACACCGGGTGTGGCGGCCAGGAGGGTGGTGACGGCGAGCGCACAGAGCTGCTTCCGGTGCCTCATGCACCGACGCTAGACCGGAGCCGTGCGCTCCGACAATGCGTGGGGCGCGCCTGATCCAGTGGAGGTGCGCCCGCCCTCAACCGGCTTACCCGGCGGAGCCGTTGGGCTCCACGTCGCGCAGCAGGCACGTCAGCCGCGCGGTGCACACCCGCTTGTCCTGCTCGTCGGTGATGACGATCTCGTACGTCGCCGTGGAGCGGCCCCGGTGCACGGGTGTCGCCACGCCCGTGACCAGGCCCGAGCGGGCGCCGCGGTGGTGCGTGCAGTTCAGGTCGACGCCGACGGCGAGCTTCGTGCTGCCGCCGTGCAGCATCGAGCCCACCGAGCCGAGGGTCTCGGCGAGTACCGCGGAGGCGCCGCCGTGCAGCAGGCCGTAGGGCTGGGTGTTGCCCTCGACCGGCATGGTGCCGACGACACGGTCGGCGGAGGCCTCGAGGATCTGGACGCCCATCCGGTTGCCCAGGTCGCCCGCGGAGAACAGGGCGGGCAGGTCGACGCCGAGCGCGGCGTACTCGTCGATGACCTCTTGCGGGAACTTCACGTCGTGCTGCTCGCCCATGGGGCCCTGCTCCGTTCGTGGTGCTCGGTTGTCGCTGAGCGAACGCTCAGTCGGTACCCGATTGTTCCAGGCGTACGACGACGGACTTGCTGGCAGGGGTGTTGCTGGTGTCGGCGGTCGCGTCCAGCGGGATCAGCACGTTCGTCTCCGGGTAGTACGCCGCCGCGCAGCCCCGGGCCGTCGGATAGTGCACGATCCGGAAGCCGGGTGCCCGCCGCTCCACGCCGTCCTTCCACTCGCTGACGAGGTCCGCGTACGACCCGTCGGCGAGGCTCAGCTCGCGGGCGTCGTCGGGGTTGACCAGGACGACCCGGCGGCCGTTCTTGATGCCGCGGTAGCGGTCGTCCAGGCCGTAGATCGTGGTGTTGTACTGGTCGTGCGAGCGCAGCGTCTGCAGCAGCAGCCGTCCCTTCGGGACGGCGGGGAACTCGACCGGCGCCGCGGTGAAGTTGGCCTTGCCGGTCGCCGTGGGGAAGCGGCGCTCGTCGCGCGGGGCGTGCGGCAGGGTGAAGCCCGCGGGGTCCGCCACGCGCGCGTTGAAGTCCTCGAAGCCGGGGATCACGCGCGCGATGCGGTCGCGCACCGTGGCGTAGTCCTTCTCGAACTCCTCCCAGGGGGTGGCCGATTCGGCGCCGAGGACGCGGCGGGCCAGGCGGCACACGATGGCGGGCTCGGACAGCAGATGCGGGCTCGCGGGCTCGAGGCGGCCGCGCGAGGCGTGCACCATGCCCATGGAGTCCTCGACGGTCACGAACTGCTCGCCACTACTCTGGATGTCCCGCTCGGTGCGCCCCAGCGTCGGCAGGATCAGCGCCCGCGCGCCCGTGACGGTGTGCGAACGGTTCAGCTTCGTCGAGACGTGCACGGTCAGGCGGGCCTTGCGCATCGCCGCCTCCGTCACCTCCGTGTCGGGCGACGCCGCCACGAAGTTGCCGCCCATCGCGAAGAAGACCTTCGCCTCGCCGTCCCGCAGTGCCTTGATGGCGCGGACGACGTCCAGGCCGTGCTCGCGGGGCGGCGCGAAGCCGAACTCCTTCTCCAGGGCGTCCAGGAAGGCGGGCGCGGGCCGCTCGAAGATGCCCATCGTGCGGTCGCCCTGCACGTTGGAGTGCCCGCGCACCGGGCACACGCCCGCGCCGGGGCGGCCGATGTTGCCGCGCAGCAGAAGGAAGTTGACGACCTCGCGGATCGTCGGCACGGCGTGCTTGTGCTGGGTCAGGCCCATCGCCCAGCACACGACGGTGCGCTTTGAGGCGAGCACCATGGCGAGGGCTTCCTCGATGCGCTCGCGGCCGAGGCCGGTCGCGGCGAGCGTCTCGTCCCAGTCGGCGTCCCGCGCGGCCTCGGCGAACTCCTCGTACCCATGGGTGTGTTCGCGGATGAACTCCTCGTCCACGGCACCGGAGCCCGCGCCGGAGGCACTATCAGACTCGGCGAGGATCAGCTTGTTGAGGAGCCGGAACAGGGCCTGGTCGCCACCGAGGCGGATCTGCAGGAAGAGATCGGTGAGGGTGGTGCCCTTGAGCATGCCCTGCGCGGTCTGCGGGTCCTTGAAGCGCTCCAGGCCCGCCTCGGGCAGCGGATTGACCGTGATGATCTTCGCGCCGTTGCGCTTCGCCTTCTCCAGGGCGGAGAGCATGCGCGGATGGTTCGTGCCCGGGTTCTGACCGGCGACGATGATCAGATCCGACTTGTAGAGGTCCTCCAGGAGGACGCTGCCCTTGCCGATGCCGATGGTCTCCGTGAGCGCGGAGCCCGACGACTCATGGCACATGTTCGAACAGTCGGGCAGGTTGTTGGTGCCCAGCTCGCGCGCGAACAGCTGGTACAGGAACGCCGCTTCGTTGCTGGTGCGGCCCGAGGTGTAGTAGACGGACTCGTCCGGGCTGTCCAGCGCCGCGAGTTCCTCGGCGACGATGTCGAAGGCCCGCTCCCAGGAGACCGGTTCGTACCGCTCGGCGCCCTCCGCCAGATACATGGGGTGGGTGAGGCGGCCCTGCTGCCCCAGCCAGTACCCACTGCGCGTCGCGAGGTCCGCGACGGGGTGCGCGGCGAAGAAGTCGGGGGTGACACGGCGCAGCGTGGCCTCCTCGGCGACCGCCTTCGCGCCGTTCTCGCAGAACTCGAACGTGTGCCGGTGGTCCGGCTCGGGCCAGGCACAGCCGGGGCAGTCGAAGCCGTCTTTCTGATTGACCCGGAGCAGGGTCAGCGTCGTGCGGCGCACACCCATCTGCTGCTGGGCCATGCGCAGCGAATGGCCGATGGCGGGAAGGCCCGCCGCGGCGTGCTGCACCTCCGCGACCTGCGGCGCGTCCTGGACCGGATCACCCTTGGGCGACTTCCTTGCCATGGTCGGCTCCCCTTCGAGCACGTGCGTGAGCTACGTCTTCGATCCTCCCACGCGACAGTGACAGCGCGGTCGCGGGTGAGGGTTGGGCCTGACTGTCAGTGGGGCGTGGCAGGATCGGGGACGTGGCAGAAAAAGCAGCGAAGAAGAAGTCCGAGACCGCGACGAAGCCGAGTGGCGAGCAGCGTCCGCGCCTGCTCCTCATGGACGGGCATTCCCTGGCGTACCGGGCGTTCTTCGCGCTGCCCGCGGAGAACTTCACGACCGCGACGGGCCAGCCGACGAACGCGATCTACGGCTTCGCGTCGATGCTGGCGAACACGCTGCGCGACGAGGCGCCCACGCACTTCGCGGTGGCCTTCGACGTCTCGCGCAAGACGTGGCGCTCCTCGGAGTTCCCGGAGTACAAGGCGAACCGCTCCAAGACCCCGGACGAGTTCAAGGGTCAGGTCGAGCTGATCGGCGAGATGCTCGACGCGATGCACGCGGTGCGTTTCGCGGTGGACGGCTTCGAGGCGGACGACGTGATCGCCACGCTCGCCACCCAGGCCGAGGAGGCCGGCTTCGAGGTCCTGATCGTCACCGGCGACCGCGACTCCTTCCAGCTGATCACCGACCACGTGACGGTGCTCTACCCCACCAAGGGTGTCTCCGAGCTGACCCGCTTCACCCCGGAGAAGGTCCAGGAGAAGTACGGCCTCACGCCCAGCCAGTACCCCGACTTCGCGGCCCTGCGCGGCGACCCGTCGGACAACCTCCCCGGCATCCCGGGCGTCGGCGAGAAGACCGCCGCGAAGTGGATCAACCAGTTCGGTTCCTTCGCCGACCTGGTCGAGCGCGCCGAGGAGGTCAAGGGCAAGGCCGGGCAGAACTTCCGCGACCACCTGGACGCGGTGAAGCTGAACCGCCGGCTCACGGAGATGGTGCGTGACGTCGAGCTCCCCAAGACGGTCACCGATCTCGAGCGCGCTCCGTACGACCGCACGGCGCTGGCCATGGTCCTGGACACCCTGGAGATCCGTAACCCCTCGCTGCGCGAGCGTCTCCTCGCCGTGGACCCCGGCGCGGAGGAGGCCGAGGAGACCCCGGCCGAGCCCGGCGTGGAGCTGGACGGCACGGTGCTCGGCGCGGGCGAGCTCGCCCCCTGGCTCACCGAGCACGGCACGGCGGTCCTGGGCGTGGCCACGGTCGACACCTGGCAGCTCGGCACGGGCTCGGTGACCGAGGTGGCCGTCGCGGCGGCCGGGGGAGCGGCGGCCTGGTTCGACCCGTCCCGTCTGGACGAGGCCGACGAGAACGCGTTCGCGGCCTGGATCTCCGACCCCGACAAGCCCAAGGTCCTGCACAACGCCAAGGGTGCGATGCGGGTCTTCCCCGAGCACGGCTGGACCGTGGACGGCGTAGCCATGGACACCGCGCTCGCCGCGTACCTGGTGAAGCCGGGCCGCCGCTCCTTCGCCCTCGACGCCCTGTCCCTGGAGTACCTGGGCCGTGAGCTCGCGCCCGCCTCGGCGGCCGACGGACAGCTCGCCTTCGGTACGGAGGAGGACGACCAGGCCGAGGCCGAGTCGCTGATGGCGCAGGCCCGCACGATCCTCGACCTGGGCACGGCCTTCGGCGAGCGGCTCCAGGAGGTCGGCGCGGCCGACCTCCTCAAGGACGTCGAACTGCCCACCTCCACCCTCCTGGCCCGCCTGGAGCGGCACGGCATCGCGGCCGACCGCGCCCATCTGGAGGCGATGGAGCAGCAGTTCGCGGGCGCGGTGCAGCAGGCGGTGAAGGAGGCGCACGAGGCGGCCGGGCACGAGTTCAACCTGGGCTCGCCCAAGCAGCTCCAGGAAGTCCTCTTCGGAGAGCTGAACCTCCCCAAGACGAAGAAGACCAAGACCGGCTACACCACGGACGCGGACGCCCTGGCCTGGCTGGCCTCCCAGACCGAGAACGAACTGCCGGTCATCATGCTGCGCCACCGCGAGCAGGCGAAGCTCCGGGTCACGGTCGAGGGCCTGATCAAGACGATCGCCGCGGACGCCCGCATCCACACCACCTTCAACCAGACGGTGGCGGCGACGGGCCGTCTGTCCTCCACGGACCCGAACCTGCAGAACATCCCGGTCCGCACGGACGAGGGCCGGGCGATCCGCCGCGGCTTCGTGGTCGGCGAAGGCTTCGAGTCGCTCATGACCGCGGACTACAGCCAGATCGAACTGCGCGTGATGGCGCACCTCTCCGAGGACGAGGGCCTCCTGGAGGCGTTCACCTCGGGCGAGGACCTGCACACCACGGTCGCCTCGCAGGTGTTCGGCGTGGAGCGCGCGGACGTCGACGCCGAGATGCGCCGCAAGATCAAGGCCATGTCGTACGGCCTGGCGTACGGCCTCTCCGCCTTCGGCCTCTCCCAGCAGCTCAACATCGAGGCGGGCGAGGCCCGTTCGCTGATGGACACGTACTTCGAGCGCTTCGGCGGCGTACGCGACTATCTGCGCCGAGCCGTCGACGAGGCCCGCGCCACGGGCTACACGGAGACGATGCTGGGCCGCCGCCGCTACCTCCCGGACCTCAACAGCGACAACCGCCAGCGCCGCGAGATGGCCGAGCGGATGGCCCTGAACGCCCCGATCCAGGGCACGGCCGCCGACATCGTCAAGATCGCCATGCTGAACGTGGACACCGCCCTGACGAAGGCGAAGCTGAAGTCGCGAATGCTGCTCCAGGTCCACGACGAAATCGTCCTGGAAATCGCCCCGGGCGAGCGCGCGAAGGCCGAGGAGATCGTCCGCCGGGAGATGGCGGGAGCGGTGTCACTGCGGGCACCGCTGGACGTCTCGGTGGGCGTCGGGGACGACTGGGAGTCGGCAGCGCACTAGCGGCTGCGTCGAGGAGATCTTGTAGGGGGGGCTGGGGGCGGAGC